>NZ_JBEYCF010000020.1:0-116059 GCF_040632605.1 Streptomyces sp. NPDC019224 | reverse complement strand
TCTCTGTGGGGGGGGCGGCCCCGGTGTGTCTCCCCGGTGCGGGTTTTGCGCGGCGGGCCATATTTTACTGTTTAAAAAGCGCCCCCCGACGCATACGCCGAGGGGCGTTGTTTCACGTGAAACAACGCCCCTCGGTCGACGTTCCGAGTGGAACAGAAGTTCAGTTGGCCGTCTTGAGCGGCGTCAGGCAGAGCACCACGCTGCTCCGGCTGTTACGGCGCCCCGAGCTCTCGGTGTAGGCGACGTACTTCTCCGCGTCGCACAGGTCCGTGTCGGTCGCGTTGTCGTGCACCTCTGCGACCTTGTACTCCGCAGCGGACGAGCCGCAGTCGGCGGACTCCATGTCCGGGTTGAAGTTGGTGCCCTTGTTCTCCAGGCAGTCACCCACCGAAGCAGCCTTGGCGTCGGACTCGAATATCTCGGTCCAGCCGAACTTCAGCCCGACGAGCACGACGAGGCCCACGACGATGATGATGATGTTGCGCGTGGCGAGGAACGCCTTCCTGCCGCCCGACGGCTGCGAAGGTCCCTGGGGTCCCTGAGGGCCGCTCCACCCCTGCGGCTGCTGGCCCTGGTGCGGAGGGTAGGGCTGCTGGGGGCCGCCCCACCCCTGCTGCGGCTGTTGCGGCGGGTAGCCGTATCCGCCCTGCTGCGGCGGGTAGGGCTGAGCCGGCTGCTGACCGTATGGACCGTTGCCCGGCTGTGGTGGGTATGTCATCTGAATGCCCCCGTGATTCGTGTGTTCTGTTTGACGCGGGCACGCTATAGGACATCCCCGCCCCGACTCCAATGCGCCAGGTACAGGGCAGTGGCTGCGTAGAGCACCGCCACACCGATCACGAGCGCTGCAGACCGCCCGTCGGGAGGCAGTATCAGCGCGGCCGCTGCGGCGGCGGCGACGAAGGCGACGTTGTACAGCACGTCGTAGAACGAGAAGGCTCTGCCCCGGTAGACGTCGTCCACAGCGGTCTGTACCACGGTGTCCGTGGCGATCTTCGCTCCCTGGGTGACGAGTCCGAGGACGAACGCCGCCACGAGCATAGGCGCAGGAGCGAACCACAGGCCCAGGGCCGGTTCGAGGACCGCGGCGGCCCCCGCGCACACCACCATCCAGCGGAACCGCCCGAGCCGCGCCGCGGCCCACGGGGTCAGTACAGCCGCCGCGAAGAAGCCGGCACCGGACACCACCACCGCCATACCGAGCAGGGCCAGCCCGTCGTCCTCGTTGTCCGTCCAGGCGTACCGGCAGAGCATCAGGACCATGACGGTCAGTGCCCCGTAACAGAAGCGGATCACCGTCATCGCGGTCAGCGCCCGGGAGGCGCTCCTGTGCTCCGCCAAGTGCCGCAGCCCGTCGAGGAGTCCGTCCGCTGCGGTGGCGAGCGCCGCCCGTAGCGGTACCCGGCCGACATCGCGGTCCGGCCCGAGGAGCCCCGACGCCAGGCTCAGCGTGGCCAGCGCCGAGGCGAGGTAGAGCGCCGCGCCCAGCAGCACCACCACGGCGTCGGAGTCCGCCAGCAGCAGTCGCACCACGAAGGCGAGGCCGCCGCCCGCCGTCGCGGCGAGAGTGCCCGCGGTCGGTGACAACGAGTTGGCGAGCACCAGGTGCTTCCGGTCGACCACGCGTGGCAGCACGGCGGAGAGGCCGGCGAGGACGAATCGGTTGACCGCGGTGACGCAGAGCGCGGAGGCGTAGAAGAGCCAGACGGGAGCCGCCCCGAGGATCAGGAGCGCGGTGCAGCAGGCGAGCGCGGAGCGCAGCAGGTTGCCGTAGAGGAAGACCTGGCGCCGGGGCCAGCGGTCCAGCAGTACGCCCGCGAACGGGCCGATGAGCGAGTAGGGGAGCAGGAGCACGGCCATCGCGGAGGCGATGGCACCCGCGGAAGCCTGCTTCTCCGGTGCGAAGACCACGTGCGCGGCCAGGGCCACCTGATAGACGCCGTCGGCCGACTGGGACAGGATCCGCACGGCCAGCAGGCGGCGGAAGTTCCGAAGGCGCAGGAGTACGCGCAGGTCACGCACGACGGGCATGGGAGCAAGGGTCACACACGGCGAGGGTCCCCGGGCGGATTGCCCGGGGACCCTCAACGGTGCGGCAGTGGAGAAGCGTTGCCGCACCTCACCTGTCCTGCTGACTCAGGTGAGTCAGTTGGAGACCTCACCGCGGATGAACTTCTCGACGTTCTCGCGGGCCTCGTCGTCGAAGTACTGAACCGGCGGGGACTTCATGAAGTAGGAGGAAGCCGAGAGGATCGGGCCACCGATGCCGCGGTCCTTGGCGATCTTCGCGGCACGGACGGCGTCGATGATGACACCGGCCGAGTTCGGGGAGTCCCAGACCTCGAGCTTGTACTCCAGGTTCAGCGGAACGTCACCGAAGGCGCGGCCCTCGAGGCGCACGTACGCCCACTTGCGGTCGTCCAGCCAGGCCACGTAGTCCGAGGGGCCGATGTGGACGTTGTCCGCACCGAGCTCGCGGTCACGGATCTGCGAGGTGACGGCCTGCGTCTTGGAGATCTTCTTGGACTCCAGGCGCTCACGCTCGAGCATGTTCTTGAAGTCCATGTTGCCGCCGACGTTCAGCTGCATCGTGCGGTCCAGGATGACACCCCGGTCCTCGAAGAGCTTCGCCATCACGCGGTGCGTGATGGTGGCGCCGACCTGCGACTTGATGTCGTCGCCGACGATCGGGACACCGGCCTCGGTGAACTTGTCCGCCCACTCCTTGGTGCCGGCGATGAAGACCGGAAGGGCGTTGACGAACGCGACCTTGGCGTCGATGGCGCACTGGGCGTAGAACTTCGCGGCTACCTCGGAACCCACCGGGAGGTAGCAGACGAGGACGTCGACCTTGCGGTCCTTGAGGACCTGGACGATGTCGACGGGGGCCTCGGCCGACTCCTCGATGGTCTGGCGGTAGTACTTGCCGAGACCGTCGTGGGTGTGGCCGCGCTGGACGGTGACACCGGTGTTCGGCACGTCGCAGAGCTTGATGGTGTTGTTCTCGCTCGCGCCGATGGCGTCCGAGAGGTCCAGGCCGACCTTCTTCGCGTCGACGTCGAAGGCGGCGACGAACTCGACGTCCCGCACGTGGTACTCGCCGAACTGGACGTGCATCAGACCGGGCACCTTGCCGGCCGGATCGGCGTCCTTGTAGTACTCGACGCCCTGGACCAGCGAGGCGGCGCAGTTGCCCACGCCGACGATGGCTACGCGAACCGAACCCATTCCGGTTGCTCCCTGTGTGTAATGGATGTTTCTGATGAGCCCGCCGCGGATCTGCGGTGAACTCACTTGGCGGTGTCGCCGGACGGATCCGGCGGGTTGTCTCCCCGCCGGGGCAGGCCGTCAGGCTCTCCTGCGGTCTTCTGCTGAGCTGAGCCCTCGGGCGAGGATCGTCGCTGATCCCGTCCCGACCGCTCGCTCTCGATGAGCTCGTTCAGCCAGCGCACTTCGCGCTCCACGGACTCCATGCCGTGTCGCTGCAGCTCAAGTGTGTAGTCGTCGAGGCGCTCGCGGGTGCGGGCCAGAGAGGCGCTCATCTTCTCCAGGCGCTCCTCCAGCCGGCTGCGGCGCCCTTCCAGCACCCGCATCCGCACCTCGTGCTCCGTCTGCCCGAAGAAGGCGAAGCGAGCCGCGAAGTGCTCGTCCTCCCAGGAGTCGGGGCCGGTGTGCGTGAGCAGCTCCTCGAAGTGCTCCTTACCTTCGGCCGTCAACCGGTAGACGATCTTGGCGCGGCGTCCCGCCAGGGACGAGGCAGGAGCGACGGGCCGGCCGGAGCCGGGCGCCGCTTCTGTCGGAGCGGTCCCCGGTTCCTCGATCAACCAGCCGTTGGCGACCAGCGTCTTGAGACAGGGGTAGAGGGTTCCGTAACTGAAGGCGCGGAAGATCCCCAACGAGGTGTTGAGGCGTTTGCGCAGCTCGTAGCCGTGCATCGGGGATTCACGGAGCAGGCCGAGGACGGCGAACTCGAGGATGCCGGAACGTCTGCTCAACCTCGCCCCTCCTTCTCCGAGTGCCCTCGCGGTCCCTTGTGCCGAGTCGATGTACCGAGCTGATGTATCGACTCGATACATCAGCACGATAGATCGGACCGACCGCGCCGACAAGGGGAGCCTCAGTGAGCGGCGTCACATCGCCCATTCGTAGGAACCGACTTGCGTTATTTGGGGTGAAGTTCGGTCCTGGGAAGGTTTTGACCGTGCGTAGTCTGTGCGGCATGCAGACCACCGGGAACCGCGAGACGCGCGCATGCGTCAGTGCTCGCGGACCAGCCGGATGCACTGTGGCGAGCCTGTCGCCGGGCTGGTCCGTCATTCGGGGGGACCGGATCTCACCTGCCGCTTCCAGGCGCTCTCGCCTGCCCGAGGAGTAGTCGTTCGATGAGCGAGCACCGTCGCAAGACGTCGCAACCGCAAGGTGGCGGACGTGCCGCGGCCCGACGAGCCGCCCAGCAGTCCTCCGGACGCCGCGCAGCGCCGTCACGCGGAGTAACTTCAGCCTCACCTTCCGATGTGCACGGCGAGGAGACCCCTTATGGGGGCCGCGCCGCCGCCAGACGGGCGGCCCAGCGGGGCGGTGGGGGCGGAGGAGGTTCCGGCGGCGGTGGCCGACGCCGCGGTGGCGGGGACGGCGGGCCGGAGGGCCGCGGTGGCCGGCGGCCGGCCAAGAAGCGTTTCATCGACTACCCGCGTGCCGGACGTCAGGGCCCGCGTCGCTGGATTCCGTCGTGGAAGCTGGTCTCCAGCCTGTGCATCGGCTTCCTCGGCCTCCTGATGGGTCTTGCCGGCCTCGCGTACGCCATGGTCGCCAAGCCGGACATCAAGGAGGCCGCGAAGGCGGAGAACAACGTCTACTACTGGAAGGACGGCTCCCAGATGGTGGCCACCGGCGGTGAGGTCAACCGCCAGGTCATCGGCTACGAGCAGATCCCCGAGGCGATGCGCAACGCCGTCATCTCCGCGGAGAACAAGTCCTTCGAGCACGACCACGGCATCGACCCCATGGGTATCGCCCGCGCCGTGTTCAACATGGCCAAGGGCGGCGAGACCCAGGGCGGGTCGACGATCACCCAGCAGTACGTCAAGAACTCGCGGCTGTCGCAGGAGCAGACCCTGAGCCGCAAGTTCGAGGAACTCTTCATCACGCTCAAGGTCGGCAGCGAGATGAAGAAGTCGGAGGTCATGGCCGGGTACCTCAACGTCTCGTACTACGGACGGGGTGCCTCCGGACTCCAGGCCGCGGCCCGTACGTACTACGGCAAGGACGCCAAGGACCTGGACCCGAGCCAGTGCGCCTTCATGGCCAGCCTCCTCAAGGGCGCCAGCTACTACGACCCCGCCGGCGCGCCGGAGATCGACCCGGTGCAGGCGACCGCGGAGAAGAACCTCGCCCGGGCGACGAAGCGCTGGAAGTGGATTCTCGACGAGGAGGTGAAGGACGGCCGGATGTCCCAGAAGGAACGGGACGGGTACAAGGAGTTCCCGATGCCCCTCAAGCCGCAGAAGAACGCCCAGCTGGGCGGTCAGATCGGCTACCTCGTCAACACGGCCAAGGCCGAGTTCCTCAACAACACCGACGTCACCAGCGATCAGCTGGCCCAGGGCGGCTACGAGATCCACACGACCTTCGACAAGGCGAAGGTCAACCAGCTCAGCAAGGCGGTCAAGCGCGTCTACGACGAGAAGATCGACCCGAAGAAGCGCCCGAAGACGGACACCCACGTGCAGTTCGGCGGTTCGTCGGTCGATCCCAAGACCGGTGCGATCCGGGCGATCTACGGCGGTGAGGACGCGACGAAGCACTACACCAGCAACGCCGGCCCCACCGGCGCCGCGGTCGGCTCCACCTTCAAGCCGTTCGTACTGGCCGCGGCCATGGAGTACGGCAAGCGTGACCCGTCCGGCGCCGCTGAGCAGAACGAGTCGCAGCGTACGAAGGTCTCCCCGTTGAGTATCTACAACGGCGCCGACAAGCTGAAGATCAAGAAGTACAACGGCGACATCTGGACCGACAAGGAGGGCAAGGAGTGGCTGCAGGCCAACGACGGCCACGAGTCGTACGGCCCCATCACCCTTCGTGAGGCCATGCAGTGGTCGGCCAACTCCCCCTACGTACAGCTCGGTATGGACGTCGGCACGGACAAGGTGAAGGAAACGGCCATCGCGGCCGGCTTGAAGGACGACCAGTACATGGCGGACGCCAGTGTGCCGTCCTTCTCCATCGGTACGTCCTCGCCCAGCGCGACGCGCATGGCCGGTGCCTACGCCACCTTCGCGGCCAGGGGGCAGCAACGCGAGACCTTCTCCGTCACCGATGTGAAGAAGGGCGGCAGGGTGATCTACCAGCACAAGGTGGTCACCAAGAGCGCCTTCGACAGCGTCATCGCCGACAACGTCACGGACGTGCTCAAGAACGTCGTGGAGAAGGGGACGGGTACGCCCGCCAGGCTTCCGGGCCGTGAGGTCGCGGGCAAGACGGGTACGACCGACGACAACCTGTCGGCGTGGTTCGTCGGCTACACCCCGCAGCTGTCGACGGCGATCAGCATGTACCGGCTGGACGACGACGAGAAGCACAAGAACCGCCAGTTCGAGAAGATGTACGGCACCGGTGGCGAGGACGAGATCCACGGCGCCTCGTTCCCCGCGCAGGTCTGGCACGACTACATGGCCGAGGCCATGAAGGGCGTGAAGGCCGAGGACTTCGCCAAGGCGGAGCCGATCGGGAAGAAGGTCTACGGCGGCGGCACGTCCAAGAAGCCCACGCCGACCCCCACGCCCACCCCGACCGAGTCCGAGTCCGAGTCGCCGACGCCGACCCCGACGCCCACGCCCACGCCCACTCCTGAGGTTCCGACCCCCGAGCCGAGCAAGACCTGCGGTACGTGGGACTGGAACTGCCAGAACAACAACGGCGGCAACGCGAACACGGGTACCAGCCAGGGCAACGACGGCGGCAACACGGACACGGGTACCAGCCAGGGCGACGACGGCGGCAACACGGACACCGGAACCTCCACCGGTACGACCGAGGGCGACGCCGGTTCGGGCACCGACACCACCACCGGCGGAAACACCAACGGCAACGGGAATGCCAACAGCAACGGGAACACCAACTGGTTCGGTGGCGCGGCCGGGTAGCGCCCGGCACACAGTGCGCCTCGCGCCAGGCGAACAGCCCCCGCGAGGTGACCCGAACGAGAGAAGAGGGCCGCGGCACCCCCGGTGCCGCGGCCCTCGTCGTTTCCACAGCGCCGTACGGCAGGATGTGCGGCATGCCAAGCGCAGAGGACACGAGCGTGCACCAGGAACGGTCCGTCGTACGGCCCACGCACCGGGACGAGGTCGCGGCGGCCGGCAGCGAGCTGATCGGCGGGAGGTCGGGGCGCTGGTCGCGGCTCGGCAGCACCGCGCTCACCCCGGTGGGAGCCATCGCCCTGGTGGCCATCGGCATGTTCGCGCTCGGCATGGTGCAGAAGCTTCCCTGCTACAACTGGGCGTGGTTCAGGGGCGCAGGCTCCCAGTACACCCACGCGTGCTACTCGGACATCCCGCACCTGTACTCGGGACGCGGCTTCGCCGACGGTCTGGTGCCGTACTTCGACCGGCTGCCGGGCGACATGCAGTTCCTGGAGTACCCCGTTCTCACCGGGGTGTTCATGCAGGTCGCGGCCTGGTTGACGCCGGGCGGCGGCTCCATCCAGGATCAGGAGCAGGCCTATTGGCTGGTCAACGCCGGCATGCTGATGGTCTGCACCTCCGTGATCGCCGTCTGCGTCGCCCGCACGCACCGGCGGCGCCCCTGGGACGGTCTCCTGATGGCGCTCGCGCCCGCCTTCGCGCTCACCGCCACGATCAACTGGGATCTGCTGGCGGTCGCTCTGACCGCCGCGGCGATGCTCATGTGGTCCAGGAGCCGCCCGCTGGCGTTCGGCGTCCTCATCGGGCTGGCCACGGCCGCCAAGCTCTACCCCGTTCTCCTGCTGGGGCCCGCGTTCGTCCTGTGCTGGCGAGCAGGGAAGTGGCGCGACTTCGGTGCGGCGGCGCTCGGCGCGGCCGGCTCCTGGCTGGTGGTCAATCTGCCGGTCATGATCTTCGCGCCCGAGGGATGGAAGAAGTTCTACACCTTCAGCGAGGAACGCGGCATCGACTTCGGGTCGTTCTGGCTGGTCATCACGCAGCGCACCGGCGAGGCCATCGACGTCGGCACGGTCAACACCGTCTCGACGCTGACCACGGTCGCGCTGTGCCTCGCGATCGGCGTCCTGACTCTGACGGCACCGCGCAGGCCGCGCTTCGCCCAGCTCGCGTTCCTCGTCGTCGCGGTGTTCATCCTCGTCAACAAGGTCTACTCACCCCAGTACGTCCTGTGGCTGATCCCCCTCGCCGCGCTGGCCAGGCCCCGCTGGCGGGACTTCCTGATCTGGCAGACGTGCGAGGTCCTGTACTTCCTGGGGATCTGGATGTACCTGGCGTACACGACGAGCGGTGACAAGCACCAGGGGCTGCCGACGGAGGGCTACCAGCTGGCGATCGTGCTGCACCTGCTGGGCACGCTCTACCTGTGCGCCGTCGTCGTACGGGACATCGTGATGCCGGAACACGACGCGGTGCGGCGCGACGGCTCGGACGACCCGTCGGGCGGGGTACTCGACGGGGCCGAGGACGTCTTCGTACTGACCCACCTCATCGAGGCCGCTCCCGCGCGCCGTGAGGCGCTTCCCTCGGCGACCGGACCACGGGTGGAGTGGGGCACGGCCGGCACGCCCGCCGCCGACTGAGCGGGGCGGGGCCGGACCACGGGCTCAGCGTTCGACGAGGCGGTCGTACTGGGTGGTCGTGTGGCGCAGGTGGGCCACCAGTTCGTCGCCCACCCGCGGCTCCTCGGCGTCCGAGGGCACGAACAGGATCGAGACCTGCATGTGCGGCGGTTCGGCGAACCAGCGCTGCTTGCCCGCCCAGACGAACGGTGACAGGTTGCGGTTCACGGTGGCCAGGCCCGCCCGGGCGACGCCCTTGGCGCGCGGCATCACGCCGTGCAGGGCCTTCGGGGCCTCCAGACCCACGCCGTGCGAGGTGCCACCGGCGACCACGACCAGCCAGCCGTCGGACGCGGCCTTCTGCTGCCGGTAGCCGAACCGGTCGCCCTTCGCGACGCGGGTGACGTCGAGTACGGCGCCCCGGTACTCCGTCGCCTCGTGGTCCCCGAGCCAGAGCCGGGTGCCGATGCGGGCGCGGAACCGGGTCTGCGGGAACTGCTGCTGCAGCCGGGCCAGCTCATCGGCGCGCAGGTGGCTGACGAACATCGTGTGCAGCGGCAGCCGGGCCGCCCGCAGACGGTCCATCCACGCGATGACCTCCTCGACCGCGTCCGAGCCGTCCGTACGGTCCAGCGGCAGGTGAAGGGCGAAGCCTTCGAGGCGTACGTCCTCGATGGCGGCGTGCAGCTGCCCGAGCTCCTCCTCCTTGACGCCGTGGCGCTTCATCGAGCTCATGCACTCGATGACGACCCGGGCGCCCACCAGGGCGTGCACCCCGTCCACGGACGACACGGACCGTACGACACGGTCGGGCAGCGGCACCGGCTCCTCGCCGCGCCGGAACGGCGTGAGCACCAGCAGGTCACCGCTGAACCAGTCCTTGATGCGGGCCGCCTCGTAGGTGGTGCCGACCGCGAGGATGTCGGAGCCGAAGCGGATCGCCTCGTCGGCCAGCCGCTCGTGGCCGAAGCCGTACCCGTTGCCCTTGCAGACCGGCACGATGCCGGGGAACTGGTCGAGAACGGTTTTCTGGTGCGCCCGCCAGCGCGCGGTGTCGACGTACAGGGAGAGCGCCATGGCCGGTCCGGAACCCTTCTGGTGGCTGCGGTGAATCGGAGGGGAGAAGCGTGTTCAGGCCCCATTGAAACGAATGGAGCCGGTTTCGTCAGCTGGGGAGCGCGGATCAGCGACGCGACATGTAGATGTCGAGCGCCTTGTGCAGCAGCTTGTTGAGCGGGAAGTCCCACTCGCCGAGGTACTCCGCCGCCTGACCGCCGGTGCCGACCTTGAACTGGATCAGACCGAAGAGGTGGTCGGTCTCGTCCAGCGAGTCCGAGATGCCGCGCAGGTCGTAGACCGTGGCGCCCATGGCGTACGCGTCGCGCAGCATCCGCCACTGCATCGCGTTCGAGGGGCGGACCTCGCGCTTGTGGTTGGCCGAGGCGCCGTACGAGTAC
Source organism: Streptomyces sp. NPDC019224 (assembly GCF_040632605.1). Classification (NCBI taxonomy): domain Bacteria; kingdom Bacillati; phylum Actinomycetota; class Actinomycetes; order Kitasatosporales; family Streptomycetaceae; genus Streptomyces; species Streptomyces sp. NPDC019224. The sequence continues at coordinate 105,841 of NZ_JBEYCF010000020.1, read as the reverse complement.
CAGACGTGGCCGCCGACGATCAGCATGGTCGCGGCCGCGACGTTCTCCCCCTCGTGACGGGCGAAGTAAAGCCGCATCCGGTTGGGGTCCTCGCTGTTGAGGGCCGTCCACATGCGCTGGAAGTAGCCGAGCGGGCGCGGGCGGAAGCGGTCGCGCTCCGCCGTGATCTCGTACAGCCGCTGCCACTCGGAGAGCTCCGCGTAGCTGCCCTGGACGACCTCGACGCCGGCCTTCTCGGCCTTCTTGATGTTGCGCCGCCAGAGCTGGTTGAAGCCCTTGTGGACGTCCTCCAGGGAGCGGTTCGCCAGCGGCACCTGGAACACGTAGCGGGGCTGTACGTCACCGAATCCGGCGCCGCCGTCCTCACCCTGCTGCCAGCCCATCTTCCGCAGCCGGTCGGCGACCTCGAAGGCGCGCGGTTCGATGTGTGTGGCCTCGACGTCGCGCAGGCGCTTCACGTCCGGGTCCTGGATGCCGGCCTTGATGGCCGAGGCGTCCCAGCGGCGGATGACCACCGGCGGGCCCATCTTCACCGAGAAGGCGCCCTGCTGCTTGAGGTGCGCCAGCATCGGCTGCAGCCAGTCGCTCAGGTTGGGGGCGTACCAGTTGATGACCGGGCCCTCTGGCAGATACGCCAGGTACCGCTTGATCTTGGGGAGCTGCCGGTAGAGCACCAGGCCCGCGCCGACGAGCTGGCCGGTCTTGTCGAACCAGCCCAGGCTCTCCGAGCGCCACTCGGCCTTCACATCCGCCCATGCCGGGACCTGCATGTGACTGGCCGCGGGCAGACTCTGGATGTAGGCCAGGTGTTGCTCTCGGCTGATGGTCCTCAGGGTCAGGCTCATGCGGGGCGCTCCTCGGCAGGTGTGTCCCCATCGGTCAGGGGCTCCGGCTCTCGCGCCGAAGCCTACTGTGACCGGGAAGCGCGCGGTCTGGCCCCATCGGGCCCGCTCGGTTCCGGGCGGCGTGCGGGGGCGGCCCCGCTCGGTGGCGGAGCCGCCCGGCCCGGATCCGCAGGGTCAGCCGATCACGCCGCCGAAGAGTCCGCCGTGGGCCATGCCGAGGAAGAACCCGAGGGCGGCGGCCCCCATGCCGACGATCAGCGGGAACCTCTCACGCGTCGTCACGGAGATGTACAGGCCGTACGCCCCCGTGAGGATGCCGATGAGCCCGGCCCACGAGCTCAGCAGGTGCAGGTTGTGGAACATCGCCGAGATGAAGGCGAGGGCACCGAGGACGAGCGTGACCCCCACGAGCGCGTCCTGCAGCGGATGGGGCCTGCCGTCCGTGGCGAAGAGCGAGACGGAGGGGCGGGTCCGCGTTACGTGTGCCATGGAGTACCTCCTGGCCGACAATGCGGCGCGGTCGTGGCGCCGCTCACACCCGATGTGTACAGATTGCGTCCCCTGACCACCGGATTTCAACCGGAAGCCGGTCTGCGGGTACTCTGGTCGGTCTGCACCGGTGTCTGCCCAGGCCCACACGGTCCGCCCCTCCTCACCGAGGGTGCTGTCAGTGGCAGCTGTTTTACTCGGGCACCGTTGCTCAACGCATCACGACCCTCCTGCCACGGAACGACCGTGGCCGCTGAGTCCAAAGGAGGTGGGTTCCACATGCGTCACTACGAGGTGATGGTCATCCTCGACCCCGATCTCGAGGAGCGAGCAGTCTCCCCGCTGATCGAGAACTTCCTCTCCGTCGTCCGTGAGGGCGAAGGAAAGGTTGAGAAGGTCGACACCTGGGGCCGTCGTCGTCTCGCTTACGAGATCAAGAAGAAGCCCGAGGGCATCTACTCGGTCATCGACCTGCAGGCCGAGCCTGCGGTCGTCAAGGAGCTCGACCGCCAGATGAACCTGAACGAGTCGGTCCTCCGGACCAAGGTCCTCCGCCCCGAGATTCACTGAGCTTCCGGCTCAGCGGTCATCGGGTCCGAGTAGCAGCAAGCAGCCAAGAAATCCCCGCCGAGAGGTTCACCCATGGCAGGCGAGACCGTCATCACGGTCGTCGGCAATCTCGTCGACGACCCCGAGCTGCGCTTCACCCCGTCCGGTGCGGCGGTCGCGAAGTTCCGCGTCGCGTCCACTCCCCGCATCTTCGACCGGCAGACCAATGAGTGGAAGGACGGCGAAGGCCTGTTCCTCACCTGCTCGGTCTGGCGGCAGGCGGCGGAGAACGTCGCCGAGTCGCTCACGCGAGGCATGCGCGTTGTCGTGCAGGGCCGGCTGAAGCAGCGGTCGTACGAAGACCGCGAGGGCGTCAAGCGCACGGTCTACGAGCTGGACGTCGAGGAAGTCGGCCCCAGCCTCAAGAACGCCACGGCCAAGGTCACCAAGACCACCGGTCGCGGTGGCCAGGGCGGTCAGGGTGGATACGGCGGCGGCCAGCAGGGTGGCGGTAACTGGGGCGGCGGTCCCGGTGGTGGCCAGCAGGGTGGTGGCGGGGCTCCCGCCGACGACCCGTGGGCCACGAGCGCGCCGGCCGGCGGCCAGGGCGGGGGCCAGCAAGGCGGAGGCGGCTGGGGCGGAAGCTCCGGTGGCTCCGGCGGCGGCTACTCGGACGAGCCCCCCTTCTAGGGAAGCTCGTACCCCCACTTCTTGATCACACAGGAGAAACACCATGGCGAAGCCGCCTGTGCGCAAGCCTAAGAAGAAGGTCTGCGCGTTCTGCAAGGACAAGACCCAGTACGTGGACTACAAGGACACGAACATGCTGCGGAAGTTCATTTCCGACCGCGGCAAGATCCGTGCCCGCCGCGTCACCGGCAACTGCACGCAGCACCAGCGTGACGTCGCCACGGCAGTCAAGAACAGCCGTGAGATGGCGCTGCTGCCCTACACGTCCACCGCGCGATAAGGGAAGGGTGACCGAATCATGAAGATCATCCTCACCCACGAGGTCACCGGCCTCGGTGCTGCAGGCGACGTCGTCGACGTCAAGGACGGGTACGCCCGTAACTACCTGGTTCCGCGTGGCTTCGCCATCCGCTGGACCAAGGGTGGCGAGAAGGACGTGGCGCAGATCCGCCGCGCCCGCAAGATCCACGAGATCGCCACGATCGAGCAGGCCAACGAGGTCAAGGCCAAGCTCGAGGCCGTGAAGGTCCGTCTGGCCGTTCGCTCCGGCGACGCCGGTCGGCTCTTCGGCTCCGTCACCCCGGCCGACATCGCCTCGGCGATCAAGGCCGCCGGTGGTCCGGACGTCGACAAGCGTCGCGTCGAGCTCGGCTCGCCGATCAAGACGCTCGGCGGGCACCAGGTGTCCGTGCGTCTGCACCCCGAGGTCGCTGCGAAGCTCGGCGTCGAGGTCGTTGCTGCCTGATCGGGCCGCACCTCAGCAGAACAGTGAAGGGCCGTACCCTCCGGGGTGCGGCCCTTCGCCGTTTCACGTGAAACATGCTGCCCGGGGACTCCTCCGCCTCGGTGATGTGCGGTCCTCGGGCGGGCGCGTGCCCAGGTTCAGCGGGTCGCGCCGGTGACCAGCCATTTTCCTGAGCGGGTACGGAGCCAGAGCGTCGCCATCCGCACGATCATCATCAGTGCCATCGCGCACCACAGGGCGGTGAGTCCGCCGCCCAGGGCCGGGACCAGAAGGGCCGCCGGCGCGAAGACGGCCAGGGTCACCAGCATGGCCCAGGCCAGGTACGGCCCGTCACCGGCGCCCATCAGTACGCCGTCCAGGACGAAGACGACGCCGGCGATCGGCTGGGTGGCGGCCACCACCAGGAGGGCCGGCAGCAGAGCGTCCCGGACCGAAGCGTCGCCGGTGAACAGGGGTACGAAGAGAGGACGGGCCAGGACGATCAGTACCCCCAGGGCCACTCCGGACGCGATGCCCCACTCCACCATCCGGCGGCAGGCCTCGCGGGCACCCTGCGCATCGCCCGCTCCCAGGTACCGCCCGATGATGGCCTGTCCGGCGATGGCGATGGCGTCGAGGGCGAAGGCCATCAGGCTCCACAGGGACAGGATGATCTGGTGTGCGGCGAGGTCGGTGTCCCCGAGCCGGGCGGCGACCGCCGTGGCGATGAGCAGGACGGCGCGTAGCGACAGCGTGCGGACCAGGAGGGGCACCCCCGCCTGTGCGCAGGCCCGGATACCTGCAGCGTCGGGGCGCAGCGACGCGCCGTGCCGTCGGGCCCCCCGTACGACGACGACTAGGTAGGCGGCCGCCATCGCGAGCTGGGCGATGACCGTGCCCCAGGCCGAGCCGGCGATGCCCAGACCGGCGCCGTAGACGAGGGCGGCGTTGAGGGCCGCGTTGGCTGCGAAGCCGCCGATGGCGACGTAGAGCGGGGTGCGGGTGTCCTGGAGGCCCCGGAGTACGCCGGTCGCGGCCATGACCACCAGCATCGCGGGGATGCCGAGACTGGAGATCCGGAGGTAGGTGATGGCGTGGGGGGCCGCTGTGGGAGAGGCGCCGAAGACGTCGACGAGCCAGGGGGCCAGGGGGAGCGTCAGCACGATGACGGCGAGACCGAGCAGGAGTGCCAGCCAGATGCCGTCCATGCCCTGGCGGATCGCGGCGGCCATATCGCCGGCGCCCACCCGTCGGGCGACCGCTGCGGTGGTGGCGTAGGCGAGGAAGACGAAAATGCTCACCGCGGTCGTCAGCAGGGCGGCAGCGACCGCCAGGCCGGCCAGCTGCGGGGTGCCGAGATGGCCGACGATCGCACTGTCGACCATCACGAACAGCGGCTCGGCCACGAGTGCGCCGAAAGCCGGGACGGCGAGCGCGATGATCTCGCGGTCATGCCGACGGCGACGGGAGGACGGGGGCCCCGGTGGCTGGATCATGGCAGCCAATCTAATCTTCCACAGGTAAGAGATGCAATTGGCTGGGAGTCCTTACATTTGCTCATCTGTGGGTCACTCCTCCGCCAGAGACGCCATGATCTCCGCCCCACTGCGGAACTTTTTCTCCCCCACAGCCAGTGGATGGGGAAAGCCCAGGTCAAAGCGGTATTTGCAGCTGCGCTATGAGTTTGTCCACAGTGCTGTCCCCCGGTCCGTGCACAGGTTCCGCGGAGTTCTCCACAGCATCTGGGCCATCATCCACAGGGCCTGTGGATAACCAGATTGGCTGACGGTGCCGAGCCGCCTACCGTAGTCCGGCGCCCCCACCCCGTTTCGGCTCTGCGAGATGGCAGAACTCGACACACCGGAACCGGAGTCGGGGGTCTTGTTTGTCGGTGCCGTGCCGTAAGAAAGAGAAGCACGGCTAGGTCCGCGGAGCGGACGGGAGGAGGTGGCCGGATGAGCATTTCCGAACCCTTGGACGACCCCTGGGCGGACACCGGCCCCAGTGACCGGCTGCCCGTCTCCCGCCAGCGCCAGCGCCGGGGTGAGGACCGGGACCGGGGCGAGCGCCACGGCGGCGGCCGGGAGAGCCACGACTGGGAAGGCGGCCCCTCGGGCTTCGAGCGGGTTCCGCCCCAGGATCTGGACGCGGAGCAGTCCGTGCTGGGCGGCATGCTCCTGTCCAAGGACGCCATCGCCGATGTCGTGGAGATCATCAAGGGCCATGACTTCTACCGCCCCGCGCACGAGACCGTCTACCAGGCGATTCTCGACCTCTATGCCAAGGGCGAGCCGGCCGACCCCATCACCGTGGCCGCCGAGCTGGTCAAGCGCGGCGAGATCACCAAGGTGGGCGGGGCGCCGTACCTGCACACCCTGGTCCAGTCTGTGCCGACGGCGGCCAACGCGTCGTACTACGCGGAGATCGTCCACGAACGCGCGGTCCTGAGGCGGCTCGTCGAGGCCGGCACGAAGATCACACAGATGGGATACGCGGCCGACGGCGATGTCGACGACATCGTCAACTCCGCGCAGGCCGAGATCTACGCCGTCACCGAGCAGCGGACCAGCGAGGATTATCTGCCGCTCGGTGACATCATGGAGGGCGCCCTCGACGAGATCGAGGCGATCGGCTCCCGCAGCGGAGAGATGACAGGGGTGCCCACAGGGTTCACCGACCTCGATGCCCTGACCAACGGCCTGCACCCGGGCCAGATGGTCGTCATCGCGGCACGTCCTGCCATGGGTAAGTCGACCCTCGCACTGGACTTCGCCCGGGCCTGCTCGATCAAGAGCAACCTCCCCAGCGTGATCTTCTCCCTGGAAATGGGGCGGAACGAGATCGCCATGCGCCTGCTGTCCGCCGAGGCTCGGGTGGCACTGCACCACATGCGTTCCGGCACGATGACCGACGAGGACTGGACGCGGCTCGCCCGGCGGATGCCGGACGTCTCCGCGGCCCCGCTCTACATCGACGACTCCCCCAATCTCTCCATGATGGAGATCCGGGCGAAGTGCCGTCGCCTCAAGCAGCGCAACGACCTCAAGCTGGTGGTCATCGACTACCTTCAGCTGATGCAGTCCGGCGGCTCCAAGCGCGCGGAGAGCCGCCAGCAGGAAGTCTCCGACATGTCGCGAAACCTCAAGCTGTTGGCCAAGGAGCTGCAGCTGCCGGTCATCGCTCTTTCCCAGCTGAACCGTGGCCCTGAGCAGCGCACGGACAAGAAGCCGATGGTCTCCGACCTCCGTGAGTCCGGTTCCATCGAGCAGGACGCCGACATGGTGATCCTGCTGCACCGTGAGGACGCGTACGAGAAGGAGTCACCGCGTGCCGGTGAGGCGGACCTGATCGTGGCCAAGCATCGAAACGGCCCGACGGCGACGATCACGGTCGCCTTCCAGGGCCACTATTCCCGCTTCGTGGACATGGCACAGACCTGACCGGCACCGGCCCGGGAAATGAAGTCGCCATACGTCCGTGCGGGCGGTAGTTGTTGATGATGAATTCTCCTGCTGAACAGTTGCTTCCTGGTACCCGGCGCGCGTTGCTGCACCGCGTCGCCACGGCTCAGGCCGAAGGGCGTACCCCCTCTCTGGTTGCTGCCGTGCAGCGGCAGGGGCGGACGGTCTGGGAGGGCTCGCGCAGTTGCGTCGACGGCCATGCCCCGGACTCCGACACGCAGTTCAGGATCGGCTCCCTCACCAAGTCGTTCACCGCGGTGCTGGTGCTGCGGCTGCGTGACGAGGGGCTGCTCGATCTGGCCGATCCGTTGGAAAAGCACCTCCCCGGCACCGGGGCGGGCGACGTGACCATCCATCAGCTGCTCGGCCACAGTGCGGGGCTCGGTGCCGAGACGACCGCGCCCTGGTGGGAGCGAACCCCCGGCAGTCTGCGCCCTACCCTCGCGGACGTGCTCGGTGAGCAGATCGCCATGCACCCGCCCGGCCACCGGCACCACTACTCCAACCCCGGCTACACCCTGCTCGGTTCGCTGGTCGAGGCTGTGCGCGGGGCGTCCTGGGAGGAGGTGCTGCGACGCGAGGTGCTGGAGCCTCTCGGTATGCACCGCACGAGTTACCTCCCACAGGCTCCGCATGCCGGCGGCTGGGCGGTGCATCCGTGGGCCGACGCCATGCTTCCCGAACCGGCGGAGGACCTGGGACTGATGGCGCCCGCCGGGCAGCTCTGGTCCACCACCGCGGATCTGCTCCGCTTCGCGGCCTTCCTTGCCGAGGGCGACGAGCGGGTGCTCCGCGCCGCGTCGGTGGAGGAGATGAAGCGCCCGTCGGCTGCTCCGGAGCCCGGCGACTGGGACAACGGTTACGGTCTGGGGCTGCAGCTGGGCCGACGGAAGGGGCGCACCTTCATCGGACATACGGGCTCGCTTCCCGGCTTCCTGGCCGCCCTCTGGGTCAGTGCCGAGGATGACGTGGCAGCCGTGGTGCTCGTCAACGCGACCTCCGGTCTCGCGATCGGTGAGGTGGCCGCTGATCTCGTCGACATCGTCGCCGAGGCCGAGCCCCGCATCCCGGAGCCCTGGCGCCCGCTGCCCGAGACCGATCCGGAACTCCTCGCCCTGACCGGTCAGTGGTACTGGGCCACGCGCCCGAACATCCTGCGGCTGACCGCCGATCGAGGTCTTGAGCTGCGGCCGGTGAACGGCCAGGGCAGGGGGGCCCGCTTCACCGCACGGCCCGACGGCACCTGGGTGGGTCTGGACGGCTACTACGCGGGGGAGACGCTACGGATCGTACGGAACGCCGACGGCAGCGTGAACCACCTCGATCTGGGGTCCTTCGTCTTCACACGTGAGCCGTACGACCCAGCGGCAGCGGTACCCGGCGGTGTGGACAAGGAGGGTTGGCGCGGTCTGGGGGACTGAGCGCGACCCAGAGAGCGAGCTCCACGGGCCGAGGAGGGCCTGAGAGCTGAGTGCCGTTCAGGAAGTCGGGGCGGCCCGTTTCACGTGAAACAGGCCGCCCAGCGGCTCAGGAGGTCAACTCCCGCTCCAGAGGGGTCCGGAAGCGCGGTGTGATCCGCGCGTCTCCCACCCAGGCCGCCAGCCGGGATGCCTCGGCCTCGATCGCCGACGATGCCTCCCGGCCGGGATCGGTCAGCAGCCGCCAGACCAGTTCGCCGTTGCCGCGCTGCGCCCAGCCACCCACGATCTCGCCGTTCCACCACACCGTGGGGCCGATGTTGCCCGAGCGGTCGAAGAGGGCTGCCCGGTGTTCGGCCGACAGATGGAAGCTGCGGTCCGCCCAGCCCATGCCGCTGGGGTCGAGCGCGGGCAGCAGGGCCGCCCAGGGGGCGGGTTCGGGTTCGGGTTCCGTATCTCCGGGGGCGACCCAGGCCACGGCCCCGTTGTCGAGCAGCACCTCCGTGGCTTCGACCGCCGCCAGCGCCGTACGGACCTCGCGCGTTCCCCACCCCGTCCACCACTTGAGGTCGCCCTCGGTGCCCGGTCCGTACGCCTGTAGCCAGCGCAGGGCGAGCTCCGCCTGGGCCGGGGCGGTTTCTTCCTCCGCGCGGGGCTGGGCAAGGGCCCAGCGGAACTGGCTGGAGGTCCAGGAGCCCCGCGGCCGCTCCCGACGGATCCTCCCCTCTGCGGCCAGTACGCGGATCACCCGCGTCGCGACGCCTTGCACCGCCTCCTGTTTCTTCCCGGGAAACAGGGTGATCCTGGTGCGGAGTGCGGCCACGCCGGCGGCGAGTTCGCTGCCCGAGACCGGGCCGCTCTCGTCGAGGAAGGCCAGGGCGCTCTTCTCGGCCTCGTCGAGCCAGCGTTCGTCCAGGCCGTTGCCGTCCTCCCGCAAGTGCTTGAGAAGGTTGCGGCGCTCCTTGGCGGCCACAGCGCGCGCGTTCGCGGCCTCGACCCGGGGAGCCATCTCATCCGAGACGACGAAGAGGGTGTTGCGCATGGAGAGCATCCGCACCAGCGAAACGTCCTCGTAGAGGCACCGCTCCACTGAGGCGACGCCGGGCTCGGCGAGCCTGGCGCAGACGGAAAGGAAGACGGTGGCAGCGTCGGTCGCATGGAGCCCGACGAGGGCGTCGGCCACCGCGACGGGCGATGAGGCCCGTACGGCGGGTGCCAGCAGATGGCGGCAGCCGATCCGGATACGCCGCTGTTCGTCACTGATGCGTTGCACGTCGGCTCCTCGGGAGGGAAGCAGGGTCAGAGGGCGAGCTTGAAACCCACATGGCTGGCCACGAAGCCGAGCCGCTCGTAGAAGCGACGCGCGTCGGTGCGGGAGAGGTCGGAGGTGAGCTGAACCAGTTGGCAGCCCTGCCGACGTGATTCGTCCACGGCCCACTGGATCAGCCGGGTGCCGAGGCCGCTGCCTCGTTCGTCTGCGTGGATGCGAACGCCCTCGATCACGGAACGAGTGGCGCCACGATGGGACAGCCCCGGGATCACGCTCAGCTGCAGGGTTCCGACGACGCGCTCCGCGCGCACAGCGACCATCATGTGCTGGTTCGGGTCGTCGGCCAGCCGCCCGAGCGCCGTCCGGTAGGGCACGAGGTTGTCCGGCGACTCGCGTCGGGCACCCAGCGGGTCGTCGGCGAGCAGCGCCACGATCTCCGCCAGGTCGTCAGCGGTCGCGCGGCGTATGTCCAGATCGCTCATGATCCGCAGCCTACGCAGTCGGCGGGTGGACTAAACGGGAATGGCCTTCAGTTCCTCGACCGCCCTGACGAGCGGGGCCAGCTCGGGGTTCTCCGCAGCCTCGTCGAGCGCGGCGCGCAGGGCGCTGTCATTGGTCGGCCGGGCTTCGGAGAGCAGGGCGGCCCCGGTGTCGGTGACATCGGTGTAGATGCCCCTGCGGTCGGTGTCGCAGAGGTACCGGGTCAGCAGTCCGCGGTCTTCGAGGCGGGTTACCAGGCGGGTGGTGGCGCTCTGGCTCAGCCCGACGGCGTCTGCCACCTGCTTCATCTGCAGGTGTCCGCCCGGTCCGTTGTGCTGTCGGCTGAGCACGTCCAGCAAGGAGTACTCCCGCACGCTGAGGCCGTGACCGCTCTGCAGGGCCCGTTCGACGCGCGTCTCGATCTTGCCGTGGAGCAGGGAGAGCGCGATCCAGCCCTGGGAGAGGGCGGTCAGGGCCGGGTCCGTGGCTGTCATGGTCTCTCCTCCGTGCCGGAGTTGCTTACGCCCAGAGTAGCCGACGGCTGCAATAGTCGGCGCTTGCAATTAATGCGCGTCTGCAATTATTGTCTACGCTTGTAAGGCGCTGCAACAATCGTTTGGAAGGGTGAACCCATGCCGCTCGCACTCCTCGCTCTGGCCATCGGGGCCTTCGGTATAGGGACTACCGAGTTCGTGGTCATGGGACTGCTCCCCGAGGTGGCCGCCGACTTCCAGGTGTCCATCCCGGCCGCCGGCTTCCTGGCCACGGGCTATGCGCTCGGCGTCGTGCTCGGGGCTCCGCTGATGACCGTGCTCGGCACGAAGGTCAGCCGCAAACGGATGCTGATGATCCTCATGGGCCTGTTCATCATCGGCAATGTGGTCACCGCGACCGCACCCGTTTTCGAAGTGATGGTCATCGGCCGCGTGATCGCCTCGCTCGCCCACGGTGCTTTCTTCGGCATCGGAGCGGTCGTGGCGGCCGGTCTGGTCACCCCGCAGAAGAAGGCGGGCGCCATCGCCCTGATGTTCACAGGGCTCACCGTCGCCAACGTCGTCGGTGTGCCGGTGGGCACCTACATCGGTCAGAATGCCGGCTGGCGTTCCACGTTCTTCGTCGTCGCGGCCCTGGGGGTTCTGGGTCTGCTCGGCGTTGCCCGGCTCGTTCCCGAACAGCCCCGCGCCGAGGGTCTCAGGCTGCGACAGGAATTCGCAGCCTTCCGCAATGTGCAGGTCCTTCTCGCCATGGCGATGACGGTTCTCGGCTTCGGTGGCGTCTTCGCGGCGATCACCTACATCACGCCGATGATGACGGAGACCGCCGGATACTCGGCCTCCGCGGTCACCTGGCTGCTGGTCCTCTTCGGCCTCGGCATGGTCGGCGGCAATCTGGTCGGCGGCAGGTTCGCCGACCGTCACCCCACGCCTCTGCTCCATGTGTCGCTGGGCGGCCTCGCCCTGGTCCTGGGCCTCTTCACCCTGACCGCCCACAACAAGGTCACGGCAGCGGTCACTCTCGTCCTGATCGGCGCCTTCGGCTTCGCGACCGTGCCTCCGCTGCAGAAGCGGGTGCTCGACCAGGCGGTGGAGGCCCCGACGCTGGCCTCCGCGATGAACATCGGTGCCTTCAACCTCGGCAACGCGCTCTCGGCCTGGCTCGGCGGGATCGTCATCGGCGCCGATCTCGGCTACACCGCACCCAACTGGGTCGGAGCGGTGCTCGCCGCGGCGGGGCTGGTACTCGCCCTCGTGGCCAGCAGGCTGGAGCGCCGGACGACCGCTCCGAGCCGTCTCGCCGTCACTCATACCCCGGAGTCGGCGGCGGTGCCCGCGTCCCGGAGCTGAGCCACGGCCCCGTGCCCTCCCCGCGCAGCGCACACGACCGGAGCGAGGGCCGGGGGTCAGCCCGTCGCCAGGCTCAAGGGGGCGAAGTACCGGGGCCAGTCCCCGTGCTGCCGCTCACCGAGGACCATCACCGTGGTGTTTGAGACGGCCAGCAGCCCGCAGGCTCCGAGCCAGTCGAGCAGTTCTTCGTGGCGGGCATCGACGTCCACGCGCAACGGCCGGTCCGTCGCCGCGGCCAGCGAGGACAGGAGCAGCTTCGCCGTGGCGGTGTCCCTGGCGATCAGCGGACCGACCGAGTGGTTCTCGGCGCTCGGCGAGAGTGCGGCGTACCCGATCAGTTCCCCGTCCTCCTCGGCGACCCGCAGGTGGTCGGCGAACATCGGGAGCCGGGTCAACAGATGGGTGCGGTCGAGTCCGAAGACGACCGAGTCCAACTGCACCAAGGCCCGCAGATCCTGGGCGGAAGCAGACCGGATGACGGCCCCGGGGCCGGCGGGGGGCCGGGGGCCGGAGACCGCCGTCGGCTGGAAGGAGGCGGGGACGGCAGGCGGTCGGAAGCTCCCGTGCAGGCGGACGGTGCGCCCCACGGCGACAAACCCGAGTTCCTCGTAGAGAGGGCGGCCCGTCGAGGTCGCATGGAGGCTGAGCGTGGTGCCCCCGGCAGTCTCGATCACCCTCTGCATCACATACCGGCCGATCCCTCGCCGGGCATGGCGCCCGGCGACCAGCAGCATGCCGACGGCGGCCATCCCGGGGCCGTACGAGACCACCACACAGGTCGCCATCAGGCCCTTGCCGGCGGGGTCGTCGATGCCGTAGCCCGTTCCGGCGGCGAGCAGCAGGGACCAGCGCTCCTCATCACGCGGCCAGCCGCGGTCCTCACTGAGATCGGCGCAGGCGATCAAGTCGTCCCGGGTGAGGCGCCGGATGGGTAGATCGGACAGCGGGCGGGGCAATGAGCTGGGCATACGGGCCAGGCTGTCCGACGCGGTGATCGCCGTCCACCGCTTTACCGGATCTGGCCGAGTCCCGCAGCCGAAAATTGCGCCAGGGCAGGGTGCACGAACGGTTTCACGTGAAACACTGCGCGCCCGGCGAGAGCCGCCTCCGCGTGAACCGGTCGACGCGTCAGCCCAGGTCGGTGGCGTGCAAGGCCCGGACCCCCTCGATATTGCCGTCCAGATAGTGTCTCAGCGACAGCGGTACGAGGTGCACCGCGGCGATGCCGACCCGGCTGAAGGGCACCCGTACGACGTCGTACTCCCCGCAGGGGGCGTCGATCTCCGGACCGTGGCGCAGGGACAGGTCCATGGAGTCGAGGCGGCAGACGAAGAAGTGCTGAACCTTGACGCCCTTCACCCCGCCCTCCTCGATGTGTTCCACGGTGTCGACGAAGCAGGGCACCACATCGGTGATCTTCGCGCCGAGCTCCTCGTCCACCTCGCGGTGCAGGGCCTCGACGACGGTGGCGTCCTCGGGCTCCACCCCGCCACCCGGTGTGACCCAGTACGGGTCCACCCCGGGCTTGGTGCGCTTGATGAGGATGAGGTCGTCGCCGTCGAGCAGGATGGCGCGTGCGGTGCGCTTGACCACAGGGCGTTCGGTCATGGCAGAAGCGTGGCCCGCGCGACCCGTTCTGAAACACCGGGGCGCTGTTGGGCGCTTCTGAGGTCACCAGTCGGCTGCGGCCCGCAGCAGCCACTCGTGGGCCCGGGAGAGATGCGGGAGGGTGAGCGTGCCGGTCCGCGCGGCCAGGAAATAGGTACGCAGGGGCGGGACCGGAGGATCGAGAAGCGCCACCACCTCGCCGCGCTCCAGCGCCTCCTCGCACAGATAGCGTGGCAGTACGGCGAGCCCGGCACCGGCGGCCGCGCACTCCAGGACCGCCCGCAGGTCCGGCGCGATGACGGCGCCGGAGGCCGCGGGCGAGCTCTCGAAGACGGCGGCCCAGTACCGGGAGACGAACGGCAGGCTCTCGTGCACCTCGATCACGGGCAGCTGCTCCAGGACCACGGGCCCGTTGCGCCGCAGCGTTCCCGGCCCCAGGCGGCCGGCCCAGCGCGGTGCAGCGACCAGGACGTGCTCCTCGTCGCAGAGCGGGGTGGCGGTGAGCAGCTCCCCGCGCGGCCGGGCCGTCACGACGGCCAGGTCGTGGTGCCCGGCGGCCAGGCCGTCCAAGGTCTCGTTCGCCTCGGCGGAGAACGAACCGCGCAGCGCGAGCCCCTGGGCGACCAGCGGGGTGAGTGCGGGCAGCACCCGTAGCGAGAGGAATTCCGGGGGGCCCGCCAGATGCAGGGTCCGTACCCCCGACTCCTCGTCGAGGCCGGTCTCGGTGATCTCGACGAGCGCGTCCAGATGGGGAGCGGCCCGGTGCGCGAGTTCGTCGCCGATCGTCGTCGGGGTCACCCCGCGGGCCCTGCGCAGGAAGAGCGGCCGGCCCAGCTGCCGTTCCAGGGTGCGGATCTGCGAGGTCACGGCGGGCTGCGAGAGGCCGAGGAGCGCGGCGGCGCGGGTGAAGGAGCCGGCTCGGTGCACGGTGACGAAGGTGCGCAGCAGGGCCAGATCCACGTCCCGTCCCTCCCGCCCTCATGCAGCGACGCATCCGATTGGACCCGGACAACTATAAATATGTCGATAGGTCGCTGTCGCTACTGTGATTGGACACTGACGCAGAGTCAACTAGCCTTGTCGAGGCGGTCCTTCACGCGGAGAACGCGGAGGATCGGGGCGGTCCGAGCCACGAGGGGGGAGGTTCGGACCGCCCGCACCGCACCGCGGGAGGCGGAAGCGGGATCAGTTCCCGCCGGTGGCAGCGGCAAGCGCCTGCTCGACATCGGCCACCAGGTCCTCGGCGTTCTCGGCGCCGACGGAGAAGCGGATGAACCCTTCCGGTACGGCGTCGCCTCCCCAGCGGGCCCGCCGCTCGGCGGTGGAACGTACGCCGCCGAAGCTGGTGGCGTCCTCGACCAACCGCAGGGCCGACAGGAAGTGCTCCGCGGTCTCCCGGTCGGCCAGCACGAACGAGACCACCGAGCCGAAGCGCCGCATCTGGCGTACCGCGTTCGCGTACGAGGGGTCGGTGGGCAGGCCGGGATAGCGCAGCCCGGACACGGCCTGGTTCCTGGCGAGCGCCTCGGCGAGCGCGAGGGCATTGGCGCACTGCCGCTCGATCCGCAGCTCCAGCGTGGCCAGCGACCGGTGCGCGAGCCATGCCTCCATCGGGCCGGGGATCGCACCGACGACCTTGCGCCAGCGCCGCACCCCGGCCGCAAGCTCCGGATCGCGGCAGGTCACGTGGCCGAGCAGGAGGTCGCCGTGGCCCGTCATGCCCTTGGTGTCACTGGCCACCGAGAAGTCGGCCCCCAGCTCCAGCGGCCGCTGGCCGAGCGGGGTGGCGAGGGTGTTGTCGACGGCCACCAGCGTGTCGCCGGCGTGTGCGGCCTCGACCAGCCGCCGCACGTCGCAGACGTCGAGACCCGGATTGGAGGGCGTCTCGAGCCACAGGAGCTTCGCGCCCTCCAGAACGTCCAGCTGTGCGTCGCCGGCGGTCGGCGCGGTCCGTACCTCGACCCCGTACGCCTCGAGCTGGGCCCGCAGCAGGGGAAGCGCCTGGTAGCCGTCGTCGGGGAGCACGACGGCGTCGCCGCTGCGCACCTGGGAGAGCAGGACGGCCGAGATCGCCGCCATTCCGGAGGCGAAGACGGTGGTCTCCGCACTCTCTCCCGGGGCTTCGAGCTCCCCGATGGCCCGTTCCAGATGGGTCCAGGTCGGGTTGGTGTCCCGGCCGTAGGTGTAGGGGCCGGTCGGCTCGCCGGACAGGTGATAGTGCGCGGCGAAGACCGGGCCGGGAAGGGTGGGCTCGTACTGCTGCGGTTCCGGCAGTCCCGCGCGTACTGCCCGGGTTCCGTCGCCCTTGGTGCTCATGCTTCGTCCTCGCTTCTCTCCCCGGCCGGTCACCGGTCCTGATCGCACTGTCTCAGGTGGACGCGGTTCGTTCCCCGCCGGGCGGATCAGTCCTCGTCCGGGAGGACGACGTTCAGCGCCCAGGAGACGATCGAGACGATCAGGCCGCCCAGGACGGCGGTCCAGAAGCCGTCGACGTGGAAGCTCAGATCCAGCACCCCGGCCAGCCACGAGGTGAGCATCAGCATCAGGGCGTTCACCACGAGGGTGATCAGGCCCAGGGTGAGGATGAAGAGGGGCAGGGTGAGCAGCTTCACGATCGGCTTGACCACGAAGTTGACCAGTCCGAAGACCAGCGCGACGAGTATCAGGGTGAGGGCCTTGCGGCCGGTGCTTCCGTCGGTCAGCGTGATGTCCTGGAGCAGCCAGATGGCCACGGCCAGCGCACCCGCGTTGGCGATCGTCTTGACTACGAAATTCTTCATGTGTCTGATCGTGGCAGACATGATCGGTGACGGGCACCGACTGGGCAGAGGCAAGGGGCGGACGGGCCATGAAGGCATTCAGGCTGGACGAACTCGAGGCGGAACGGGTCGCCAACGACGGTGCGTACCTGCAGTTCCTTCGCGAGCGGAACATGTCGGTCGGCCTGTACGCCCTGAACGCCGGAGAGCTCGACCCGCAGCAGCCGCACGGCCAGGACGAGGTCTATCTCGTGGTCAGCGGTCGTGCGTCGATCACCGTCGGCATGGAAACCACGCAGGTGGGAAGGGGAAGTGTCGTGTATGTACCCGCCGGCACGGCCCACAAGTTCCACCACATCACCGAGGACCTGCGGGTGATGGTGGTCTTCTCGCCGCCCGAGGGATGAGCCCGCGGTCGGAGTCTCTCCGGGTTCCCTAGGGGATTGATCAGGGGAGGACAAGGGCTTCCCGGGGCCCGCCGGCCCCCCTTCGCCTCTAGCATCGAAGTCAGGAACTCACAGAGACGAGGTAGGACGATGGCCGTGCGGGAGATATTCGCTGGGATGCCCTGGTGGGTGAAGTGGATCGCGGTACCCGTGCTCGCGATCGTCGTGTTCGGTGGTCTGATCGCCAGCCTGGTCGCTTTCGTGGTCGGTCTGCTCTTCAAGATCCTGATCTTCGTGATCCTGGTCGGTGGGCTCGTTTTCGTCGTACGCAAGTTCATGTCGTCGTCCTCCCGTAGCGGCTGGTGACCGCACGCCCGACGGGGGATTAGCCCAGCTGAGCTAAGGGAAAGGCGAATCTGCACCCGGTCACAAGGCTGCCGATACAGTGACAGTCCGCTGCCGCCGCCTGGGAAAAGCGCCGTAAGTCACCACCCCGACCAGTGGTTTGTACGGGATCCGGTCCCCGGACCCCCAGGTCTGCGGCAGACCTGTGGGGGAGGCCCCCACGGGCGGGCTGACCGCCCGTCACCACGCCTGGGGGTGACCGTTGACCACGGCATCGAGTACGGCTGTTCCGACGCTCATCGGGTCGGTGCAGCGGGCGCTGAGGCTGCTGGAGGCTGTGGGCACCCATCGTGACGGGGCCCCGGCCAAACAACTCGCGAGGGAGGCGGGGCTTCCCCTTCCCACCGCCTACCACCTGCTGCGGACCCTGACCCATGAGGGGTATCTGCGCCGGGAGAACGGCGTCTTCTTCTTCGGCGCCGCCGCCGAACGGCTGATGGGCGACGGCGCCCTGTGCAATCGCCGCAGCACCATGACCCAGTCGCTGGGCCGCTGGCGGGACATCGTCGGAGCCCCGGTGTACTGCGCGATCTACCGCGAGGGCGAGATCGAACTCCTCGCCGTGGCCGACACCCCCGAGCAGCCGGCGGTGGACGAGTGGGCCACCTTCCGCGAGACCGGGCACGCACACGCGATCGGCCAGTGTCTGCTGAGTCGGCTCGACGAGAAGGCCCGCGAGGACCATCTGGACCGGCACCCGGTGCGCCCGCTGACCCGGTACTCCGTGCGCGACCGTTCGGCGTTCCTCGCGCGACTGCGGTCGCTGGAGCGTACGGAACCGGTCATCGAACGACAGGAGTACGCCCTCGGGACGGTCTGTGCGGCCATCCCGATCGCGGCCGGATTCCCCGCCGCCGCGATGGCCATTTCCGTCCCCCTCGCCGAGGAAGAACGGTTGCTCCCCGCAGTCGAACGGCTACGCGGTGAAGTGGCAAGCCTCTTGCGTTCGTTCGTGTTCTCTATCAGTATCTGAAAAATCACTCCTTGTGATCTGCTATCGCGTGCACCACGATGGCGTCAATAGGGCCATGGGGGATCATTCCTGGCCAGATTCATCTACTGCGGGGTTGAACGATGCGCGAGTCGGTTCAAGCTGAGGTCATGATGAGCTTCCTCGTCTCCGAGGAGCTCTCATTCCGTATCCCGGTGGAGCTCCGGTACGAAGTGTGCGATCCGTACGCGATCCGGATGACCTTCCATCTGCCCGGCGACGCCCCCGTCACCTGGGCCTTCGGTCGTGAGCTGCTGCTCGACGGCCTCAACAGCCCCAGTGGCGACGGCGATGTACACATCGCGCCGACCGAGCCCGAGGGCTTGTCCGATGTCCACATCCGGTTGCAGGTGGGCGCCGATCGCGCGCTCTTCCGGGCGGGCACGGCACCTCTTGTCGCCTTCCTCGACCGCACGGACAAGCTGGTGCCGCTCGGGCAGGAGTGCACGCTGGGTGATTTCGACGGCAACCTGGAGGAGGAGCTGGGGCGCATTCTGGCCGAAGAGCAGAACGCCGGCTGAAGAGGCCCGTGTTCTCGGGCCCTCCATGACACTCGAACAAGACACCTGCCGATCGGGTGAATCACGCTCCGTGTTCCGGTCAGGATTTCGCCCGCCGTCGTCGACCCCTGCCGCTCCGCACGGGTGCCGAAGCCTCGGCTTCCGCGCCGGGCCCCGTGCGGTCCGCGGAGACGACCAGTGCCGCGAGCGCGGTCGTCACCGGCACGGAGGCGACCAGTCCGATCGAGCCGACGAGGGTGCGCACGATCTCCTCCGCCACCAGCTCGCTGTTGGCGACCGTGCCCACGCTGCTCTGCGCGACCGTGAACAGCAGCAGGAGGGGCAGCGCGGCGCCCGCATAGGCCAGTACCAGGGTGTTGACCACCGAGGCGATGTGATCGCGTCCGATTCTGATCCCTGCCCGGTAGAGCTGCTTCGCAGTCATGGTGGGATTCGCCTGGCGCAGTTCCCATACCGCCGAGGTCTGGGTGACGGTGACGTCGTCGAGCACCCCGAGGGAGCCGATGATGACGCCGGCCAGCAGCAGGCCGCTCATGTCGATGTGCGGATACAGGCCGTGGATGAGGCCGGTGTTGTCATCGGTGTTCCCGCTCAGGCTCGCCCAGCCGATGAAGAGTGAGCCGAGCAGCCCGATCAGGAGCAGGGAGATCAGGGTGCCGATGACGGCGACGGAGGTGCGGGCGGTCGGCCCGTGGCAGATGTAGAGCGCGATCAGCATGATCGCGCCCGCCCCGACGATCGCCACCAGCAACGGGTTCGAGCCCTGCAGGATGGCTGGGAGGATGAACAGGGTCAGCACCGCGAACGACAGCGCCAGCGCCACCAGGGCCATGACTCCGCGCATCCTGCCCACGAGCACCACCGCGAGGGCGAAGATCCCGGCCAGCAGCGTCAGGGGGAACTTCCGGTTCACATCCGTCACGGAGTACTGGAGGTCATGGGGTGCGTCGGGCGCGTAAGCGACCACCACCCCCTGACCCTCACGCAGTTGACGGGGTGCGTCCGGCTGGACCACCTCGACGAACCGGCGTCCCTCGTCGGGACCGCTGGTGACCTCGACGGTGGCCTTCTCGCAGAGCCCTCCGCCGCCCTTCCGCGCCCCGCCGGGCGGGGAGGTCTCGCCGTCGACGGGGAGCTGGGCGGCGTTCACGTCCTTGCAGTCCACCTCGACGACGCTCACCACCTTTCCCTGCTGGGTCTGCCGGTCGAAACCGACACCGGTCCGTTCGTGCGCCGGCGTGCCATCCGGCCAGAGCGCGACGAGACCGACGAGGACGGCGGCCGCGAAGGGGATCAGCACGGCGGCGATCACCTTGCGCAGATGGGCGGAGACGGGCACGGCCGGGCCATGGCTGTGCGTGTGGGCATGCTGATGGCCCTGCGGTTCTGAGTCGCGATGAGGGGGCGTCACCAGCCGATCATCGCAAGAAGGGAGGGGCCCTCTTTCTGCTCGCCCGTCCGGGGGTTAGCGTGGGGGCACCTTTGCACACGCGGGAGCTCGGAGCACCGGGCTGAGAGGGCGCTGACCGCCGTACGTCCGTACGGGAGACGCTGCGCCGACCGCCGAACCTGTTACCGGGTAATGCCGGCGTAGGGAGTAGGTCTCATGACCACATCGGACACACGCACGCCTGCCTCCAGCCAGGGCGACGAGGCCGGGAAGTCCATCGGCTGGCACAAGGGATACGTCCAGGGGCCTCGCCCGGACATCCGGGTGCCGGTTCGCCAGGTGCACCTCACCAACGGCAAGGACGTGACGCTGTACGACACGTCGGGGCCGTACACCGACCCCGCCACCGCGACCGACGTCCGCCGCGGGCTCGCGCCCCTTCGGGCTGACTGGATCATCGCCCGCAACGACACCGAGGAGTACGCGGGCCGCCCCGCCCGCCCCGAGGACGACGGGCTCAAGCACACCTCGCCGCGGGGTGGACTGCGCAACCTGGACGCCGTTTTCCCCGGCCGGCCGTCCCGGCCGCGGCGCAGCCGGGACGGCCGGCCCGTCACCCAGCTGGCGTACGCCCGCAGGGGCGAGACCACCCCGGAGATGGAGTACGTCGCGGTCCGGGAGAACGTGGCGGTGGAGGTGGTGCGCGAGGAGATCGCCGCAGGCCGCGCGGTGCTGCCCGCCAACGTCAACCATCCGGAGAGCGAACCGATGATCATCGGAAAGCGGTTCCTGGTGAAGGTGAATGCCAACATCGGCAACTCCGCGGTGACGTCCTCCATCGAGGAGGAGGTGGACAAGATGACGTGGGCGACCAGGTGGGGCGCCGACACGGTCATGGACCTTTCCACCGGCCGCAACATCCACACCACCCGGGAGTGGGTTCTTCGCAATTCACCCGTACCGGTCGGCACCGTTCCCCTCTACCAGGCCCTCGAAAAGGTCGACGGCCGGGCCGAGGAGCTGACCTGGGAGATCTACAAGGACACCGTCATCGAGCAGGCCGAGCAGGGCGTCGACTACATGACGGTGCACGCCGGCGTACGCCTCCCGTACGTGCCGCTCACCGCCCGCCGCAAGACCGGCATCGTCTCCCGCGGCGGCTCGATCATGGCGGCCTGGTGCCTGGCGCACCACAAGGAGTCCTTCCTGTACGAGCACTTCGAGGAGCTCTGCGAGATCCTCGCCGCGTACGACGTGACGTACTCGCTCGGCGACGGACTGCGTCCCGGGTCGATCGCGGACGCCAACGACGAGGCCCAGTTCGCCGAACTGCGCACGCTCGGCGAGCTGAACACGGTCGCCAAGAGGTTCGGCGTGCAGACCATGATCGAGGGCCCGGGCCATGTCCCCATGCACAAGATCAAGGAGAACATCGACCTCCAGCAGGAGATCTGCGAGGAGGCGCCGTTCTACACGCTCGGCCCGCTGACCACCGACATCGCGCCGGCGTACGACCACATCACCTCCGGCATCGGCGCCGCGATGATCGCCTGGTGGGGGACGGCGATGCTCTGTTACGTGACGCCCAAGGAACACCTCGGGCTGCCGAACAGGGACGACGTGAAGACCGGGGTCATCACGTACAAGATCGCGGCCCACGCCGCCGACCTGGCCAAGGGGCATCCGGGAGCGCAGGAGTGGGACGACGCGCTGTCGGACGCCCGGTTCGAATTCCGCTGGGAGGACCAGTTCAACCTGGCGCTCGACCCGGACACGGCGCGGGAGTTCCACGACGAGACCCTGCCGGCCGAACCTGCCAAGACGGCGCACTTCTGCTCGATGTGCGGTCCGAAGTTCTGCTCGATGAAGATCAGCCACAGCATCACCGAGCAGTTCGGCGCTCAGGACGGCGCGGCGGCGACGGCCGAGGAGGCCGCCGAGGGAATGCTCCGCAAGTCGCGTGAGTTCGCGGCGGGCGGGAACCGGGTCTACCTGCCGGTGGCCGACTGACCTGGCGCGGGACGGCCGGCGTACGGCCCCGGCACCGGCTGCCGGGGCCGTACGGTCGGGTGCGGGCTGCGCGGAGGGCGTGACGGACGGGGCGAGACCGAGTGCGAAGTGATCAACTTCCCTGCTCTCCCGGACATGGGCCGGAGCGATCGGCTACGTCCCCTTCCGCCCCGTGCCTGTGATCAGGTACCTGCTGAGTGCCGACCGTGTCGCCCACCGCCCCCGGTCGTGCCGTCGCTTCTCCGCCCCGTCCCGTCCTGCCCCGGCGCGGGTGTACGGCCGTGCGCCGGTCGAGCGGGCGGTGAGGAAGGTCGGACGGAGCCTGTGACGGCGGGGGCCGAGGCTCGGGGGCGCCTGCGCCCGGCCGGTGCCGGCTCCCGCCGCGGTCAGTCCAGTTCGTGTTCGGGGCCGCCGAAGTCGGGGCTCGTGAAGTCCGGGCTGGTGTACGTGGGGCGGGGTGCGGCCGCCGGGCCCGCGTCCGGGCCCGCGAAGTCGGGCCTGCTGTAGCCGATCTTCGGCAAGCGGCCCGCCGGGCGATGCGGGGCGGGGATCGTGGGGCCGGTGCCGGGCTCGGTGAGCGCGTCGTGCAGGAAGGGCACGATGCCCCGCTCCAGCAGGGCCTGCCGCCACGCTTCCTTGGCCCGGGCCACGTCGTCGGGCAGTTCCTCGTCGGCTTCGTGGGCCGTCAGGGATGTCGAGCCGTTGCGCAGGGCGGTGATGAGCAGGCCGACCGCGGCGACGAAGATGGCGGCGGCGGTGACGGCGGCGAAGAACCAGCCCGCGCCGACCATGGTCCTGGCGAACGCCGGGGGTGGCTCCAGCATCTTCAGGAGGTAGCCGGCCAGCAGGAAGATGGCCGCCGCCGTGCCCGCCAGCATCGGCGCCAGAACGGTGACGACCGCTCCTATGCCGGCACCCGACTGGCGGAGGCCGTCCGGGGCGGTGCCCGGGACCGCGTCGCGGTCGGAGGCGCGCAGTTCGTCACGGGCCTTCACGTACTGCTCGTACTCGGAGGCTGCCGTGGCGGTGATCAGGGCGACGGCGGCCAGCGCCATGGTGCGCAGCTGGGCGGCGTTGAGGCGTTCGCCGACGGCGGCCAGTTCCGGTCGTTCATGAGCGTGACGCAGTGCGTCGTCGAGGAGCCGTTCGTACTCGGGCCGGTCCTCGGTCAGCAGGTGCGGAGCGCTGTTCATGTGCATCCCCCGATGCTCCGTCGGGCCTGTGTGCCCGCTCTGGCCGGGCAGTTGGGCGGAAACGGAGGAGAGCCTGCTACTGATACGCCGATGGTAGAGCGCGCACAGCACGGGGTGACAGAGGGTTTCCGGAAATAGGCCCGTGCTCGGCGTGGTCAGCTCAGGGTGCGTCTTCCCCGCCGAACGTCAGTCATGCAGCGGCAGTTGGACGACCAGTAGCTTTCCGGCCATGGTCACTCCGCCGTCCATGGCGATGGCGAGCCCGTCCGCGTACACATGGGGTCCGTCGACCTGGGGACCGGCGCCGTCCTCGCCGTCCTCGGAGCCGACCTCGCCGGTCAGGTACGGAATGGGACTGTGACCGTGGACGACGCGCCGGCCGCCGTAGGCCGCCATCAGCTCCTGGACGGCCTCGGCGCCCGAGTCGTCCCGGAAGGCGAACCGCTTGGTGAGCTTGCGGAACAGGTCCCAGCACTCGTCGGCGTCGTTGCGCGTGAGAATGGCGTGCACCGTGTCGTTGACGTCCTCGATGGTGGAGCCGTAGTCGAGGTACGCCGTCGTGTCCGAGTGCATCAGGAGGTGCCCGTCCTCCTCGACGACCGCGTCGAGCCGGGACATCCACTGGAGGTGGACGTCCTGGAGGCGCTCCATGTCCGCCTTCTGGCCGCCGTTGAGCAGCCAGGCGGCCTGGAAGGTCGCGGTGCCCGCGCCGGAGTTCACCGGGGTGTCGCCGAATCGCTTGGCGCCGATGAGCAGCAGCTCGTGGTTGCCCATCAGGGCCTTGCAGTAGCCGCCGGCGGCCGCGGCCTCGGCGGAGAGCCGCATGACGAGGTCGATGACGCCGATGCCGTCGGGACCCCGGTCGGTGAAGTCGCCGAGGAACCAGAGGCGCGCGTTGCCGGCGGCCCAGCGGCCTTCGGAGTCGATCAGGCCCTGCTCGCCGAGCGCGGCGAGCAGCTCGTCCAGGTAGCCGTGGACGTCACCGACCACATACAGCGGGCCGAGGCCGGGATGGGCGGCGGGGCGCGGTTCGGACACGGGCTGCACCTGGGCTGGTTCGGCGGCACTGATGACGGGGAGATCGCGCGCCGTCGGCGTGTATCCCTCGGGCACGTCGCCCTCCGGGAAGGCGTTTCCCGGGTGCGGCGAGGCGGGCGGCGCAGGTGACTGCGCATAGGGCGGTACGCGGAAGTCGCGCAACGTCGCCGTCCGCACCACGGGTTCCTGACCGGCCCCCTGTGTCATCGACCCCTCCACACCACCGTCGCGCCGCCGTACACCTGACGGGCCCTGCTGGTCGGGTTGGTCCGCGGTGTCGTGCGCCCATCATAGGAATGCGGATCGTGCTCTGGGACGCACCAGGGGTGGTGAATCCTTCCGCATGCCAGGTTCGTCGGCCGATTGGTCCCAATTGGGCTGATCAATCCCCTGCCGGGGAACGAGGCGCACTGACCGTGGTGCGGGGAGGACGGCGTTGCGATGACGTCCGGACGATGAGCTCCGTCGGTATGACCCGCTCCACCGGACCGTCCTGGTCGACCCCCTCGATCGCGTCGATGAGCAGCTGGACGACCGCCGTGCCGATTCTCCGCGGCTTCAGCGAGAGCGTCGTGATGGGCGGCTCGGTCGTCGCGTAGACCGTGGATTCGCTGCAGCAGACCAGCAGCAGGTCCTCGGGGACGCGCAGTCCGTAGCGGCGGGCAGCCGCCAGCAGGTCCGTGCCGTTGGGGTCGAAGAGGCCGTAGACGGCGTCCGGGCGGTCCGGGCGGGCCAGCAGCCGGTCGGCGGCCACCGCGCCCGCGCACGGGTCGTGCGCCGGATAGGACTCGTAGACCGGGTCCTGGCCCACGCGCTCGCACCAGTGCAGGTAGGCGGTGGTGGAGAGCCGGGTGTACGTGTCGGTGGTGGTGCCGGTGAGCAGGCCGATGCGGCGCGCCCCGGCAGCGGCGAGATGGTCGAGGAGGTCGAGCACGGCGGCCCGGTGGTCGTTGTCCACCCAGGCGGTGACCGGCAGCGACCCGGCGGGACGGCCGTCGGAGACCACGGGGAGCCCTTGGCGGACCAGCTCGGTGACGACCGGGTCCTGGTCGGAGGGGTCGATGACGACGGTGCCGTCGAGCGCCACGTTCGACCACACGTCGTGGCGCGAGGTGGCCGGGAGGATGACCAGGGCGTAGCCGCGGGCGAGTGCCGCGGAGGTGGCCGCCCTCGCCATCTCCGCGAAGTACGCGAACTCGGTGAAGGTGAAAGGTTCATCCCCGTACGTCGTCACGGTCAGGCCGATGAGGCCGGACTTGCCGGTACGGAGCGTGCGGGCCGCCGCCGAAGGGCGGTAGCCCAGGCGCTCTGCGACCTCGCGGACATGGCGGCGGGTGGCGTCCGGGAGCCTGCCCTTGCCGTTGAGCGCGTCGGAGACGGTCGTGATGGAGACGCCGGCGGCGGCGGCCACGTCCCGGATACCGGCACGTCCCTGCCTGCCGCCGCGCCGGGGGGTCTCCGTCCGGCTCACCTGGTGCTTCCCTGCTGCTGTCATGGCGAGCCGATAGTAGGGCGCGGGCGGCCAGTTGGCCCGGTCGCATATTCACGCGTTGACAGGCACGTTTCTGCAAGGTCATCGAGCGTCAAACGCCTTGCGAAACAAGGAGTTTGGTGGAATCTATCGTCATGTGTCATGCATCCGACTGGATGGGCCTGCTGACGGAGAGAGGTCTCGAAGAGGTCTCAACTCACCTCTTCGAGGGACGCGCGCCACGGAGTGAGCCACCGGCGCGCGCCATGGTCGGACGCGCTCCCCCTCATTCCGGGGTCCACCGGACGAATCCGCTGTCCACCCGTTCGCAGCTGCGCCCAATCCTCATAAGGTGAGCAGTATTGATGTGTACGGATGGTCGAGGAGGACCTGCGGTGAGCGAGACAAGCCCCAAGCTGCGTGCCGAGCTGGACGGTGTTCCCGCCTATGTGCCGGGCAAACCGGCATCGGCGGACGGACCGGCCGCGTTCAAACTGTCCTCCAACGAGAACCCGTATCCGCCGCTGCCGGGAGTGATGGAGACCGCGCTGGCCTCGGCGGCGCACTTCAACCGCTACCCGGACATGGCCTGCACGGGTCTGATGAACGAGTTGTCCGACCGCTTCGGTGTGCCCGTATCGCACCTGGCCACCGGGACCGGTTCGGTCGGCGTGGCCCAGCAGCTGCTGCAGGCCACCTCGGGCCCGGGTGACGAGGTCATCTATGCCTGGCGCTCCTTCGAGGCGTACCCGATCATCACGCAGGTGAGCGGCGCGACCTCGGTGAAGGTGCCGCTGACCGACGGCGAGGTGCACGATCTGGACGCGATGGCCGACGCGATCACCGACCGGACGCGGCTGATCTTCGTCTGCAACCCGAACAACCCGACCGGCACCGTCGTGCGCAGGGCCGAGCTGGAACGATTCCTCGACCGGGTGCCGAGCGATGTGCTCGTGGTGCTGGACGAGGCGTACAAGGAGTTCATCCGCGACGTCGAGGTCCCCGACGGTATCGAGATCTACCGGGACCGCCCCAATGTGGCGGTGCTGCGGACGTTCTCCAAGGCGTACGGCCTGGCGGGGCTGCGGGTCGGCTTCGCGGTGGCTCATGAGCCGGTGGCGGCGGCGCTGCGCAAGACGGCGGTGCCGTTCGGTGTCAGCCAGCTCGCCCAGGACGCGGCGGTGGCCTCGCTGCGCGCCGAGGACGAGCTGCTCGGCCGGGTCGGCTCGCTGGTGTGCGAGCGGGACCGGGTGTACGAGGCCCTGGGGCGGCAGGGCTGGACCGTGCCCGAGTCCCAGGCGAACTTCGTCTGGCTGCGGCTGGGCGACCGCACCCTGGACTTCGCGGCGGCCTGCGAGAAGGCCGGTGTGGTGGTCCGGCCGTTCGCGGGCGAGGGTGTGCGCGTCACGATCGGTGAGGACGAGGCGAACGACCTGTTCCTGAAGGTGGCGGAGTCGTTCCGCGAGGAGCTGTAGCCGGCGTTCCCCGGCAACCGGGCCCCGTACCTCGCGAGAGGTGCGGGGCTCTTTCGTATGCCCGATGCGGAGGCGCCCGGTGCGGAGGCCCCGGGTGAGGGGGCCCCGGTCGAAGATCCCGAAAACGTGTGCGCCATAATTGCTTGTGAATGTGAACGCGTTCACAAGCGTGTCCTGCTTCCTCCCGTGATCAGTGGGATTTAACGGACAAATCGCCGACGTGACGGCGGTGACGTAAGGAGAAGACGACGTGGAGCTAGCTCTGGCGCCGGAGACCCTGGCGCGATGGCAGTTCGGTACGACGACCGTCTACCACTTCCTCTTCGTTCCTCTGACGATCTCTCTCGCGGCGCTCACCGCCGGCCTGCAGACCGCCTGGGTGCGGACGAACAAGGAGAAGTACCTCAGGGCCACCAAGTTCTGGGGAAAGCTCTTCCTGATCAACATCGCCATGGGTGTCGTCACCGGCATCGTCCAGGAGTTCCAGTTCGGGATGAACTGGTCCGACTACTCGAGGTTCGTCGGCGACGTCTTCGGGGCCCCGCTCGCCTTCGAGGCCCTGATCGCGTTCTTCTTCGAGTCCACCTTCATCGGTCTGTGGATCTTCGGCTGGGACAAGCTCCCGAAGAAGATCCACCTTGCCTGCATATGGATGGTGTCCCTCGGTACCGTCCTCTCCGCCTACTTCATCCTGGCGGCCAACTCCTGGATGCAGCACCCGGTCGGTTACCGCATTAACAAGGAACGCGGACGCGCCGAGCTCACCGACTTCTGGCACGTGCTCACGCAGAACACCGCGCTCACCCAGTTCTTCCACACCATCACCGCCGCCTTTCTGGTCGGCGGGGCGTTCATGGTCGGGATCGCGGCCTTCCACCTGGCCCGCAAGAAGCACATCCCGGTGATGCGGACCTCGCTGCGGCTGGGGCTGATCACCATCGTGATCTCGGGGCTTCTCACCGCCGTCAGCGGTGACCAGCTCGGCAAGGTGATGTTCAAGCAGCAGCCGATGAAGATGGCGGCGGCCGAGGCGCTGTGGGACGGGCAGAACTCCGCCCCCTTCTCGATCTTCGCCTACGGGGACGTCAGCAAGGGCCACAACTCCGTCGAGATCTCGATTCCCGGGATACTGTCCTTCCTCGCCGACGACGACTTCCACTCGTACGTGCCCGGCATCAACGACATCAACAAGGCGGAGCAGGAGCGCTTCGGCCCCGGTGACTACCGGCCCAACATCCCCGTCGCCTTCTGGAGCTTCCGGTGGATGATCGGCTTCGGCATGGCGTCCTTCGGTCTCGGGATCCTCGGCCTGTGGCTGACCCGGAAGAAGTTCATGCTGCCGCCGGGGATGCGCACCGGTGAGGACGAGGTACCGCATCTGGTCCTGTTCAGGAACAAGGCGCTCAGTCCGAAGCTCGCCAAGTGCTACTGGATCGTCGCGCTCTGGACCCTGCTCTTCCCGCTGATCGCCAACTCCTGGGGCTGGATCTTCACCGAGACGGGGCGTCAGCCCTGGGTCGTCTACGGAGTCCTGCAGACCCGTGACGCGGTCTCCCCCGGCGTCTCCCAGGGCGAGGTGCTCACCTCGTTGATCGTGTTCACGGTGCTGTACGCCGTGCTCGCCGTGATCGAGGTCCGGCTGCTCGTGAAGTACATCAAGGCCGGACCGCCGGAGCTCACGGCCGACGACCTCAACCCACCCACCCGGATCGGCGGCGACCACGAAGACGCCGACCGGCCCATGGCCTTCTCCTACTGAGAGCGCAGGGAGCCGAGAGATGGAACTCCACGACGTCTGGTTCGTGCTGATCGCCGTCCTGTGGACCGGCTACTTCTTCCTGGAGGGGTTCGACTTCGGGATCGGCGTCCTCACCAAGCTGCTGGCGCGGGACCGCAAGGAACGACGGGTGTTGATCAACACGATCGGGCCGGTCTGGGACGGCAACGAGGTCTGGCTGCTCAGCGCCGGCGGAGCGACCTTCGCCGCGTTCCCCGAGTGGTACGCCACGCTGTTCTCCGGTTTCTACCTGCCGCTGCTGATCATCCTGCTCTGCCTGATCGTGCGGGGAGTCGCCTTCGAATACCGGGCGAAGCGGCCCGAGGCGAAGTGGCAGACCAACTGGGAGCACGCGATCTTCTGGACCTCGCTGATTCCGGCCCTGCTCTGGGGTGTCGCCTTCGGGAACATCGTCCGCGGCGTGAAGATCGACGCGGACATGGAGTACGTGGGCAACTTCTGGGATCTGCTCAACCCGTACGCGATCCTCGGCGGACTGGTCACCCTCTCTCTCTTCACCTTCCACGGAGCGGTGTTCGCGGGACTCAAGACGGTCGGAGACATCCGGGCCCGGGCGCGCGGGCTCGCGCTGAAGCTGGGTGCGGCCACCGCGGTTCTCGCTCTCGGGTTCCTGATCTGGACCCAGGCCGATTACGGGGACGGCTGGAGCCTGATCGCGATGCTCGTCGCCGCGGTGGCCCTGGTGGCGGCGATCGGCGCCATCGCCGCCGGGCGTGAGGGCTGGTCCTTCGCCTTCTCCGGGGTGACCATCGCCGCAGCCGTCGCCATGTTGTTCCTGACGCTCTTCCCGAACGTCATGCCCTCCTCGCTGAACGACGCCTGGAGCCTCACGGTCACCAACGCCTCGTCCAGCCCGTACACGTTGAAGATCATGACCTGGTGCGCCGGGATCGCCACCCCGGTCGTGCTGCTCTACCAGGGCTGGACGTACTGGGTGTTCCGCAAGCGGATCGGTACCCAGCACATCGCCGATGCGCACTGACGCAGTGAGTGTCCTGCCCGAGCCGAGCCGCATGGGGTGTTTCACGTGAAACCGATCGATCCGCGTCTGCTCCGCCACGCCCGTGCCACCCGCCTGTTCATGGTGGCGGTGGTGGTTCTCGGCCTGGCCGGGGCGGCACTGGTCATCGCCCAGGCGATGCTCGTCGCCGAGATCGTGGTGGGCGGGTTCCAGGACGGGCTCACGGCCGGCGGACTGCGCACCCCGTTCCTGCTGCTCGCGGCGGTCGCGCTCGGCCGGGCCCTGGTCGCCTGGCTCACCGAACTGGCCGCCCACCGGGCCGGCGCGGCGGTCAAGTCCGAACTGCGCGGACGGCTGCTCGACCGGGCGGCGGAGCTCGGGCCGGACTGGCTGAGCGGGCAGCGCACCGGCTCGCTGGTGACGCTCGCCACCCGGGGTATCGATGCGCTCGACGACTACTTCGCGCGCTATCTGCCACAGCTGGGGCTCGCGGTGGTCGTGCCGGTGGCCGTGCTCGCCCGCATCGTCACCGAGGACTGGGTGTCGGCGGCGATCATCGTCATCACCCTCCCGCTCATCCCGCTCTTCATGATCCTGATCGGCTGGGCGACCCAGTCGCGCATGGACCGTCAGTGGAAACTGCTCTCCCGGCTCTCCGGCCACTTTCTGGACGTGGTGGCCGGACTCCCGACGCTGAAGGTGTTCGGCCGCGCCAAGGCCCAGGCCGAATCGATCCGCAGGATCACCTCGCAGTACCGGCAGGCCACCCTGCGCACCCTGCGGATCGCCTTCCTGTCGTCCTTCGCCCTCGAACTCCTCGCCACCCTCTCGGTGGCCCTCGTCGCCGTCACCATCGGCATGCGGCTCGTGCATGGTGAACTCGACCTCTACACCGGCCTGCTGGTACTGATCCTCGCGCCCGAGGCATATCTGCCCATCCGGCAGGTGGGGGCGCAGTTCCACGCCGCCGCCGAAGGGCTCTCGGCGGCGGAGGAGGTCTTCGCCGTCCTGGAGACGGAGCCACGTGCGAACGGTACGGGGGAGGTCCCCGGGTCCCTGCGGCTGGAGCTGGACGAGGTGACCGTCCGGCACGACGGCCGCTCCGAGCCCTCGCTCGCCCGCATCTCGCTGACCGTCGAGGAGGGGGAGACCGTCGCCCTGGTCGGCCCGAGCGGTGTCGGCAAGACCACCCTGCTGAACGTCGTGCTGGGGTTCACGGCCCCCGACGCGGGCCGGGTACGGATCGGCGGCATCGACCTGGTGGACCTGTCCCCCGAACGCTGGCGGGAGCGCATCGCCTGGGTGCCGCAGCGCCCGCACCTCTTCGCGGGCACCATCGCGGAGAACGTCAGGCTCGCCCGGCCCGCCGCCGACGACAGCGCGGTGACGGCGGCGCTGCGTGCTGCGGGGGCGTACGACTTCGTGCAGGGGCTCCCGGACGGCGACCGCACCCTTCTGGGTGAGGACGGCACCGGGCTCTCCGCGGGCCAGCGTCAGCGGATCGCGCTCGCCCGCGCCTTCCTCGCGGACCGGCCGGTGCTGTTGCTCGACGAGCCGACCGCGAGCCTGGACGGCGAGACGGAAGCGGGCATCGTCGAGGCCGTACGGAGGCTGGCAGCGGGCCGGACCGTGCTGCTGGTGGTGCACCGGCCCGCGCTGCTGGCGGTCGCGGACCGGGTGGTGACCCTGGCGGCCCCGGCTCCGGAAGCAGCCCCTGGCGAGCTGCCCCGCCCCGCGAGCGCGCCCGAGGGCATCCGGTCCGTCGAACCGGCTCCCGCAGCCGAAGCGCCCGGGGAGACCAGGTCGGAGCGCGGGCACGTACTGACCCGGGTCCGGAACGCCGCAGGCGCCCAGCGCGGTCGGCTCGGCCTCGCTCTCCTGCTGGGAAGCCTCGCCCTGGGCTCCGCAGTGGGGCTCATGGCGGTCTCCGGCTGGCTGATCTCCCGCGCCTCGGAACAGCCTCCCGTCCTCTATCTGATGGTCGCGGTGACGGCGACCCGTGCCTTCGGGATCGGCCGGGCGGTCTTCCGCTACGCCGAGCGCCTCGTCTCGCACGACGCGGTCCTGAGAATGCTCGCCGAACTGCGCGTCGCCGTGTACCGCAGTCTGGAGCGCCTCGCGCCGGGTGGCCTGCGTGGTACCCGGCGCGGCGACCTGCTCTCGCGGCTGGTCGCGGACGTGGACGCCCTGCAGGACTACTGGCTGCGGTGGCTGCTGCCCGTCGGCAGCGCCGTCCTGGTGGGCGCCGCGACCGTCGGCTTCACCGGATGGCTGCTCCCCCAGGCGGGCCTGGTCCTGGCCGCGGGGCTGCTGCTGGCCGGCATCGGGGTTCCGCTCGTCAGCAATGCCTGCGCCCACCGCGCGGAACGGCGCCTGGCCCCGGCGCGCGCCGACCTGGCCACCCGGATCACCGATCTGCTGGGCGGCACGGCCGAGCTGACCGTCGCGGGCGCGCTACCGGGCCGCGCGGCCCGGACGCGTGCGGCCGACGCCGTCCTCACGCGGATCGCCTCCCGCGCGGCGACAGCGACCGCGCTCGGGGGCGGCCTCATCGCCCTGATCACCGGCCTCACCGTGGTGGCCGCGGCCCTGGTCGCTCTGCCCGCAGTGGCGGACGGCCGGCTCGCCGGTGTGGAGCTCGCCGTCGTCGTTCTCACCCCGCTGGCCGCCTTCGAGGCCGTGACGGGTCTGCCGCTCGCCGCCCAGTACCGGCAACGGGTCAGGCGGAGCGCGGAACGCGTGTACGAGGTGCTGGACGCCCCCGTGCCCGTACGGGAGCCGGCCGCTCCGGCCGCCACACCGACCAGCCCCTTCCCGCTGGAGGTGCGCGGGCTCTCGGCCCGGTACGCGGGTACCGCACACGACGCGCTCGCCTCCGTCGACCTCACCCTGGAGGCGGGCCGCCGCATCGCAGTCGTGGGACCTTCCGGGTCGGGCAAGACCACCCTGGCCCAGGTACTGCTGCGCTTCCTGGAGGCGCGGGCAGGCACTTACCGGATCGGCGGGGTCGAGGCCTCGGCCCTGGACGGGGACACCGTCCGGCAGTTCGTCGGGCTGTACGCCCAGGACGCCCATATCTTCGACAGCTCGCTCCGGGAGAACCTGCGGCTCGCCCGTCCCTCCGCGACCGAGCCGGAACTGCGCGACGCGCTCGCCCGGGCCCGCCTGCTCGACTGGGCGGACGCACTGCCGGACGGGCTGGACACCCTCGTCGGTGAGCACGGGGCCCGCCTCTCCGGGGGCCAGCGCCAGCGGCTCGCCCTGGCCCGGGCACTGCTCGCCGACTTCCCCGTCCTCGTGCTGGACGAGCCTGCCGAGCACCTCGATCTGCCGACCGCGGACGCCCTGACGGCGGACCTGCTGGGGGCGACCCTGGGGCGTACAACGGTCCTGATCACGCACCGGCTCGCCGGGCTCGAAGCGGTGGACGAGGTGGTGGTCCTGGAAGCGGGCGCGGTCGTGCAGCGGGGCCCGTACGACGTACTGGCGGCGGTGGACGGGCCGCTGCGCCGCATGCTGGCGCGGGAACGCGAGAGTGTGGGGGAGCCGGGCGCGGCTGTGGGTGCGCGTTCCTGAGGGTGGAAGACCCCAGCTCCCGACTTTCCCCCTCAAATAGGACTAATTACGCTCTGGGTATGGCAGAGGAGGACCCGAACCACACAGAGCCTTCGAAGGACTCGGGGCCCTCGCAGGATGCGCACGACGAGGGGACGGAAGCGGCGGAGACGACGGATGTGACCCGGAGCCTGCGGGGCCTGTCCACCGAACTCACCGCCCGGGTGCCGCGCCTGCTGGAGGCCATGCGTTCCGTGGGCACCGGCCTCGAACTGCACTCGACGCTCGACCGGATCTGCGAGACGGCGGCCGAACTGGCCCACGCCCGCTACGCCGCGATCGGAGTCGTGGACGAGGAGGGCGAGGGCCTCTCCGACTTCGTCACCTACGGCGTCCCGGAGCCGGTGGCGCGCGAGATCGGCCGACGGCCGGACGGCCACCGGGGGCTGCTGGGCGCCCTCATCCACGATCCGCGCCCCCTGCGTCTCGCGGACCTGACCACCGATCCGAGGTTCGCCGGATTCCCGCCCGGCCATCCTCTGATGCGCACGTTTCTCGGTGTTCCCATCAGGGTCCAGGGCGAGATTTTCGGCAATCTGTATCTCGCCGAGAAGGACGGTGGCGGCGAGTTCAGCGACTACGACCTGCACCTGGTGCGCGTACTGGCTACGGAGGCGGGCATCGCCATCGGCAATGCCCGGCTGTACGAGGCCGCGCGGCAGCGTGAGCGGTGGATCGACGGTTCGGTCGCCGTGACGACCGCCCTGCTTTCCGGCGGCGACGCCGACGACGCGCTCACGGTCGTCGCCGAGCAGGCCCGCCGTCTCGCCGGTGCCGCCGCCGGCATCGTGCTGCTGCCGGCCGAGGGCGGGGGCCTGGAGATCGTCGCCGTTTCGGCGGACGACCCGACCGACTCGCTCGGGGTGATCATTCCGGCCCAGAGCCCGGTGGTGGGAATGCTCCTGGGCGGCGAGGCGGTCTTCGTCGACGACTCGGCCACCGACACCCGCATGATCACCAGGCTGGCGGATCCGTTCGGGCCGAACATGCTGCTGCCCCTGCACAGCGGGGGCCGGGTGCTCGGCGCGCTCGCCACGCCCAGGGCCAGGGGCGACCGGCCCTTCACGGAAACGGAGAGGACGCTCGCCACCCAGTTCGCCTCGCAGGCCGCGCTGGCCCTGATGATGGCTGACGCCCAGCGCGACCGGGAGCGCCTCGCGGTCTACGAGGATCGTGACCGGATCGCCCGTGACCTGCACGATCTGGTCATCCAGCGGCTGTTCGCGACCGGGATGATGCTGGAGAGCGCTCAGCGGCGGTCGGACGTGCCGGAGGTGCGGACCGGCGTCGGCCGGGCGGTCGACGAGCTGGACGTGACCATCCAGGAGATCCGGACCGCGATCTTCGCGCTCCAGCAGGAGCCGGCGGAGGCCCCGTCCGGGCTGCGCACCCGGGTCCTGCGCGAGATCAACATGGCGGCCGTGCCGCTGGGCTTCAAACCGTCCCACCGCTTCGTGGGGGCGGTCGATTCCCTGGTCGGCGAGCTGACGGGCAAGAACCTGATCGCGGCGCTGCGGGAGGCGCTGTCCAACGCCTTCCGGCACGCCGGTGCGGCGCACATCGAGGTGGTCGTCGACGCGACCGTCACGCTGGACGACGGGCGGGACGCGGTGCGGCTCTCGGTGGCCGACGACGGGGTGGGCATGCCGGAGGGCGGGCGGCGCAGCGGTCTGCGGAACCTGGCCCGTCGGGCGGAGTCGCTGGGCGGGGCCAGCTGGTTCGGGCCCGGCATCGGGGAGGACGGGGGAGGCACGACGGTGGTGTGGCAGGCCCCGCTGTGAGTACGGGCGCGGCGCGGCCGGCCGACGGTGGCGGGGGCACAACCACGTAAGCGGGCCGCCAGGCTCAGCGTCCGGCCAGGCTCAGCGCCCCGTCCGGCCGGGCGCCCGACCGTGCTCAGCGTCCCGCCAGGCTCCCCGCTCGTTCCGCGAGGATGCGCTCGATGACGACGGCCACGCCGTCCTCGTTGTTGGTGACGGTACGGGCGGAGGCGGCGGCCAGGGCGGCCGGGTGGGCGTTCCCCATGGCGTAGGAGGCCCCGGCCCAGCTCAGCATTTCCACGTCGTTGGGCATGTCGCCGAAGGCGACGACCTCGGCCGCAGAGATGCCGCGCTCGGCGCAGCAGAGTTCCAGGGTGCTGGCCTTGGAGACGCCGGGCCCGCTGATCTCGATGAGCGCGGTGGGGCTCGACCGGGTGAAGGTGGCCCGCTCCCCGGCGGCCGCACGGGCCAGGGCCAGGAACTGGTCCGGGTCGAGCTCGCCGTGCTGCGCGAGCAGCTTCAGCACGGGCGCGCCGTCGCCCGGGGCCTCCTCGTGCAACAGCTTCTCCGCGACCGCCACCGTGGCACCGGGGTCGAGGTGGAAGGGCGGGTAGGCGGGCTCGTAGTGGATGCCGGTGGCCAGTTCGACGGCGAAGGAGGTGCCGGGCGCGGCTGCACGCAGCGTGTGGACGACATCGAGGGCCGTCTCCCGCTCCAGACCCCGGACCTTCAGCAGGCGGCCGCCGGCGTGCAGGTCGGCGACGGCCGCGCCGTTGGCGCAGATCGCCAGGCCGTGGCCGTGGACGTGGTCGCTGACGACATCCATCCAGCGAGCGGGACGCCCGGTGACGAAGAAGACCTCGACCCCCGCTTCCTCGGCCGCGGCGAGCGCACGGATCGTGCGGTCCGAGACGGTCTTGTCGTCGCGCAGAAGGGTGCCGTCCAGATCCGTGGCGATCAGCCGGGGAGCGGCGGGGGCGGACTGTTCGATAACGGAGGTCACCCCTGCATTCTCCCGTACGCAGGCGCACGGGCGTGCAGAGGGGCGCACATTTGAGACCGCGCGCCCCTGACCTGCCGAACATTCCGGAGGCATATGACTGAGTCGAGCCGGTGCCGCCCGGGAAGGGCGTATGGCCTCCAGGGGTTGAGAGATCCGGGACAGCTCCTGCCCGTGGATGGCCAGGGCCCTGGCTGCCGGCCGCCGGTACCCCGGGGGCGGCGCGAGGCGGAGGGCCGGCTGCGGCACTACACCGCGCAGTTCCCGGTGGTCCAGGGGGCTCCACGCCCTACGGGCTGCCCGGCACCCGCAACAGCCCCTGTGGGCCGACCGGGCCCCGGACGGCTTCAGCGGTGGCCTGCGGCGAGCCTGCTGAGGCGGTCTCCGATGACGGAGACAGCCGGGCGGGGCTCCTTCTCGTAGTACCAGGGCTTGCGCCGGCGCAGCAGCGCCTCACCATGCTCGCTCCAGGCGAAGCCGGGTTTCCGCAGGAGCTTCTGGAACACCGCGTCGACGGTCTCCGGGTGGGCCTCGGCCAGCCGGCGGATCGGCAGCGGCGTGATCGACTCCTCGCGCAGGTACGTGCGCAGCAGGTCCTGGTGCTTTCTGCGACCCGGGAGGCCGGGGTCCGCGAAGAGCTCCCGCAGCATCCCGTAGTCGGCGTAGAAGTTGAGCCCCTCGGTCTGGTCGTAGAGGACGCCGATGGTGTCCGAGTCCGCCAGTTCCCGCGGAAGTCCGAAGAAGGCCGGGTCCGGGCCGGGGAGCCGCTTGCGCCGGGCACGGCCGGGCTGTGCGGCGAGAGCGGCCTCCTGGCGGTGGCGGTAGTAGGCGTTGAGGAGGTCCTCGGCTTCGGCAGGCGGGAGCACCAGTTCGTCGGCGCCGCAGAACTCGACGAACGCTGCCCGGTCCTCCCGCATCCACTGCCATCCCTGTTCGATCTTCGCGGGGTTACGGAAGACCAGCTCGGGGTGGCTGGTGGCCAGTTCGAGCGCCGCCTGCGCGATGCCGGTGGCACTGGACCTGGGGTAGTACGACATCGACCCGGACACCAGCCACGTCCCACCGGCCGAGTGGACGGGCACCAGGCTGGTGTGAAGGAATCCCCCCTTGGACACTCCCCGGAACGCCGCCCGCCCGACATTCGAGTACGTGCGGTACTCCAGGTCATCGATCAGGTTCAGCAGGACGAGGGCATCGCCGTCCTTGCGCCGGATCTCGAAGATGCCCTCGACCGGGTCGCGCCAGCCGAGCAGCATCTCCCGGTCCGACGGGGTCAAGCCCTTCCGTCCGGCGACGAACCGGTCCACCACGGTCGAGCCGTCCGGCAGGCGGTGGCGCAGGATGAAGTGGTCGGTGATCCGGATCGCCTCGCCCTCGTCCAGCAGCCGCTCAGGCCCGGCCGCCGCCAGCAGGAGGGGCGTCAACCAGCGGTCGAAGCGGGCGCTCTGAGCGAAGGCGACCAGCTCACCCTTCAACTCGGCACTGTGCTCGATGAGATCGGTCATGGACGGCTCAGCGGTCTCCTGAGGTCCGCCCTGCACAGCCTCAGTCACGTTCAGCCCTTTCGTGCGAACCGGTTCCGCGTGAAGTTGGGAGGTGTCCGGCCTCAGCCGGCCCAGTGGCGCCACGGTAGCGGTCCCGCAGCGACGTCGACGCGGCTCCCCGAATCCGCTCCGTCGGCACAGCCGTGGCAGCGGGAGGCCCGCGTATCGTCGAGGCCATGCGTCTGAGCACGGTGATCCTCCCCATCCACCGGTGGGCCGAAGGACAGAAGATCTGGCAGCGGGCCGAGGACCTCGGGTTCCATGCCGCGTACACCTACGACCACCTGTCCTGGCGGGCCTTCCGGGACGGACCGTGGTTCGGCGCGGTCCCTACGCTCACGGCCGCAGCGACGGTGACACACCGTATGCGCTTGGGAACCCTCGTCACCTCGCCGAACTTCCGCCACCCGGTCACCCTGGCCAAGGAGCTGATCACCCTCGACGACATCTCGGCAGGCCGACTCACGCTGGGCATCGGCGCGGGTGGCGACGGCTTCGACGCGACGACCTTGCTGAGGAGCGACGAGGCGCCGTGGACGCCGCGGCAGCGTGCCGACCGCTTCGGTGAGTTCGTCACCCTGCTCGACGCCCTGCTGCGCGAGCCGGCCGGAAAGTCGTACGAGGGGGAGTTCTACGCGGCCACCGAGGCGCGGAACCTGCCCGGCTGCGTGCAGCGCCCCCGCCTGCCCTTCGCCGTCGCCGCCACGGGGCCGCGTGGCCTGGCGCTCGCCGCGCGCCACGGCCGGGCGTGGGTGACCACGGGCAGCCCGAAGCTGTACCAGGAGGGCAGCGCCGCGCAGTCGCTCGACGCCCTCGGCCGGCAGATGGAGGGGCTGGGCCGCGCCTGTGCGGAGGCCGGCCGGGATGTGGCGGAGCTCGACAAGGTCCTGCTCACCGGGTTCACCCCGGAGTTCAACCCGGTCCTCGCCTCGGGCGGGGGCCGGCCCTTCGACTCCGTCGACGCGTTCGTGGACTTCGCGGGCAGGCATGCGGAGCGGGGATTCACCGAGATCGTCATCCATGCACCGGTGCCCGCCGACGGGCCGGGGTTCGACGCGGCGGTGCCGGACGAGAAGCTGTTCGAGGAGATCGCGACGCGGGGCGCGGCTCAGCTGGCCGGCTGACGAAGACCCGGGGGGCCTGCGTTCTCGGGCTCCGCTTCAGCCCGGCAGGCGCAGGAACTCGGCGGGCACGGCATCCGTGAGCCACACCCCGTTGGCGCTGACCCGGAACGTGTGGCCCGCCCGGTGCATCGCGCCCGCGTCCACGGACAGCACGACGGGGCGGCCGCGCCGGGCCCCGACGTGGGTGGCGGTCTCGCGGTCGGGCGAGAGATGCACATGGGTGCGGTTCATCGGACGCAGCCCCTCGGCGCGGATCGCGTCCAGGGCCCGGCCGACCGTGCCGTGATAGAGGTACGCGGGCGGTTCGGCCGGCGGCAGCCCCAGGTCCACGGCCACGGTGTGCCCCTGGTTCGCCCGGATGCGGCCCCCGGCCACGGCGAAGCGCTGCTTGTCGTTGGAGGCGACCACCTGGTCGAGCTCCGCCCTGCTGATCGGGAAGTGATGGCGGGCCGCCGCTTGCAGCAGCTCGTCGATCGGCACCCATCCCTGGGCGTCGAGCGTGAGCCCGATCCGCTCGGGCTGGTGCCGCAGGTGCTTGGAGAGGTACTTGGACACCTTGACGGTGCGTCTTTCATCCATCCCTTCAGCGTGCCCCTGACACGGTCCCGACGCATCCGCATTTCGGCCGGGCTTCACCGGAACGATTCTCGCTCAGAGGTTTGATCCACAGCCAACTCGACTTATCCACAGGTTGGTTGGCGTTTCTGTGGACAAGTGGCTTGCGAAATGAGCCTTTTGCCCAAGTTATTGTCAATTGCGAGTGGTTGATGCGAGCGCGTCCAACGTCCTCTTTTTCACCTCCCGTTGTGCTGCGACCGCGATGAAGCCCGCCCTGCCCTCGCGGCCAACCGGCTTTTCCACCGCCTCGATCGGGGAGGGCGGCAGTGCAACGGAGACTTCGCGCTGTCCGGAGGAGCCCGTGACGGTCGTTCCGTCCGCCGCGAGGTGCTCCTCCGGACAGATCATGGCGAACAACCTTATGGCGCGGACCTGTTCGGCGGTGAGGGCTTGTGGGGGCGAGGGGACGCGGCCGCCGCATCATCGACGCCGCGAGGGCTGCAGCCGCGTCGGTGGGCGGCCGGCGGCCGGACTGTCGCGCGAAACGTGTTCGGCGAGGAACTCCGGTGAACGGGAAGAGATCTGTTCTACCTGGTCTCGAACTTCCCCCTGCTGAGCGGCGATTGCGTACAGCGGCCCGTCTGCCGCGTACAACTCGGCTGCCGCCGGCGATTCCTGGGGGCTCGGCGCGATGAACTCGCCCTCGTGCTCCGGCACCGGTGCGAGAGTGCTCAGCTCCACGGCCCCGAATACTGCCTGCGTGTCGGTTGTTCCCCCTCGATGTTCGGCGAGTTGGGTACCTCCGTGCAGGAACCCACTCCCGCCGCCCCCGGACCCCCCGGCTCACAGCGGCGGTTTCAGCCGGGCGATGCCCCGCCGCACGCCGGGGCCGACGCGTGACAGGAAACGCAGGGTGCGGGCCTCCGGCGTCACCGGTACGACGGCCTGGTTGCGCACGACCGCCCGGAGAACCGCGGCCGCGACCTTCTCCGGCGGGTAGTTCCGGGCGCCGTAGAGCTTTCCGGTCCGCTTGCGCAGCCGCTGCTCCTCCGCCGCGTCCGTCCCCACGAACCGTGCGGTGGACGTGATGCCGGTGTTGACGATCCCGGGGCAGATCGCGCTGACCCCGATCGACTTCTCGGCGAGCTCGGCGCGCAGGCACTCGCTGAGCATCAGCACGGCGGCCTTCGACGTGCTGTACGCGGGCAGGGCGCGGGACGGCTGGAAGGCGGCCGCGGAAGCGGTGTTGACGATGTGGCCCCCCTCTCCGCGCTCCGCCATCTGCCGGCCGAAGAGGCGGCAGCCGTGGATGACCCCCCACAGGTTCACGTCGAGGACGTTCCTCCAGTCCTCGGAAGTGGTCTCCAGGAACGGGCCGGACATGCCGATGCCCGCGTTGTTGACCAGCACGTCCACGACGCCGTACTCAGCGGCCACCCGGGCGGCGAGCTTCTCCATGGCCTGCTCGTCGCTCACGTCCACCGCCTCGCCCCAGGCCTCGGGCGCCCCGGCCAGCCGGGCCGACTCCGCGGTCCGCTCGGCGCCTTCGGCGTCCCGGTCGACGGCCACCACCCGGGCGCCCGCCTCCGCGAAGGCCAGCGCCGTGGCGCGCCCTATCCCGCCCGCGGCGCCCGTCACCAGCACGAGCCGGCCGCCGAACCGCTCCGCGTAGGGCCCCGTCGGGCGGGCCTCCACCGGAACACCTGTCTCGCGGGCCGCCTCGGTGGCCGCCGCGAACTCACCGATCCAGCAGGCCAGCCGGTCGGGCCGGGTGCGCGGCACCCAGTGCTTGGCCGTCAGCGACCGGCGGGTCAACTGCGGAACCCAGGTGTCGAGTTCGTCGTGGAGCTGCTCCGAGAGGAACACGTCCCCGGTCGGCGTGATCAGCTGCACCGGCACGTGCGCGTACGCGTCGGTGCGCGGCCTGCGCAGCCGGCTGCGCACGTTGTCCCGGTAGAGCCAGGCCCCGTGCGCCGCGTCGTCGGGCAGCGAGGACGTCGGGTAGTCGCCCGGAGGCACCTTCTCCAGCCGCTCCAGGATGCCCGGCCACCGCTTGCCGAGCGGTCCGCGCCAGGCCAGCTCCGGCAGGACCGGGGTGTGCAGCAGATACACGTACCAGGACTTGGCGCCCTGGCCGATGAGCTGGCCGACCCGGCGAGGGGTGGGACGGTTCACCCGGCGCTTGATCCAGTGGCCGAAATGGTCCAGGGACGGGCCGGACATAGAGGTGAAGGACGCGATGCGGCCCTCCGTACGACCGACCGTGGCGAACTCCCAGCACTGGACCGATCCCCAATCGTGCCCGACGACATGCACCGGGCGGTCCGGGCTCACCGCGTCGGCCACGGCCAGGAAGTCGTCGGTCAGCTTCTCCAGCGTAAAGCCGCCGCGCAGGGGCTTGGGAGCCGTCGAAGCGCCGTGGCCGCGTACGTCGTACAGCACGACGTGCCACTCCTCGGCGAGCCGCACGGCGACCTGGGTCCAGACCTCCTTGCTGTCCGGATAGCCGTGCACGAGAACGATCGTCGGCCGCTCCGCTTCCCCCAGCTCGACCACGCACAGCTCGATGCCGCCCGTG
Source organism: Streptomyces sp. NPDC019224 (assembly GCF_040632605.1). Classification (NCBI taxonomy): domain Bacteria; kingdom Bacillati; phylum Actinomycetota; class Actinomycetes; order Kitasatosporales; family Streptomycetaceae; genus Streptomyces; species Streptomyces sp. NPDC019224. Next base: position 63,886 of record NZ_JBEYCF010000020.1, on the reverse strand, counting down.
GCCACCCGGCGCTCGCGCGCCCCCGGCAGCTCGCGCAGCCGCGCGCCGCCGCTCCTTCCGGACTCCCCCGTGCCCGACGGCCGTTCGTTCTTCCCTCGTGACGCCATGCCACCGTCCGTTCCCTGCCGTGTGCGGTACGTGCCCGTAACGTGACGCTGATGAATCTGACAACGCCCGGCGGGTCGCGTCAAGTGGGGTGTGCGGCCTGTGGACAACCCTCTGTGCAGGCCGCGGCGGCTTTCGCCGGCGGCTTTCGCCGGGGGCTTTCGGGTAGTCCTTCGTGAGGTCCCCTTACGGGTTCCCTACAACTCGAGTCTGACGCCGATCCAGCCGTCAGGTCTGACGACTGCTGCGGCCCGCGCCACTACCGTCGGACCTGTGAATGTCATTGCTGCCGAAGGCCTGAGCAAACGGTTCCCCCGGGTGACCGCACTTGACCGGCTCTCCTTGGACATCGGCCCGGGTGTGACCGGGCTGGTGGGTGCCAACGGAGCCGGCAAGTCCACGTTGATCAAGATCCTGCTGGGTCTGTCCCCCGCGACCGAGGGCCGGGCCGCGGTGCTCGGCCTCGACGTCTCGACCAGCGGGGCCGCCATCCGCGAGCGGGTCGGCTACATGCCGGAGCACGACTGCCTGCCGCCCGACGTCTCGGCCACCGAGTTCGTCGTCCACATGGCGCGCATGTCCGGGCTGCCGCCGACCGCCGCCCGCGAACGCACCGCTGACACCCTGCGCCACGTCGGCCTGTACGAGGAGCGCTACCGCCCGATCGGTGGCTACTCGACGGGCATGAAGCAGCGGGTGAAGCTGGCCCAGGCGCTGGTGCACGACCCGCAGCTGGTCCTGCTCGACGAGCCGACCAACGGGCTCGACCCGGTCGGGCGCGACGAGATGCTCGGCCTGATCCGCCGGATCCACACCGACTTCGGCATCTCGGTCCTGGTCACCTCGCACCTGCTCGGCGAGCTGGAACGCACCTGCGACCACGTCGTCGTCATCGACGGCGGAAAGCTGCTGCGGTCCAGCTCCACCAGTGACTTCACCCAGACCACCGCGACCCTCGCGGTCGAGGTCACCGACAGCGACGCCCACCCGGACGGCACGGACGCCCTGCGCCGTTCCCTCACCGGGGCGGGCGTCGAACTCATCGGGCTGGACGCACAGGGACTGCCCGGCGCCGGCCACATCCTGCTGATCGAGGCGACCGGCGAGGAGACGTACGACCTCGTGCGCGACAGCGTCGCGGAGCTCGGACTCGGCCTCGTACGGATGGAACAGCGCCGCCACCACATCGCCGAGGTGTTCCGCAGCGACGAGGCGCGGCCCGCGGCCGTGCCGGCCGGACCCGTACTGGAGAAGGGGAGCGGACGCGATGAGCACTGAGACCGGCGCCGCGGCCGGGAGCGAGACCTCCCGGATCCACAACATCGGCTACCGCGCCTACGACGGCCCGCGGCTCGGGCGCGCCTACGCCCGCCGCTCGTTGTACTCGCAGACCCTGCGCGGCTCCTTCGGCCTGGGCCGGTCGGCCAAGTCCAAGGTGCTGCCCATGCTGCTGTTCGGCGTGATGTGCCTGGTGGCGGCGATCATCGTGGCCGTCGCCATTGCCACCCCGGGGACGACGAAACTTCCGATCAAGTACACGTCGTTCGCGATCTACCTGCAGGCCGTCATCGGCCTGTTCATCGCCGCGCAGGCACCGCAGGCGGTCTCCAGGGACCTGCGGTTCAAGACCGTCCCGCTGTACTTCTCGCGGCCGATCGAGCACGGCGACTACGTCCTCGCCAAGTTCGCCGCCATGGCCTCCGCGGTCTTCGTGCTCACGGGTGCGCCGGTCGTGATCCTCTACATCGGGGCGCTGCTGGGGAAGTTCGACTTCGGGGACCAGACCGAGTGGTTCGCCCAGGGGATGGTTTCCGTGCTGCTGCTCTCCGTGCTCTTCGCCGGTCTCGGTCTCGTGATGGCCGCGCTGACGCCGCGCCGCGGCTTCGGCGTCGCGGCCGTCATCGCGCTGCTGACCATCACGTACGGGGCGGTCTCGACCATCCAGGGCATCGCCTGGAACACCGGCTCCGAGGGTGCGGTGCCGTGGCTGGGGCTGTTCTCCCCGATCACGCTGGTCGACGGGGTGCAGACCGCGTTCCTCGGGGCGTCCTCGGCCTTCCCCGGCGGGAACGGTCCGGGCGCCGGCGCCGGCGTCGTCTACCTGCTCGTTGTTCTCGCGCTCGTCGCCGGCTCGTACGCCGTGCTGATGCGCCGCTACCGGAGGGTCGGGCTGTGACCACCATCGAGATCGACCACACCTCCCGCTGGTTCGGCAATGTGGTCGCCGTCAACGACGTCAGCATGACCGTGGGGCCCGGTGTCACGGGTCTGCTCGGCCCCAACGGCGCCGGCAAGTCGACGCTGATCAACATGATGGCCGGGTTCCTCGCCCCCTCCACGGGCACGGTCACGCTCGACGGGAAGCCGATCTGGCGCAACGAGACGGTGTACCGGGAGATCGGCATCGTGCCGGAGCGGGAGGGGATGTACGACTTCCTGACCGGCCGCGAATTCGTGGTGGCCAACGCCGAACTGCACGGGCTGGGCGACGCCGAGGCGGCCGCGGCACTGGCCACGGTCGAGATGGAGTACGCGCAGGACCGCAAGATCGCGACGTACAGCAAGGGCATGCGCCAGCGCGTGAAGATGGCGTCCGCGCTGGTCCACAACCCCTCCGTGCTGCTGCTCGACGAGCCGTTCAACGGGATGGACCCGCGCCAGCGGATGCAGTTGATGGACCTGCTGCGCCGGATGGGCGCGGAGGGCCGGACGGTCCTCTTCTCCTCGCACATCCTCGAAGAGGTCGAACAGCTCGCCTCGCACATCGAGGTGATCGTCGCGGGCCGGCACGCGGCGTCCGGTGACTTCCGCCGCATCCGCCGGCTGATGACGGACCGTCCGCACCGCTATCTCGTACGGTCCAGTGACGACCGGGCCCTGGCCGCCGCGCTCATCGCCGACCCGTCCACAGCCGGAATCGAAGTGGATCTGAGCGAGAACGCCCTGCGTATCCAGGCGGTCGATTTCGGCCGCTTCACCACGCTGTTGCCCAAGGTCGCACGCGAGCGGGGCATCCGTCTGCTGACCGTTTCACCGTCCGACGAGTCCCTCGAATCGGTCTTTTCCTATCTCGTAGCGGCCTGAGGCCGACAAGGAGCTGTGACGTCATGTACGACCCCACAGTCGCCCGGCTCACCTACCGGGCGCTGCTCGGCCGGCGCCGCGCCGCCATCCTCTTCGTCCTGCCCGCGCTGCTGATCGTCATCGCGGTGGCGGTACGGATGTTCGCGGGGGCCGACGACCAGGTGGCCTCGGACGTGCTGGGCGGATTCGCCATCGCCACCATGGTGCCCCTGATCGGTGTGATCGCCGGTACGGGTGCCATCGGACCGGAGATCGACGACGGCTCGATCGTCTACCTGCTGGCCAAGCCGGTGAGCCGGCCGACGATCATCTTCACCAAGCTGATCGTCGCGATCGCGGTGACCATGGTCTTCTCGGCGGTGCCGACGCTGGTCGCCGGTCTGATCCTCAACGGCAACGGCCAGCAGATCGCGGTGGCCTACACGATCGCCGCCCTGGTCGCCTCCATCGCCTACAGCGCGCTGTTCCTGCTGCTGGGCACGGTCAGCCGGCACGCGGTGGTGCTGGGCCTCGTCTACGCGCTGGTGTGGGAGGCCCTGTTCGGCAGCCTGGTGCCGGGCGCGCGCACGCTCAGCGTGCAGCAGTGGTCGCTCGCGCTGGCGGAGAAGACCGGCGGCAACGGCACGATCACCTCGGACGTGGGGCTGCCGCTCGCCACGGTCCTGCTGGCCGTGGTCACCGTGGCGGCGACCTGGTACGCGGGGCAGAAGCTGCGCACGCTGAAGCTCGCCGGCGAGGAGTGAGCGCCTGCCCTTCCGGCATGTGAAAGTCCCCGGCCGATCGGCCGGGGACTTTCACATGCCGGACAGTCCTCCGCGTAACTGTACGGTTATCGGTGCGTTGTTCACGGTGCGTGGAGGCAACTGGAATCCGTGGCGTCGTAGCGTTCGTGAAAGTACAGATGGCCGATACGGCGAGGGAGCACCCGCCGGTCGGTTCCGTGAGTGAGTGGCAACCGTGAGCGTCCTCCGCCCCTGAGGCCCGGGGAGAGGGCTGTCCATTCCCCCGTAGCTTTCACGAACGGAAGACAGCTCATGCCGACGGAAGTCGCTTTGCTCGAATCACGCGCGCTGCGCGTCGAACAGATGGGGCGCGTCGACGCCCTGGACAAGGTGAAATGCCTTGTCATGCTCCCAGACGGGATTCACCTTCGCACAGAGGACGTGGCTCGTTACTTCGAAGTATCCACAGAGGTCGTCAAAAAGGTGACCCAGCGCCATCGAGCCGAGCTGGAGGAGAACGGACTCAGAACGCTTCGAGGCTCTGAACTGGAGGTCTTCCATAGGGACATGGTGTCCCTATGGGGCGGTGAAGGCGCCGAAAGTTATCCACAGGCAGTCACTCAGCTCCGTCTCTTCACCCGGCGGACCGTGCTCAACGTCGCCATGCTTCTTCGCGACAGCGACGTCGCGCGGTGCGTACGTACGTATCTGCTCGACGCCGAACAGGACCTGCGCGCCGGGTACGCGTCGCTCGAACACCGTGTCACCCGGGTCGAGAGCCACCTGGCCGGTGTGGGCACCGCGCTCCAGGAGCTCGGCCCGGTCCTCAACCGGATGTCGCACCGGCTCGACAGCCTCGACCGCAGGCTGGAGGCCACCCACCAGGTCGTCGGCGCCATGAGCGTGCGGCTGAGCGGGGTCTCCGAGGACATCGGCCGGCTCGACGACCGCATGGACGCTCTCGCGCGCGATCCGAAGGAGCCGAACCGCCGCAACCAGCGCTGATCCGATCCCGGGAGGCGTGGAGAAAGGCTCAGGGACCGAGGCGGCGCCCCGGTCCCTGAGCCGCGCGAGGAGAGCGGTGGATCACGACTCCCGGAGCAGCCGCTCCAGTACCACCGCGATGCCGTCGTCCTCGTTCGACGTGGTCGTCTCCTGAGCGACGGCCTTCAGGTCGTCGTGGGCGTTGGCCATGGCCACCCCGTGCCGGGCCCAGGCGAACATCGGGATGTCGTTGGGCATGTCACCGAAGGCGATCGTGTCCGCCGCCTTCACGCCCAGCCGGCGTGCCGCCAGCGAGAGGCCGGTGGCCTTGCTCAGTCCCAGCGGAAGGATCTCCACGACCCCCGGGCCCGCCATGACCACATCCACCAGATTCCCGACCGCCGCCCGCGCGGCCTTGGCCAGCGCGTCGTCGTCCAGCTCCGGATGCTGTATGTAGACCTTGTTCAGCGGAGCGGCCCACATCTCGGCCGGGTCCTGGACGAAGACGGCCGGACGCGGCCCCTCCTGCACGCGGTAGCCCGGCCCGACCAGCACCTCGCCGTCGAGCCCGTCACGGCTCGCGGCCAGCGCCAGCGGACCGACCTCGGCCTCGACCTTGGACAGGGCGAGCCCGGCGAGCTGCCGGTCCAGGGTGAGCGACGTCAGCAGTCTGCGCTCACCCGCGTGGTAGACCTGCGCGCCCTGCGCGCAGACGGCCAGGCCGTCGTAGCCGAGGTCGTCCAGGATGTGCCGGGTCCACGGCACGGCGCGGCCGGTGACGACGATGTGCGCCGCGCCGGCTGCCGCGGCGGCGGTCAGGGCCTCGCGCGTCCGTGCGGAGACGGTCTCGTCGTCGCGCAGCAGGGTGCCGTCGAGGTCGGTGGCGACGAGCTTGTAGGGAAAGGTCACTTGGCGACCGGTTCCAGGAGCTCGCGCCCGCCCAGGTAGGGGCGGAGCACCTCGGGCACCCGCACCGAACCGTCGGCCAGCTGGTGGTTCTCCAGGATCGCCACGATGGTGCGCGGGACGGCGCAGAGCGTGCCGTTCAGCGTGGCCAGGGGCTGCATGACCTTCTTGCCGTCGCGGTTGTCACGCATCCGGACCGAGAGCCTGCGCGCCTGGAACTCACCGCAGTTGGACGCGGAAGTGAGCTCGCGGTACTTGCCCTGGGTCGGGATCCACGCCTCGCAGTCGTACTTCCTGGTGGCCGAGGCCCCCAGGTCGCCGCTGGCGACATCGATGACCTGGAAGGGCAGTTCCAGGCCGGTGAGCCACTGCTTCTCCCAGTCCAGCAGGCGCAGGTGCTCGGCCTCCGCGTCCGCGGGGTCGACGTACGAGAACATCTCGACCTTGCTGAACTGGTGGACCCGGAAGATGCCGCGGGTGTCCTTGCCGTATGTTCCGGCCTCGCGGCGGTAGCAGGACGAGTAGCCGGCGTAGCGCAGCGGCAGCTTGTCCGCGTCGATGATCTCGTCCATGTGGTACGCGGCGAGCGGTACCTCGGAGGTGCCGACCAGGTACTGGTCGTCCTTGTCCAGGTGGTACACGTCCTCCGCGGCCTGGCCGAGGAATCCGGTGCCCTCCATGGCCCGCGGGCGGACCAGCGTCGGGGTCAGCATCGGGGTGAAGCCGGCCTCGGTGGCCTGGGTGATCGCCGCGTTGACGAGCGCGAGCTCCAGCAGAGCGCCCACACCCGTCAGGTAGTAGAAGCGCGAGCCGGACACCTTGGCGCCGCGCTCCATGTCGATCGCGCCCAGTGCCTCGCCGAGCTCCAGGTGGTCCTTGGGCTCGAATCCCTCGGCGCCGAAGTCGCGGATCGTCCCGTGGGTCTCCAGGACGACGAAGTCCTCCTCGCCGCCGACCGGCACGTCCGGGTGGACGATGTTGCCGAGCCGCAGCAGCAGGTTCCTGGTCTCCGTGTCGGCCTCGTCCTGGGCCGCGTCGGCCGCCTTGACGTCGGCCTTGAGCTGCTCGGCGCGCTTCAGGAGTTCGGCGCGCTCCTCGGGAGAAGCCTTGGGGATGAGTTTGCCGAGCGATTTCTGCTCGGAACGGAGCTCGTCGAATGCGACCCCGGACGACCTGCGCCGTTCATCGGCGGAGAGCAGGGCATCGACGAGTGCGACGTCCTCTCCCCGGTTGCGCTGGGAGGCGCGAACACGGTCGGGGTCCTCACGAATCAGGCGAAGGTCAATCACTGCTCCAGGCTACCGGTGTGGGCTTCCCCCACTTGAACCGATAGGGACAAGCGTGGGGTTTTGCCCGAATTGGCAGTATTTGGCATTCTGGAGAGGGTCGGGAGGCGGGTCCGGCCGCGCGTCGGGGAAAAGGCGCCCTATTCCCCTGAAGGGGGCAGAAAGGGTGCGGTTTCTTGACGCACCACCCTTGCGGGGCTGGGCAGTTGGTCGCCACTTGTCCACAGGGGTGGGCGGTTCGGGAAAGTTATCCACAGGCTGTGGGGGAAGTCTGTGGATGCGGAGGGGGTCATTGCGACAGGCTGCGGAAAGCGCGTGGATTCAGAGTTCAAACCCACTTCACACGCTCGTTCGGGTGGGAATTGCTAGCTCTAAAGGGTTGATCAATGGAATTGGGCTGACAGCGGGCGACCTGAAGCTCTGTGGACGGGTCTGGGGGTGCTGCGTTGATTTGTCGACCATGTCGGATTGCGGTGTCGACTTGTCCCCAGGTGCCGGCCCATGCCTGTGGATAACTTTTCGGCGAGGACAATCCGCTGATCCCACCGGCCATGAGGGCAAGCGACGGCGCTCGGCCGCCGACTCCGGACGGCCGGGCGTCGGGGTGCTGTCAGGCGCGCCCGTCCTGGTTGCGTGCCAGCCAGTCGGAGGCTTCGGTGAAGTCGGCGTCGGACGTGCCCGCGCGCAGGGGGCGCACATCGGACGGCGTCACACCGGCCCGCGGGTAGGAGCCGAGGAACCGGACATTCGGGCAGATGCGCTTGAGCCCCATCAACGCCTCGCCGACCCGGCGGTCGGAGATGTGGCCTTCGGCGTCCACCGCGAAACAGTAGTTGCCGATGCCCGCTCCGGTCGGCCGCGACTGGATCAGCATCAGGTTGACCCCGCGCACCGCGAACTCCTGGAGCAGCTCCAGCAGGGCACCGGGCCGGTCGTCGCCCAGCCAGATGACCACGGAGGTCTTGTCCGCACCGGTCGGCGCCGCGGGCCGGGCCGGCCGCCCCACCAGCACGAAGCGGGTCTGCGCGTTCTCCGCGTCGTGGATCTCGGTCACCAGCGGTTCGAGCCCGTACCTCGCCGCCGCGAACTCCCCTGCGAAGGCCGCGTCGTACCGGCCCTCCTGCACGAGCCGCGCGCCGTCCGCGTTGGACGCCGCCGACTCCCAGACCGCCTGGGGGAGGTGAGCGGCCATCCAGTTGCGCACCTGCGGCTGTGCGGCCGGGTGAGCGGTGACCGTCTTGATGTCGGACAGTTTGGTGCCGGGCCGTACGAGCAGCGCGAAGGTGATGGAGAGCAGTACCTCGCGGTAGATCATCAACGGTTCGCCGCTGGTCAGCTGGTCGAGGGTGGTGGTGATGCCGCCCTCGACGGAGTTCTCGATCGGTACGAGTGCCGCGGCGGCCGTACCGCTGCGCACCGCGTCCAGAGCCGCCGGTACGGAGACCATCGGGACCAGTTCGCGGGTGGCGGCTTCCGGGAGCGTACGGAGGGCGACCTCGGTGAAGGTGCCCTCGGGGCCGAGATAGACGTAGCGCGTGGCGGACATACCGTCACCCTAATGCGCGGTGAGCACCCCGGGGCCCCGGACTGTTGAGCCCCGGTGGTGCACGACTGCGCAGGACCGTTCAGGACTCCAGGAGCCGCTGGCCCACGTACTCCCCGGCCGACGCACCGCCCGGTACCGCGAACAGCCCGCTCGCCTCGTGGCGCAGGAAGGGCGAGAGCGCGTCCCCCCGGTCGAGCTTGCGCTGCACCGGGACGAATCCGCGCAGCGGGTCGGCCTGCCAGCAGATGAACAGCAGCCCGGCGTCCGGGGTGCCGTCCGAGGCGATCCCGTCGTGGTACGAGAACGGCCGGCGCAGCATCGCCGCACCGCTGTTGCGCTCGGGGGAGGAGATCCGGGCGTGCGCGTTGGCCGGGATCAGCGGCTTGCCGTCCGGGCCCGCCCTGTCGAGGTCCATCGCGGTGGTCTCGGTGCCGCCGCTGAGCGGGGCGCCGTCCGCCTTGCGCCGGCCGATGACCCGTTCCTGGCGCTCCACCGACAGCTTCTCCCAGTCGTCGAGCAGCATCCTGATCCGCCGGACCACCGCGTAGGAGCCGCCCGCGAGCCAGTCGTACGCCGCGTCCTGGCCACCGGGGACGAACACGCGCTTGTCGAAGTCGCTGTCGGTGGGCTTCGGGTTGCCGGTGCCGTCGATCTGGCCCATCAGGTTACGGGCCGTCATCGGCTTCGCGGTGGCACCGGGGGTGCGGTTGAAGCCGTTCATCTGCCAGCGCACGGTGGCCGTCGAAGCGGCCTCCTTCTGTACGGCCCGCAGCGCGTGGAAGGCGACGAGCGCGTCGTCGGCGCCGATCTGGACCCACAGGTCACCGTTGGACCGGTCGGCGTCGAGGTGGTCGGAGGAGAACGGCGGCAGAGGGTCGAGCCCCGGCGGGCGGCGCGCGGTGAGGCCCGTGCGTTCGAAGAAGGTGGCGCCGAAGCCGAAGGTGACGGTCAGCGAGGACGGGCCGGCGTCCAGGGCGACACCGGTGTCGTGTCCGGGCCCGTCCGCCGCGCCGTCGACGGGTTCGCCGGCCATCAGCCGCTGGGCCACCGCGGACCACCGGCGCATCAGGGCCGCGGCCTGCTTGCGCCCGGCGCCGGCGGCGAGGTCGAAGGCGACCAGATGGCCGCACGCCTGAAGCGGAGTGGTGATCCCCGGTTGATGTTTCCCGTGAAACATCACCTCGGTGGAGCCGACCGTGGACAGTGAGGTCGGTGCCTCTTCACGGGTCGCGGCATAGCCGGTGGCGCCGCCGACCGCTCCGAGCACCAGTCCGGCCGTGCCGGCGGCGCCGGCGGTGCCGAGCAACCGTCGCCGGGTGAGGGCACCGGTCCCGCTGTCGTCGCTGCCCTTGCTGCCTGTGCTGTTTCCGCTCACGGTCCTGCTCAGCCGATCTTCACGTTCTTGGTGACCGTCGTCTGGTCGATGTCCGAGGTCCGCACCGTCACCGCGACGTGCCAGTCGCCGGCGATCGGGAGCTGGAGGCCCGTGGCCGTCCAGTGCCCCTCGGTCAGCCGGACCGGGACGGCCGGGAGCGGGCCGATGTCCTTGGACTCCAGGGTGAAGGCGAGCTTCACCTCGGGGACGTCCATGGGCTTCCTGCCGGGGCCCTCGATCCACAGGTGGATCACGTTGGCGCCGGTACGGGCCGGGTCGATGTCCATCCGTACCGTGCCCTTGCCGTTCTCGCCGCCCGTGTCGAAGGGCAGGGCGAGGGTGACGGGACCGCTCTCCACGGGCGCGGCCGCCGCCGACGAGCGCGCCGCCTCCTCCTGCGTACGGCCCGGCTCGGTCGACGTGAGGACGGTGGTCACCGCCAGCAGGGCCACCGCGACGCCGACCTCGGCCAGCACGGAGCGGCGCAGCCCCGACCGGCCCGGGTCGGCGTCGCGTATCCGCTTCTTCTCGGCGGTGGCCACGGCGGCCCGCTGCCGGGCGAGCTGGGCGGCCCGCACGGGATCCTCCGCAGCCTCCGCTTCTGTCCGTTGGGCCGTGACCGGCTCGACCACGTCCTCCTCCGTGGCACCGGCGTCCACCCCGCTGCCCACCGCGAGCCGACCCGTCCACCGGCGCGACACGGACGCGATCCCCACCAGGACGGCGACGAGTCCCACCTTGACGAGCAGCAGCTGTCCATAACCCGTTCCGGTCAGCGCCGACCAGGTGCCGACCTGCCGCCACGACTGGTAGACCCCGGTCGCCACGAGGACGACCACGCTGACGAAGGCGATCGTGGAGAAGCGGCGTACGGCTGCCGCGGTCAGGTCGGGCGTGCGGTACAGCGCGGTCAGCAGCGCCACCAGCCCGCCGAGCCAGGCGGCTACGGCCAGCAGGTGGAGCACGTCGACGGGCATGGCGATGCCGGGCTGGATGCCGGTCGAGGCGTGCTCGGCCAGCGCCCAGGTGCCGGCGAGACCGGCGGCGATCACCGCGCCGCCGATGGCGAGGCCGAAGGTGAGGTCCTTCTTCTCGCGCGGGTCCTCGCGCTTGGCGTACGCGCCGAACAGCACCGCGACGAACAGCGCGCTCGCGCCGAGCAGCAGGAGCCGGGAGACCAGCGCGGCCCCGGGCTTGGTGTCGAGGACCGCCTTCAGGCCGTCGAGGTCGAGGACGTCCCCGAGCTTGCCGGAACCGGTGTACGAGCTGCGCAGGAGCAGCATCGCGAGCGTCGCCGCGGTGAACGTCATCCAGCCGTGTACGACCAGCCGCTGCAGCGGACGCGCGCCCGCACCGCGCTGCCAGCAGGCCAGGACGAATGCGGCGCCGCCCGCGAGCACGATGAACCCGGCGTACGCGGCGTAGCGCGCGATGTCATAGAGCGTGCCGACGAGACCGCCTCCGGCCTCGTCGCGGGGGAGGGCGACGGTGGTTTCGGAGGGTGCCCCGATGGAGAAGGTGAAGGCGCCGGAGACCGGGTGACTGTCGGCGGAGACCGCCTGCCAGGCCACGGTGTACGTGCCGTCGGGCAGGCCGTCGCGCAGGGCGACGCCGTACTTCACGGTGGCGCCGCTGTGCAGATCGCGCGGGGCGGCCTTCGTGTCGGCGCGCTTGCCCGACGGGTCCAGGACGCGGATGGAGTCCGCGCCGAGGGCGACCTGCTCGGAGAAGGTGAGGGTGACCTCCTCGGGTGCCGTGGCGACCACCGCCCCGTCCTGCGGATCGCTCCCGGTGAGTGCGGCGTGGGCCGACGCGGGGGCCGCGACGGCCAGCAGCAGACCGAATACCGCGCCGAGCAGCGCGGTGAGGAGTCCGGCCGCGGCGAGCGGCCGTCGCGGGGCGGACGGGGACGGCCCGAAGGGCGGGGCGGTGGCTGTCATGGCGTGTCAGTCCCTCACTGCTTCTTCGGGTTGTGGGTGGTCTCCTTCACGGGAAGGTCGACCTCGATCGCGCCGGCCTTCTCGAAGTGCAGTTCCACGGACACCTTCTGGCCCTGCTTGGGCTGCTGCTTGAGCTTCATGAACATGATGTGGTTGCCACCGCGTTCGAGATCCAGCTCCCCGCCCGCGGGCACGTCGAAGGACGTCACCTTGCGCATGACCTGGTTCTTCGTCTCGTGGATGGTGACGTCGTCCGACAGCGGGCTGGTGACCGAGGTGAGGCGGTCGTCCCCGGTGCCGTGGTTCTGCACGATGAGGAAGCCGGCCGCCATGTCGTTGACGGGCTGCGGCATGAACCCGCCGACGACCTTCAGCTCCGGTCTGTCGGCGGAGGACGAACACCCCGCCAGGGTCAGGCCCGTGGTCAGGGCCAGGACACCGGCGAGGGCCGTGCGGTGGTTCACGGGTTCTCCCCCTCGACGATCTTGGGGAGGTCCTTGGTGTAGTCGTCGGGCGTGGTGTCCTCGCTGTACAGCACGTATCCCTTGTCGGTCTTCGGGGAGAACGCGATGACCTGCGAGCCGTGCATCGAGACGACCGTGCCGTCCTTCTCCTTCTTCGGCGCGTCGATGCCGATGCCGATCTGCCGGGCGCCGGCCTGGATGGCCGGGAAGTCGCCGGTGAGACCGATGAAGGAGGGGTCCTGCGCCTTGAGCCAGCTGCCGAGGGAGGCGGGGGTGTCCCGTTCCGGGTCGGTGGTGACGAAGACGACCCGGAGCTTGTCCTGGTCGGCCGCGGGCAGGGACTTCTTGGCGATGGCGATGTTGCTCATGATGAGCGGGCAGACGTCGGGGCAGTTGGTGTAGCCGAAGTAGATGAGCGTCGGCTTGCCCTTGGTCTCCTTGCGCAGGTCGTACTTCTTGCCGTGCGTGTCGGTCAGGACGAGGTCCGGCTTGGTGAACGGCTGGTCGAGCACCGTCGCGGCCTGCGTCTTCGCCTCCATCGACACGTCGGCGACGGGTTTCTTGCCGTCGTTGTCACTGCCGCCGCAGGCGGACAGGGTGAGCGCGGCCGCGACGACGAGCGCCGCGGCCGGCACGATCTTCTTAACCATGGAGCACTGTTTCCTGGTGGGTCGGTGGAGCAGATGGGGCCAGGAGGGTCCTGGCCCCCTGGGGCCGGTCAGGTCGTACGGCGGCGCCCGGCCAGGACACCGAAGGCCACGCCGGCCACACCGATGACGATGCCGACGATGCCGAGCACCCGGGCGGTGTTGTCCTGGGAGGACGACGAAGCGGCGGTGGTCTCCCCGTTCTTCCCGGCGGAGTCCGAGGAGCCGGACGACTTCGAGGAGTCCGAACCGGCCGCGGCGGTGGCACCGTGCGCGTCACCGGCCGGGGCCGTCAGCTTGAGCACGGGAGCGGGGCTCTCCGGCTCGTCGGCGCCTTCCTTCGGCTCCTCGATCCAGCGGACGACCTCCTTGTCGGAGTACGTCTGGATGGCCTTGAACACCAGCTGGTCGGCGTCCTCGGGGAGCTGGCCGACGGAGAGCGGGAACTGCTGGAAGCGGCCGGGCTCGATCTTTCCGCCGGTCCAGGTGACCTTGGAGACGGCCTCGTTGATCGTCTTGCCGTGCATCTCCAGCGGCTTGGCCAGCTTGCTCGTCGTCACCTCGATGTCCCAGCCGGGCACCGGCTGCGGCATGACGGACGCCAGCGGGTGGTCGGTCGGGAAGCTGACCTCGAGCTTGGTCGTCGAGGCGTTGTCACGCTCGTTGGGGACCTTGAAGTTGATGACGGCGTAGCCGCCCTTGGCGGCCTCGCCCTGCGGCTGGACGCTGACGTGGGCGGAGGCCGTACCGGCGAGCAGCAGCACGGTGGACGCGGCGACGCCGCCGGCGAGGGCGATGCGGGAAACGTTCATGACAGGGATCACTCCACAGAGGCACGAAGGGAAGGCGCTCCGGCGCGCGGATGCGCACCGGCATCGCGGCACACCTCCGTACGGGTGGGACGCGTGCCCGGTCCGTACCCCGCACCGAGGGGTGCGGAGCATGGGGCCGGTACGCATCGCGTGGAGGGTGTCGCGTCAGGCTGCGAGAACGAGTGCGGAGGGCGGTCCGCGCCTGATCACCATGTGCTGCAACGGATCGCCGGTGGCCGGACGCGGTGCGTCCACGGCCGTACGAGGCGTGCGCGGCCCGGTCGCCGACTCGCCGGCCAGGCCCGCGTGGAGGGCGGCGACGAGACGGAACGCGTCCCGCAGCGCCCTGAGCCTGGCCCCGGCCGCGACCTGCTGGGCGCCGTGGGCCGACAGCCGGGCGAGGCGGAACAGGGCGACCTCGCCCCGCCGCAGCAGCCAGCCGGTGGCCAGGGCGGCCAGCAGGTGCCCGAGCAGCATGGGCAGGCTGGGCAGCGTGTCGGAGAGACCGGCCGGGCCGGTGGGCCCCATGCCGCCGGAGGGGGCCGCGGCCAGGTGCTGGTGCGCCTGGATGGTCACCGTCGCCGGGTCGATCCCCGCGGTGCCGACGATGTGCCGCGCCTCGGCGGCGTTCAGCCGGTGGGGTCCGGCCCCGCAGACGAGGCTCGCCGCGAACCGGATCAGCGCGTCCTCGCCGCCCGCCGTCCCGGAGGCCGTGGCGTGGGTGCCCATCCCGAACAGGGTGTGCAGGGCGAGCTGCCCGCCGGCCAGGGCCGCGGTGATGGAGGGGAGGGAGCGTTCGCGACCCGCGAGGGGGACGGCCACTGCGAGCACGCCGAGGAACGCGGCGAGCAGGGTCCACCAGGGAACGGTCGCGCAGGCTGCCAGCGCATGCCCGGCCGCGGACAACGCGACGCAGACCGCGGCGAACACCGCGGCCCTCAGTAGCCGCAGACCGGCTCCGGCGCGTCCCACAGACACAGACATGGCGGGCCCATCATCCCACCCGGCCCCCCGCCCCCGTACGGCAGGTCCGGAAGGTCGCCTTCCGGGCGGATTGGGCGTGAGCAGGGCCGTTCGGCCGGATTGCGGCCGGCCTGGACGGGGCGGAACGGGCGGGTGGGGTGCGAATACACCGGTGTGGCACATCCGGCTATCCGCCGAATGAGCGGCATCAGAGCACGCGCGTGCTTACGACCGCCCCGGTGCGGCAATACGTATCGGTATGTCTAGCCGCAGCCAGGAGGCCGGAGCATGAGCATCTGGTGGTCACTGCATTTGCGGCGCGAAGCTGCGAGCGTCCCACTCGCCCGTCGGTTCCTGCTCGGCACGATGGAATCCGCGGGCGTGGACCCGGACATCTCCTTCGACCTGTCTCTCGCGCTCAGCGAAGCCTGTGCGAACGCGGTCGAGCACGGCGGGGAGCACGCCGGAACCTCCGGCGCCACCGGGAAGGCCCGGGACGCCTGGGAGGAGCCGTCGGCCACGGCCAGTGGCCAGTACCGGGTCACCGCGTATCTGGACGGCGAGAAGTGCCGCATCGAAGTCGCCGATTCGGGGCCCGGTTTTCCCACCCGGGGCGGACCGCACACACCGAAGCGGGAGCCCGGAAGCGGGCTGCCGGATCCGCAGTACGCGTCGTACCCGCCCGTCACCGCCGAGGAGGGACGGGGTCTGTGCCTGATCGAACAGCTCGCCGACCATGTCCACTTCGGCAACCGCCCGGGGTGCGCCGGCGCGGTGGTGAGCTTCGACAAGATCCTGAAATGGCGCGAGGGCGCCCTGCTCATGGTGTCCTGAGCGGGGCGCCCTCCCCTGCGTACGGCAGGTGATGAGTCAGCCCTTGAGCCGAGCCATCCACGCCTCGACCTCGTCGGCCTGCCGGGGCAGCTTGTCGGAGAGGTTCCGGTTGCCGTCCTCGGTGACCAGGATGTCGTCCTCGATCCGGACGCCGATGCCGCGGTATTCCTCGGGCACGGTCAGGTCGTCGGCCTGGAAGTAGAGACCGGGCTCGACGGTGAGGCAGACGCCCGGCTCCAGCTTCCCGTTCACATACGCCTCGGTGCGCGCGGCGGCGCAGTCGTGGACGTCCATGCCGAGCATGTGGCCGGTGCCGTGCAGGGTCCAGCGGCGCTGGAGGCCGAGCTCCAGGACCTTGTCCACCGACAGGTCGCCGAGCAGGCCCCACTCGACGAGCTTTTCGGTGAGCACCCGCTGCGCGGCGTCGTGGAAGTCGCGGAAGTCGGCGCCGGGCCTGACCGCGGCGATACCCGCCTCCTGCGCCTCGTACACCGCGTCGTAGATCTTGCGCTGGAGCGGTGTGAAGGTGCCGCTGATGGGAAGGGTGCGGGTCACGTCGGCCGTGTAGAGGTCGTTGGTCTCCACCCCGGCGTCCAGCAGCAGCAGCTCGCCCGAGCGGACGGCGCCGTCGTTGCGCACCCAGTGCAGGGTGGTCGCGTGCGGGCCGGCGGCGCAGATCGAGCCGTACCCGATGTCGTTGCCCTCGATGCGGGCACGCAGGAAGAACGTTCCCTCGATGTAGCGCTCGCTGGTGGCCTCGGCCTTGTCGAGGACCTTCACGACGTCCTCGAAGCCGCGCGCGGTGATGTCGCAGGCCTTCGTCAGCTCGGCGATCTCGAAGGCGTCCTTCACCAGGCGTGCCTCGGAGAGGTAGACCCGCAGCTCCTCGTCGCGCTCGGCGGTGACCTTGTCGGTGAGCGCGGCCTCGATGCCGGCGTCGTGACCGCGGACGTTGCGGACGGGACCGGTGGCCTCGGCGAGTGCGGCGGGCAGTTCGCGCACGTCCTTGGCGGGGATGCCCAGCAGCTGTTCGGCCTCGGCGAGGGAGTGGCGGCGGCCGACCCACAGCTCGCCCTGGCCGTCGAGCCAGAACTCGCCGTTCTCCCGGTTGGAGCGGGGCAGCAGGTAGATGGTCGCCTCGTGGCCGTCGGCCGTCGGCTCCAGGACGAGGACGCCGTCCTGGGTCTGGTCGCCGGTGAGGTACGCGTACTCGGTGGAGGCGCGGAAGGCGTACTCGGTGTCATTGGAGCGGGTCTTCAGCCGGCCCGCGGGAATGACCAGCCGCTCGCCGGGGAAGCGCGCGGACAGGGCGGCGCGTCGGTCGGCGGTGTGACCGGCCTGGGCGATCGGCTCCAGGCCGTGCAGCTCGGTGTCGGCCCAGCCGGACTGCATGCTCGCGGCGAGCTCGTCGGAAACGCCCGGGTACAGGCCGTTCTTCCGCTGCTTGACCGGCTCTGTCTCTTCGGTCTCCGGGGTCTCCGGGAACTCCTCAGACACGACTGTTCTCCTTGGATACGACACTGGACCTCCTCCATCGTACGGGCGTACGGAAGGGGGCCCAGGGCCGGAAGACCTCTTACACGGGAAGGACCTGTGCGCGCCGCACCGGGAACGGCTCAGTCGAACCGGGCCGCGAGTACGACCACGTCCTCGGCGCCGTCCGCAGGCCCGGCTCCCTCCGGCAGCACGGTGCGCACCACGTGGTCGGCCACCGCTGCGGCGTCCCGGCGCAGCACCTTCGGGACGCTCGCCGCCGCCGCGTGGAGCCGGGCGTACGCCCGGTCCATCGAGTCACCGGCCCGGCGCAGCAGCCCGTCGGTGTACAGCAGAACCGTCTCGCCGGGCGCGGGGGTGATGTCCACGCTGGGCGCCTCCCAGCAGGAGAGCATGCCCAGCGGGGCGGACAGCGTGGTCTCCACGTACGAGGTGCGGCGCTCGCCGATGATCAGCGGCGGTGTGTGCCCGGCCCCGGCCAGCAGGAGCCTGCGGCGGGCCGGTTCGCAGTAAGCGAAGAGGGCGGTCGCCGAGCGGGCCGGCTCGGTCAGCCGGAGCAGCAGTTCGAGGTCGGAGAGCACGGCGACCGGGTCCTCGCCCTCCATCACGGCGTACGCGCGCAGTCCGGCGCGCAGCCGTCCCATGGCGGCCAGCGCGCTGGGGCCCGAGCCGTCCACCGAGCCGACGGCGAGACCGAGCGCGCCCTCCGGCAGGGCCAGCGCGTCGTACCAGTCGTTGCCGCCCCGCGGGGCCACCTCGTGGCGGACGGCGAGCTGGACGCCGGGGACCCGGGGCAGCCGGCTGGGCAGGAGCTCCTCGGTCACGGTGGCGACATCCGTTCTGGCCCGTTCCAGTTCCAGGAGACGGGCCAGGTGCTCGGAGGCGTATCCGGCGTACAGGCCCACGAGGTGGCGTTGGCGCTCCAGCGGTTCCGCGGGCTCGTCGTAGAGCCAGACGGCGGCGCCGAGCCGGCCGGTCGTATCGGTGGTGAGGGGGAGCGCGTAGCTGGCGGCGTAGCCGAGGCGGGCGGCGACCTCGCGTCTGCGGGGGTCCAGGTCGCTGTCGCCGAGCAGATCGGGGGCGGCCGGCGGGGCGTCCGGGCCGGGCAGGCCCTCCAGGAGGCGGCCGTAGGAGGTGGCGCTGCGCGGCACGGTCTCGATCTGGCCCAGTTCGGCGTGGGCCAGCCCGAGCCCGATGGTGCTGACGGGGCCGCGGCGGTCGGACGGTTCGAAGGCGACCAGCCCCCGGCGGGCGCCGACCAATGCGGCCCCGGCGTCGAGGAACTCGTGCAGTGCGTCGTCGAGCGTGCTGGTTCTGGCCAGCCGCTCGGTGAGCTCGTGGAGCGTGGTGAGGTCGGAGACCCAGCCGGCCAGCCGGTCCTGGATGAAGGCGCCGGGCGCGGCCGGGACCTCGTCGATCGGCTCGGCAGTGTGCGCCGAAACCGGAACTGTGGGATCGATTCCAGCCACTTTTGGCAGGTGCGGAGCGCTCATGTTCGTCGGCTTTCCGAGCGGTGTGTTCCGTCGAATAGCATCGCAAACCCCCATGTCATTTTGCGCCGCTACCAGTGCATCCACATGTACACGTACAAGTGAGGCGATGTCCAGCATTGTCCCCACGGGAAACGCGGTGTCCGTGCCTTAAACAACTTGGCCAAAAACCGCACCCAGTAGTGACCATTGGCGGTCGACTGGGTCTGCCCGACGGGGGTGCGCCTCCGGGTGAAGTCCCAGGGGGAGCGTCATTCCGGGCATGCTGGGTACGTAATTCTTGGATGGCCAGGGGCGGTCCGCCCGCCCCCGGAACCCGGCAGCAGGCCCGGACGTCCTCTCCTGTGACGGCCGCGCCCCACCCCCCGAGTGGTGAGGCCGTACGCGCGGGCGGCAGGCGCGCCGTGCGCCCCGCACGCGCCACGATGTCGACTGCAAGCAGCTCGATCCGGCTCAGCACAGCTCACGCTCGGTACCGACGAACGACCCGTACCGCAGGCTCGACGAGCACGTACACCCAGAAGATCCGCAGGCATGGTGTGACCGCGCACGGTGTGAGGCGGACCCTCGGCGTTCAACGGAAAGGAACGAGCGCTCATGCGCGAGATCCTCGGAAGGCGACGCAGGCTCGGTCGCAAGGGCGGTTCCGCCCGGCTCGAAGCGGCCCTGACCTGCGCCACGGTGTGGCAGTGGCCCGTGGTCCCCGGCGCGGGGCTGCGGGAAGCGGGCGGCGGCGGTGACCGCGACCGCTGCTGCGCGTGCCCCGATCCGGAGTGCGCGGTGCCCGGCGCGCACCCGTTCGACCCCGGCCCGCTCGCCGCGACCACCGACGCCCGGATGGTGCGCTGGTGGTGGACGAACCGGCCGGCCGCACCGGTGCTGCTTGCGACGGGTGGGCGGGCGCCGTGCGCGCTGAGCCTCCCGGCGGTGGCCGGTGCCCGGGCCCTGGCCGGGCTCGACCGGGCGGGGCTGCGGCCGGGGCCCGTGGTGGCGACGCCCACCCGGTGGGCGCTGCTGGTCGCCCCGTACACCCTCGAACGGCTCGGCGAGCTGCTGTACGCGCAGGACTGGGTGCCCAGCTCGCTGCGGTTCCACGGAGAGGGCGGCTATGTCGTCCTGCCGCCGTCGGAGATCGGGACGGGGCAGGTGCGCTGGGAGCGCGCGCCGGGTCGCGCTACCGGCCCGCGCCCCAAGCGCGCCGCCGCGCCGGCCGCGGCGCCCTGGCTCCCGGACGTGGGGGACGTGCTGGACGCGCTGGTCGAGGCGAGCACGGGTGCCCCGGACGGCGGCAGCAGACTCGCGCACTGAGCGGTCGATGGCAGGGTTGGCCGGATTCCGATGCATGTTTGCCCTTGCGGGCGGCATTCATTACGGAGTTCTGCCGCTTCCCTGTCCGATCTCCGGCGAAAAACTTCCATCCTTCCCTCCGCTCTTCCACTCCGTTTCACGATTTCCACGTAAACGACCGGACTGCTCGCGTGGCATCCGTTTGTTCCGTGATGGGGTCGTCGCATGAATTCGGTCGGCCGCGAAGCGGGCCGGCGCCGGGCTTTCTGACGGCGTTTCGGGCGATGTTCCCCGACGGCCGGGGGCTCCAACCGGCTTCGTCCGCCGCAGGGATGACGCCGGGACATCGTGCGGAGGGAGCTGGGGCGGAGGGAGTGGCGGCGGGGCTGTGCGCCGCCTGTACGGAGCCCGTGCGCGGAGCCGCGCGTTCCGGGCGCGCGATGCGCGCCGTACCCGGAAATGAGGACGCCCGATCGCTGGCGACGGGGGATGCACCAGCGACCGGGCTTCTAGAACGGTAACAAGAGATCTGCCGTTCGCAAATTCGATCTCGGGTATTCGGACAGCGATTTACCTGTCAGTACGGTGAGTTGTGACGGGAGTCACCGTCCGGCCCGAGCGGCGGACACGGTCAGCTGAGCGTCACCTGGCGGTTGGTGAGGCCGCCGCGGGCCCGCCGCTCCTCGGCGGTGAGCGGCGCGGTCGACGCGAGCGCCGTCGCGAGCCGCTCCGCGAACGCGGCGGCGGGCTTCTCGCAGTCCTCGGCCCCCATCACGCTCGGCAGGTCCCAGACCGGGACCATCAGCCCGTGCGCCCGGAACGAGCCGACCAGCCGGGTGTCATCGCCGAGCGACGACTCGCCCGCGGCGTGCAGCCGGGCGAGCGCGTCGAGCAGCTGCTCCTCGGCGTGCGGCATGACCCAGCGCAGGTGGTTCTTCTCCGGCGTCTCGCACCAGTAGGCGGCATCCGTACCGGAGAGCAGGGTGGTGGGGATCGCCGCCTCGTTCGCACGCTCCAGCGACGCGGTCACCTCGGCCGTGGCGTTCTCCGCGTCCGGCACCCAGAACTCGAAGCCGGAGTGGACGACCGGCTCGAACGGCGCATCGGCGTCCAGGAGGTCCTGCAGCCGGGGGCCGTCGGCCGGCACGCGGCGGGCGGCGACGGGCGAACCGGGCTCCGCCTCCAGCGCGCGCTGCAGGGTGTCGGCGAGGTCCCGGCTGAGGTCGCCGGAGGAGGTGTCGTTCTGCAGGGCGAGCAGGACGGAACCGTCGTCGCGGCGCAGCGCGGGCCACGCCATCGGGAGGACCGTCGCCAGCGTCACCGACGGCACCCCCTCGGGCAGGCCGCCCTTGAGCGTCAGTTCGGCCGTGGCCGCGGGGACCAGCTCGCGCAGCGCGACCCAGTCGCACTCCCCGGCCAGGCCCTCGAAGGGGCGCTGGACCAGCTCGGTCACGGCCTGGGCCGCGGCGCGGCCGTGACATGCCTTGTAGCGGCGGCCCGAACCGCACGGGCAGGGTTCGCGAGCCCCGACCACCGGGATCTCGCCGTCCTTGAGCTGCTGCTTCCCGGCCTTGGTCTGAGGGCGCTTCTTCGCCATGGTGGGCTTACTCCCGATTGCGACAGTGCGGTCTGGCCCGCGAGCCTAGCCGTCCCGCAGCCCGCCCGGGCACAACCGGCCGCGCGGGCGGCCCGGTCCGCGTCCTCAGCCCACGTCGTCGAACGCGTCATCGAACGCGCCGGTGAAATCCAGCCCCTCGAATCCCGGGATGACGGCGGCCCTCTGCGCGCTCGGCAGTCCGGCCATGCCGGCCGTCCGCCGACCGCCCCGTCCGCCCTCCCGTCCACCGGGCCGGCGGTGGGAGCCGTGGCCCCCGTCGAGCAGTACCCAGACGGTGACTTCGCCCGAGGCGCCGTCGCGTACGCCCCACTCCTGGGCCAGAGCGCTGATGATGTTGAGCCCCCGGCCGCCACGCGCGGTCACCGAAGGTGTGGCCGGAACCGGCCGGGTCGGGCCGCCGCCGTCCGTCACCTCGACGGTCAGTCCACCCGTCCTGTCGACGCGCCAGGCGGCGCGCACGGCGCCGTCCCCCCTCTCGTTGTGCCTGCCCAGCGGCCTGCCGTGCCGGCAGGCGTTGCTGAGCAACTCGGAAAGAACCAACACCGCATCGTCGACGACCGAATCCGACACCCCGTGGCTGCGCAACTGCTCGCGCATCCGGCGCCGCGCCTGGCCCACGCCCGCAGGACCATGGGGTACGGCCATGCTCGACGACGTGGGCACCTCCTGTGCCACCACCAACGCCACCCCCGAGACCTCCTTTGCCCCCACGCCACGGAGTGGATGCCCTCCTGAGCTGTGCCGGAAACCGGCCAATGGTCTGTCAGTGACGCACTCGTCACGAACAGGCACGGTCCGAGTGCGCCGGTGTACTCCCCGTAGTTGATCCGGTGAGGTGGAGATGGGCTCATGCGCAGATGAGCTCATGCGCAGATGGGTTCATGCACAGATGGGTTCATGCGCAGATGTGCCGGTTCGCTGATGTTACGAACGGTCCAGCTGGGCCAGGACCTGCTTGGGGCGGTTGGTGATGATGGCCTCGACCCCGAGCCGTACGCAGAGTTCGACGTCCTCCGGTTCGTTGACCGTCCAGACGTGCGCCCGGTGCCCGGCCCGGTGGAGCCGTTCGATGTAGCCGGGATGGCTGCGCACGATCCGCATGCTGGGGCCGGCGATCCGCGCCCCGGCGGGCAGGCGTCCGTCGCGCAGCCGGGGCGACACGAACTGCATCAGGTACACGGTGGGCAGATGGGGTACGGCGATCCGGACGCGGTGCAGGGAGCGGGCCGAGAAGCTCATGACGCGTACCGGCGCGGGGGTGCCGGCCGGCGGGGGCGCATCGAGCCCGAAGCGTTTCAGCAGATGCAGGAGCCGTTCCTCGACCTGCCCCGCCCAGCGGGTCGGGTGCTTGGTCTCGATGGCCAGCTGGAGCGGCCGCCCGGACGCCCTCGTCTCGACGAGGAGTTCGAGCAGCCGCTCCAGGGTGAGTACGGAGGTGAGCTCGCCCGGCACCGGGTCCCAGTCCGGTGACTCCGTCTCGTCACGGTCCTTCCAGGAGCCGAAGTCGAGGGCGGCGAGCGCGTTCAGCTCCAGGGCGGAGACCGCGCCGCGGCCGTTGGACGTACGGTTCACCCTGCGGTCGTGCACGCAGACGAGGTGGCCGTCGGCCGTGAGGCGTACGTCGCACTCCAGGGCGTCGGCACCGTCCTCGATCGCCTTCCGGTACGCGGCGAGGGTGTGCTCGGGGGCGTCGTCGGACGCGCCCCGGTGGGCGATGACCTGGATGGGATGCTGCATGGGGTGCTGCTGCCGTGCTTGGGTCACGCGGGTCATGGTGTCACCGCGGGAACACGGCCGTGCGCACCTTGCTACGAGGGGTCCTTTTGTCCGATGTAAGGGCCGTGCGCAGATCCACAGGTCCTGCTTACAGTGGCCTGACGTGTCCTGGGAAAAGCTGGCTCCAGACACGTACACAGCGGATCTCTTGCCGAATGACTGATGTGGAACCGAGGAGTAAAGAGCTGTGAGCACAGAGAACGAGGGCAACGAGGGCACCGGGGCCGAGGCCGCCTCGTCCGTTCCGTCCGCACCTCCCGTGCCGGCCGACGCTCCCCAGGCGCACCCCCAGGACGCGCCCCCCGCCGCGTCCCACCCGGACGCCCCGGACACCCGGCAGCAGCCGGTCCGGCCCGCGCCGGAGCAGCAGCCCGCGCCGCACGCACCCGAGCAGACGGCCGCGTTCCCGGCGACCCCGCAGTACGCGCCCCCGCCCCCGCCGCAGTCCGCGGCCGACGCGGGCTGGCCCCCGCCTCCGCCCGCCGTCCCCGCCTACGCCCAGGGGGCGCACGGCGGCGGTGGCGGTCCGGTCTGGGGCCCGCCCGGCGGAACGCACACGCCCGAGTCGCCGCGCAAGCGGGGCGCGGGAGCTCTGGTGGCCGCCGTGGTGGTGGCGGCGCTCGTGGCGGGTGGCATCGGCGGTGCCCTCGGCTACTGGGCCGCGGACAGCAACGACGGCTCCGGCTCGACGACGGTCTCGGCCTCGGCCAACCCGCAGGACCTCAAGCGCGATCCGGGCACGGTCGCCGGTGTGGCCGCCAAGGCGCTGCCCAGCGTGGTCACGATCGAGGCGCAGGGCGGTGACGGCGAGGGCGGTACGGGCACCGGCTTCGTGTACGACAAGGAAGGCCACATCCTCACCAACAACCACGTGGTGGCCTCCGCGGCGGACAGCGGCCAGCTCACGGCGACGTTCTCCAACGGCAAGAAGTACGACGCCGAGGTGGTCGGCCGTGCCCAGGGCTACGACGTGGCCGTCATCAAGCTGAAGAACCCCCCGCAGTCCCTGGCCCCGCTGCCGCTGGGCAACTCGGACAAGGTGGCGGTCGGCGACTCGACGATCGCGATCGGTGCCCCGTTCGGTCTGTCCAACACGGTCACCACGGGCATCATCAGCGCGAAGAACCGTCCGGTCGCCTCCGGGGACGGCAACGGCGGCAGCAACTCGTACATGAGCGCCCTGCAGACCGACGCGTCGATCAACCCGGGCAACTCCGGTGGCCCGCTGCTCAGCTCGGGCGGCGCGGTCATCGGGATCAACTCGGCGATCCAGTCGACCGGCAGCTCCGGCCAGAGCCAGGCCGGCTCCATCGGCCTCGGCTTCGCGATCCCGATCAACCAGGCGACGACCGTCGCCCAGCAGCTGATCAAGACCGGCCAGCCGGTCTACCCGGTCATCGGCGCCACGGTGACGATGGGCGAGGAGAGCGGCGGCGCCGTCATCTCGGACCGCGGCACGGGCGGCACGGACGCGGTCACGAAGGGCGGCCCGGCGGCCAAGGCGGGCCTGCGCGCGGGCGACGTCATCACGAAGTTCAACGACACCGTCATCGACAGCGGCCCCACCCTGATCGGCGAGATCTGGACCCACAAGCCGGGGGACCGGGTCACCCTGACCTACGAACGCGACGGCAAGACGGCGACGGCCGAAGTGACCCTGGGGGAGCGCAAGGGCGACAGCTGACCGGCTAGGCTGTTCCCGCGCCGCACCGGTCCTCACCGACCGCGCCGGCGCGGGGTGGGTTGCCCGAGCGGCCTAAGGGAACGGTCTTGAAAACCGTCGTGGCGCGAGTCACCGTGGGTTCAAATCCCACACCCACCGCCAGGTGAACGGCCCCCGACCGGGAGAACCG
The DNA here is from genome assembly GCF_040632605.1 of Streptomyces sp. NPDC019224. Classification (NCBI taxonomy): domain Bacteria; kingdom Bacillati; phylum Actinomycetota; class Actinomycetes; order Kitasatosporales; family Streptomycetaceae; genus Streptomyces; species Streptomyces sp. NPDC019224. The sequence continues at coordinate 38,700 of NZ_JBEYCF010000020.1, read as the reverse complement.
GTCGGGGGCCGTTTCCGTATGCGCCCGCGCTTCCAGGACGGCCGGCGGGGGCGGAGCCGTAGCGCAGAGGTCGTCACGCGGGGTCTCCAGAACCGTGAGGAAGCCGGTTCGAATCCGGGCGGGTCCGCTCCCGCCTTCCCCCTCCGGGCGTCTCTTATGCGAGCGCGGGGCGCGCGGTTCGCCCCGGGCCGAGGGTTTGGTTCTCGTTCCTCACGCTTGCGGGGGAACCGGAAGCTGTGGGTGATTCGCCGGTACGGCGGTGGGCAGCTTTGGTCCGCGACGTCGTGATCATCGCCGGGCGGTCGGCCGCCGGCCCGGGTTCAGCCTCAGCCCTACTTCCGGTTCCTGGAGGAACAGACATGGCAAGCATCCGTACCGCTCGTGTCCTCGCCGTCGTTGCCGCGCTGCCTCTGGCCGCCGTTCTCCTCGGCGGAGTGGCCCAGGCGGACAACGGCTCGTTCGCGAGCAACGGATCGAACGCGGGCGTGGCCACGATCAGCGGCAGCGGGGTCGGCGGGAACAACGCGGGCAACTCGTCGACCTCGCAGCAGCAGGCGACCGGTGCCGGGGCGTCGAACCAGAGCAACTCCGCCCAGGCGAACGGCTCCGGCTTCACCGACATCGATCAGGCCACGTACAACCTGGCGGTGAACTTCACGAATCTCTGGTGAGTCCCGGTTCCGTGCGCGGCCCGGTCGGGGGGCCGGACCGCGACGGACGCACCATGACGGCCCGCCCGTACGCCCCTTCGGCGTACGGGCGGGCCGTCCGGCATGTGGCCCGGCGCAGGGCCGGCCGGGGCCGGGCCCGCGGGCGGGCACACCTCGGGCGCGACCCGGAGGACCGGAGCGCGGCCCCCTCCACCTACAGGAGGTGGAGGGGGGTCCGGTTCTACACCCTGAGGCGGACGCGGTTTCGGGACCTGGGGGCGATCCGGGCGGCGGACCCCGCTCCTAGCGTGGAGCCATGACCACGCCAGTCCGCACGGGGACCTCCAGGGGAGCCGCACCGGCATGCACGTCGGCCGCGGTACGCACTTTCGCGCCGGCGCGCACCTCCGCCCCGGCGGGCACGCCGGGAACTCCCGGCCGCGCTTCGCGCGGGGCGCGCGCGTCGGCGGCGCCGTACCTTCCGTATCCCTCGTTCACGTCGTTCGTGCAGGCGCGCGGGCCGGTGCTGCTGCGGGCGGCCCGCTCGCTCACCGCCAACCCCAGCGACGCCGAGGACCTGCTGCAGACGGCGCTCACCAAGACGTACGTCGCCTGGGACCGGATCGAGGACCACCGGGCCCTCGACGGATACGTCCGCCGGGCCCTGCTGAACACCAGGACCTCGCAGTGGCGCAAGCGCAAGGTCGACGAGTTCGCCTGCGAGGAACTGCCCGAGCAGGAGGCGGTCCCCGGCCCCGACCCCGCGGAGCGGCAGTCGCTGCACGACGCGATGTGGCGCGCGGTGCTGAAGCTGCCGGCCCGCCAGCGGGCCATGGTCGTCCTGCGGTACTACGAAGACCTGAGCGAGGCGCAGACAGCCGAAGTGCTCGGCGTGTCCGTCGGTACGGTCAAGAGCGCGGTCTCCCGGGCGCTCGGCAAGCTGCGCCAGGACCCGGAGCTGACGCCGGTCCGCTGAGCGGTGGCCTCCGTAGAGGTGGGACAGGAGAGATGGGACAGGGCGATCCGGCCCGGTCCCGGCCGGTGTGACATTGCGGGACGACACCGATTCGTACCCTCGGGAGTAGTGACATACCGCTCGGTATGTGCGCAGAATCAGCGGTACCTTACTGCCGCGTAGCGCCCACCGGGAGGACGCCGTGCTCAGCACCATGCAGGACGTACCGCTGACTGTCACCCGCATCCTGACGCATGGGATGACGATTCACGGGAAGTCGCAGGTTACGACCTGGACCGGAGAGCCGGAGCCGCACCGGCGCAGCTTCGCCGAGATCGGCCGGCGCGCCATGCAGCTCGCCAACGCCCTGCGCGACGAACTCGGCATCGACGCCGATCAGCGCGTCGCCACCCTTATGTGGAACAACGCCGAGCACGTGGAGGCGTACCTCGCCATCCCGTCCATGGGCGCCGTCCTCCACACGCTGAACCTCCGCCTCCCCGCCGAGCAGCTGGTCTGGGTCGTCAAGCACGCCGACGACAAGGTCGTCATCGTCAACGGCTCCCTGCTGCCGCTCCTCGCGCCGCTGCTTCCCCAGCTGACGTCGCTCGAGCACGTGATCGTGTCCGGTCCTGGTGACCGCTCCGTCCTGGACGGCGCGGCGGTGCGCGTGCACGAGTACGAGGAACTGCTCGCCGGCCGCCCCACCAGCTACGACTGGCCCGAGCTGGACGAGCGACAGGCCGCCGCGATGTGCTACACCTCCGGCACGACCGGTGAGCCCAAGGGCGTCGTCTACTCCCACCGCTCGATCTACCTGCACTCCATGCAGGTCAACATGTCCGAGTCGATGGGCCTGACCGACAAGGACACCACCCTGGTCGTCGTCCCCCAGTTCCACGTCAACGCCTGGGGCCTGCCGCACGCGACGTTCATGTCCGGTGTCAACATGCTGATGCCCGACCGTTTCCTCCAGCCCGCCCCGCTCGCCGACATGATCGAGCGCGAGCGCCCGACGCACGCCGCCGCCGTCCCCACCATCTGGCAGGGCCTGCTCGCCGAGGTCACCGCCAACCCGCGCGACCTCACCTCCATGGCCAACGTCACGATCGGCGGCGCCGCCTGCCCGCCCTCCCTCATGGAGGCGTACGACAAGCTCGGCGTGCGCCTCTGCCACGCCTGGGGCATGACGGAGACCTCCCCGCTCGGCACCATGGCCAATCCGCCCGCCGGCCTGACCGAGGAGCAGGAATGGCCCTACCGCGTCACCCAGGGGCGCTTCCCGGCCGGCGTCGAGGCGCGGCTCGTCGGCCCGGGCGGCGAACACCTGCCGTGGGACGGCGAATCGGCCGGTGAGCTGGAGGTGCGCGGCGCCTGGATCGCGGGCGCCTACTACGGCGGCGCGGACGGCGAGATGCTGCGCCCCGAGGACAAGTTCAGCGAGGACGGCTGGCTGAAGACCGGTGACGTCGGCGTCATCAGTGAGGACGGCTTCCTCACGCTCACCGACCGCGCCAAGGACGTCATCAAGTCCGGCGGCGAATGGATCTCCAGCGTAGAGCTGGAGAACGCCCTGATGGCCCACCCGGACGTCGCGGAGGCCGCCGTCGTGGCCGTCCCGGACGAGAAGTGGGGCGAGCGCCCGCTCGCGACGGTCGTCCTCAAGGAGGGCGCCACCGCCGACTACGAGGCGCTGCGCGCCTTCCTCGCCGAGTCCGGCATCGCGAAGTGGCAGCTGCCGGAGCGGTGGTCGGTCATCCCGTCCGTTCCGAAGACGAGCGTGGGGAAGTTCGATAAAAAGGTTATCCGCAAGCAATACGCGCAGGGCGAGCTGGACATCACGCAGCTCTGAGCCACTGTCCGGACAGCGCGAGGGCGGTACGGGTGCGTTCCCGTACCGCCCTCGTCGTATGCCGTTTCACGCCGGTCAGTTCGTGCCGATCTTCGCGAGCAGGTCGACGATGCGGGACTGCACCTCGTCGCTCGTCGAGCGCTCCGCCAGGAACAGCACGGTCTCGCCCGAGCTGAGCCGGGGCAGGTCGGACTGGTCGATGCCGGCCGAGGTGTAGACGACCAGCGGCGTGCGGTTCAGCTGCCCGTTGGCGCGCAGCCAGTCCACGATGCCGGCCCGGCGACGGCGTACCTGCATCAGGTCCATCACCACCAGGTTCGGCCGCATCCGGGTCGCCAGCGACACGGCCTCGCTGTCCGTCGCGGCGCATGCCACCTGCATGCCCCGCCGCTCCAGCGTCTCGGTCAGCGCGACCGCGATGCCCTCGTGCTCCTCGATCAGCAGCACGCGCGGCGGGTGCTGTTCGCTGTCGCGCGGAGCGAGCGCCTTCAGGAGGACGGCCGGATCGGCGCCGTACGCCGCCTCCCGCGAGGCCTGCCCCAGACCGGCCGTCACCAGCACGGGCACCTCGGCGGCCACCGCCGCCTGTCGCAGGGACTGCAACGCCTTTCGGGTGATCGGCCCGGTCAACGGGTCTACGAACAGTGCGGCGGGGAACGCCGCGATCTGCGCGTCCACCTCCTCGCGCGAGTGCACGATCACCGGCCGGTAACCGCGATCGCTCAGCGCCTGCTGCGTGGAGACGTCGGGCGCGGGCCATACGAGCAGCCGGCGCGGGTTGTCCAGTGGCTCGGGGGGCAGCTCGTCGTCGACGGGCTGCGGGGACGGCCGGTTGGCGACCTCGACCGCGCCACCGGGACCGTCCAGCGGTTCGGGCCCCTCGGCCGCGCCTTCGTCGGGCGCCCCTATGGCGTACGCGCGCCCCTCGGCCGCAGGGGCGGAGAGGAGCTGCCCGGACCCCTGCCCGTGCACCGTGCCGCCGCTGGCCGGGGCCGTGGGGCCGGAGGCCGCGGGACCGGGCTGCGGGGCCGCGGGAGCCGGCGTGGGGAGCGCGGCGCGCTCCTCCTGACCGGGCTCCGGCTCGGGCGGCGCGGCGAGCTTGCGACGCCGCCCGACGCTGCTGCCGCCGCCGAGGGTCTGGTTCTGCTGGTGGGCGATGTGCTGGGCGAACGGCACGCCCTGCCCGAGCGTGCGCACGCTGAACGCGCGCCCATGGGTCGAGTCCGGCGATCCCGGCATGGGCGCCTCGGCGGGCAACGGCTGCCGCCGCGCGTCGGGTGCGGGCGCCAGCGTACGGGGACGGGCCGGGGGTGCGGCGGGGGCGGCCGCGGTGGGGGCCGCCGTACCGGTGGTGTGGGCGGTACGTCCGGTGCTCTGCGTCTCCGGCGCGGCGGGGCCATGCCCGGAGGCGTCGTCCTCCCCCCAGCCGCCGGGCTGGGCAGACGGCGACGCGCTTCGCTCACCGGGGGCGGTCTGCGCGGGATGCTCCGCGCGCGCGCCGGACTGGGCAGGCGGCGCGAAGGGCGCGTCGGGCGCGCCGAGCCTCGGGTCGACGACCGGGGTGCCGGTGGGCGGGGTGGAGGGTGAGGGCGGGGCACCCGGGCTGGACGCGGGTGTTGCGGGCCGGGCGGCCGTGGTGGCCGGCGCGGGCGGTACCGCCGCGCCCGGCGGTGTGGTCTGCGCGGGCAGTGTGAAAGGTGCGGGCAGTGCGAAAGGTGCGGGCTGGTCGGCAGTGGGCTGGGCGACCGGGGTTCCCGGTGTCTGCGCGGGCAGCGCGAAGGACTCGGCCCGTGCCTCCTGCGGGCCCGTGTCCCCGTGGCGGGCGCGGCGCCGGCCGGTGGGGACGGGCTGGGCCTGCGGCGTGACGGGGGAGTGCTCCGGCGCACCGGTCAGGGCCTCGGGTGCGGAGGCGGCGTGCGTGCCGGGCAGCGCGGACCCAAGCTCATACGTACCGGTCGCGGCCTCACGCGTACCCACGCCGACCTCGTACGAACCGCTCCCGGACTCGCGCGTACCGACGGTCCCCGTCGTGCCGGCGGCAGCAAGTCCCGAGCCCTCCGGCTCCTCGCCGCCCGTCGGCGTGCGGTCCGCGTCGGCGGGCGGGAGCGCGAAGGGGACGCGTGGTCCCGCGTCTGCGGCGACGCGGTCCTGTGCGGCGGCCAGTGCGCGGCGGGCGCGTCGGCCGGTCGGCTGCGATGCCGGTGCGGGCAGCGACGGGGAGGGGGCCACCGCGCCGGGAGCCGTGCGGGCGGCCTCGTCGAGGTTCGAGAAGGCGGCGGGGGCAGAGGACTCCACGGCGTTCACGACAGGAGGAAGGGCCAGCCGGCTCTCCCCGCCCGGGTGCCCCTGGTGTCCGCCGGCCGCGACCGGGACCTGCGCCTCGGCCGGAACGCCCTGCGGCGGCACGGTCTGCCCGCGCTGCGGCCGGGCACCCGCACCCTGCGCACCCTCGGCGGCGGTCACCACGGACCCCTCCGACGGAGCGGCCGAGGGCAGCGCGAGGGCCTGTCCCGGCACCTGGGCGGCCGTCTCGGCGGGGCTGGGCCGCCCGCGCCGGCGTCCGGAGCCCTCGGCCTGCTGGGCGGGGATCAGCTCGTGCGGGGCCCCTTCGGGAGCGGGGGCCGCACGGCGTGCACGCCGGCGCCCGGTCGGCGCGGCCGCGCCGGTGTCCCCGGGTGCCGCTTCCAGCTCACCGGTGTCGTCGGAGCCACCCACGGGGCTCTCCAGGAAGGCGTCGGTGGACGAACGCCGCGCCCGGCGCCGCCCCCTGCCCGCCTCGGGCGCGTCCGACACCGCCGGTGTCGGGTCCGCATGATCGGGCTCCCCCAGGGGAACGGTCTCGGGCGCCACCTGAGGGGCGGCCTCCACCGCCGGTACCGCCGCCACGGGCGGCTCCGGCGCCACGGTGCCCGCACCGGCGCCGATCGGTACCTCAAGCACGTACGCACTGCCGCTCATGCCCGGCATCTCGTGCGTCTGGAGCACACCGCCGTGCGCACGGACGATGCCGCTCACGATCGGCACGTGCACCGGGTCTCCCCCGGCGAACGGTCCGCGCACCTCGATGCGGACGACGTCACCGCGCTGGGCGGCGGCGACCACGACGGTCGAGTCGACGTAACCGCCGCCGGGCACGACCCGGGCCTTGCCGGTCGAATCGACACCGGCCACGTCCGCGACGAGGTGGGCGAGGGCGGTCACCAGGCGTCCGGCATCGACCTCCGCCTCGATCGGCGGCGCGTGCACCGCGAACTGGGCGCGCCCGGGTCCGATCAGCTCGACCGAGGCGTCGATGCCGGCCGTGACGACCCCGTCGAGCAGCACCCGCGTCTTGACGAGCGCCTCGGCGCCGCCGTCGAGGCGCTGGTAGCTCAGCACGTTGTCGATCAGCGTCGTCATACGCGCGTAGCCCGCGGCCAGGTGGTGCAGGATCTGGTTCGCCTCGGGCCACAGCTGGCCGGCCGGGTCGGCGGCGAGCGTGGAGAGTTCGCCGCGCAGCTCCTCCAGGGGGCCGCGCAGCGACTCGTCGAGCACGGCGGTGAGCTGGGTGTGCCGGGCGGTGAGCTCCGTCAGCCGCTCGGTCTGCTTCTCCAGCTCCGAGGCGTAACGCTCGGTGCGGTCGGCCAGCTCGGTGGCGTGCGCCTCGGTCAGGGCGGCGATTTCGGCGGCGTGCCGTTCGGTGAGTTCGGTGACCTCGGCGGTGTGGCTCGCGGTCAGCTCGGCGATCTCGGCCTTGCGCCGCTTGTCCAGCTCCTCGTAGGGGCGGCGGTCGGTGAACGTCATCACGGCGCCGACGAGCTGGTCGCCGTCACGGACGGGCGCGGTGGTCAGGTCGACCGGCACCTGTTCCCCGCTCTTGGACCACAGAACCTGCCCGCGCACCCGATGTTTGCGTCCCGACTTGAGCGTGTCGGCGAGGGGGGACTCCTCGTAGGGGAAGGGCTCACCCTCCGCACGCGAGTGCAGGACCAGCGGATGCAGCTCCTGGCCGCCGAGATCGCTGGCCCGGAAGCCGAGGATCTGCGCGGCGGCGGGGTTGACCAGGACGACCCGGCCGTCCGTGTCCGTACCGACGACACCCTCGGCCGCGGCCCGCAGGATCATCTCGGTCTGGCGCTGGGAGCGGGCCAGCTCGGCCTCGGTGTCGACGGTGCCGGAGAGGTCGCGCACGACGAGCATCAGCAGCTCGTCACCCGTGTAGCTGCCCCCGTAAGAACCCTGGACGTCCTTGTACGCCGCGTGCCCGTCCTCCAGGCTGGCGCTCGTCACCTCGACGGGGTACTCGTGTCCGTCGGTACGCCGCGCGATCATGCGTGTGGGCTTGGTACGGCCCCGCTCGTCCGCAGCCTCGGGCCGGCGCATCGACCCCGGGATCAGCTTGGAGTCGAACTCCGGCAGCAGATCGAGCAGCCCGCGACCGACGAGCGCGGTGCCCGGCGTCTCGAACATTTCGAGGGCGATGGTGTTGGCGTTGACGACCGTGCCGTTGCAGTTGACGAGCAGAAGCCCGTCCGGAAGGGCATCGAGTATGGCTGCGAGGCGAGCAGTGCCTCGGGATGGCCTGCTGCTCACGACGACGCTTCCTCCCTGATTACTGCACCTTGCCCGACAGCGGCCCCATCTTGCCCTCGGGCCTTCAGGCTGTCACTGAAGGAGTCTAAAGGCAGGGGAGGGGCGTGGGACTGCGGATGGGGGGAGCTCTCACCAAGGTTTGGTGCATTTGGTGTACGGCTCCGACCCGCGCCGCGCCCCGCGGAGACCCGGAGCCGGGCCCCGGGGGCGGTTCACCGCAGGTTCGGCAGGACCGGGCGCAGGCCGTTCCACCGGGCGATCTCGCACCCGTCGGTCCGCTTGAACGTGGCGTCGACCTGGTGACCGTGCCAGGTACCGGTGACCCGGGCGGTGGCTTCCCCGCCGTACTGCTGCGTACACATCGCGTCCCGGGGCACCGGCGCGAACGGGTCCGCCCCTTCCGCCTCCAGCTGCCCCAGCCGCTCGCACGCCTGCGCCGCGACCGGGTGGCTTCCTCCGGCCGGCTCGCACCGCAGCTCGTACCTCCCGTCCGCCTCCGGATTTCCCGACCCCGCGACGACGACGGTGAGCCGGGTACCCGCCCCGTCGTCCTGGAGCAGGGGGAGCCCCAGGGGCAACGGCAGGGGCCCGGCCGAGGCGGCGGTGGCGGCGGGCGCGGCGGCGGACAGCGCGGCGAGGGACGCGACAGCGGTGAGGGCGAGACGGCGCATCATTGCGGACTCCTGTGGCGGAAGAACCTGCGGGGGCGGCGCCCCCGGCATGACTAACGCGCCACCGGCCCCGGCGTTGCGCACGGCAACCGCTTTGCCCTCCCGGCCGACGGCCTAGTACCGTAGGCCGCGATTGGTGGCGCAGCGTGTAACTGTGTCATCATCTGCACGCACCACTCGCGCTCGCGCGAACTGTTGCGCTGGAGGCGTCGCCTAGTCCGGTCTATGGCGCCGCACTGCTAATGCGGTTTGGGGCTTACACCCCATCGAGGGTTCAAATCCCTCCGCCTCCGCACCACCACCGAAGCCCCGGGCCCCAGGCCCGGGGCTTCGGTCGTTCCCGGCCATGTGCCCGGCGTTTGCCCAGGTCAGGCGGGGTGCGGGTAATGGATTTCGCGTCCCGGCGCAGGTCATGTAATGTTGTTCTCGCAACGCCGACGGGGCAGAAAAAAACCCCGGAAGCACAAGCACTCGTAGCTTAACGGATAGAGCATCTGACTACGGATCAGAAGGTTGCAGGTTCGAATCCTGCCGAGTGCACAGCAGGCCAGAGGCCCCGGAGAAATCCGGGGCCTCTGGCGTTTGCCGGGTAGGGGTGACGAGGCGCGCAACCGGGCCACCGCCCGCCGCGAGGCGAGGTCGCCGGCCCGGAGGTGCCGAACGATCGCGCCGACGATCCGAACGTGCCAGGGCGGGCCCCTGCCCCTTCCGCGGTCGTTCCCCTCTGCCTGCTCGCCCTCGTAGGCTCTCGCACATGAGCTATGGCCTTCAGGCCGCACGGCCGCTGCCCGCGGGCAGCGATTCTTTGGCAGGTGCTGCCATGCACGTGAATGGCCCTCGCGGGCGGAGCCAAGATCGCCGTCGACCGAACGAGACACAGTGACGACGTCGGATCCTCACCGGAGAATGAGCCGCGAAGAAGCGTTGCCGCTCATCCAGCGTCTCTTGGACGGCGACGTCGCCGATGAAGCTGAAGACAGTGCGATCCTGGATGCTTTGCACCGCGGGCTCGGGTGCCCTCACATCAGCGACTACATCTACTGGGACTTCGATCCAGACCTGAGCGCTGACAAGGTTGTCGATCGAGCGATGACTTACAAGCCGATCGCGCTTTGACTTCGGGGAGAGCGCGACGCCGGTGAGTGAAGAAGGCGCGCCATGACCCGGGTGCAGCCGGACACTGCCGCGCAAGCCGGAGAGCACCGCAGCCGCCAGGCGCCTCACCGATACCGCCCTTTGCCGTTGGGAGCTGGAGGAGCTGGTCGAGGACGGCGCCTTGGTGATGAGCGAGCTGATGGCCAAGGCTGTGCAGCACGGCTGTCGGGAGTCCAGCCGGGTGGCAGTGGAGCGCGTCATCGAACGGAGGGTCCGTGTGGCCATTACGGACTTCTCCCGCGCGCTGCCCGTGGAGTGTCGAGCGGAGGACGGTGACGAGAGCGGGCGGGGTCTCCTGCTCGTCGCGGCCCCGGCATCCGATGGGGGGGAGGGACACGCGTCGTTGGGGCAAGGTCGTGTGGGCTGATCTGGAGGGGCGCGGGCGCCCCCGAGAAGAGTCCCGTTCGCAGCGCGGGCCGAGCCCCTCTTTCCCAGTTGCCCGACATGGTCGGTACGGATGGGTGCTTGCGGGTCAGCGTGCTTCCCGAGCCCGACTCCGAAGCCGCCGGTGAGGCGGCGGACGAGGAGTAGGTCCGGCGGAACGGGGAAGGGCGAAGGCCCGGTCTGGTCTTCGCCCTTCACGGCCTTCTACACGAGGCGTTCGCGGATCAGGTTGATGACTGCCGGGGCGTGGTCGTTCAGGTAGAAGTGGCCGCCTTTGTAGGTGTGGAAGGTGCAGGGGCCCGTGGTGTGGGTGGTCCAGGCTGTGGCTTCGCTCTCCGTCACCTCGGGATCCTCCGTGCCGTTCAGGACCTCGATCGGGCAGGTCAGAGGGGTGGAGCCCTGGTAGCGGTAGGTTTCTGCGGCTCTGTAGTCGGCGCGGATGGCCGGGAGGATGGAGCGGAGCAGTTCTTCGTCGGCCAGGACCGCGGGGTCGGTGCCGCTCATGCGGCGGATGGTGGTCAGGAGTTGGGCGTCGGGGGAGGCGTGGACGTTTTCGTTCTCGCGGTGGCGGGAAGGGGCTCGGCGGCCTGAGGCGAACAGGGCGACGGGGGTGGTGCCGGCCGCTTCCAGGCGGAGGGCGACCTCGAAGCCCAGGGTCGCGCCCAGGCTGTGGCCGAACAGGGCGATCGGGCGGTCGCACCACGGCAGCATTTCGGCGGTGACCAGGTCGGCCAGGCGGTGGACGTCGTCCACGCACGGTTCGGTGCGGCGGTCCTGGCGGCCGGGGTACTGGACCGCGATCACGTCCGCGGCCGGGGCCAGGGCTCGGGACACCGGGAAGTAGTAGCTCGCCGAGCCTCCCGCGTGGGGCAGGCAGAAGAGGCGTACCGGGGCCTCGTCCGAGGGGTGGAAGCGGCGCAGCCAGGCGCTGTTGGCCTTCAGCGTGGTGGGCGTGGGCATGGAGTTCCTTACGCAGTCGGGTTACAGGGCCGGCCAGGTTCCCGGGGGGCGCCAGCCGCGTGCGGGGCCCCAGTCGGCCCGTGGTGGGGAGGGGTTCGCGGGGGGCTCCTGGGCCCTCGTCGCCGAGAGCAGGACCAGGAGGACGGCAGCGAGCTCCGTGGGGGTCGGGGTTCCGCCTTCGATGCGGATGTGGGAGTCGGCCATGTCAGAACGGAGGGTTGCCGTGCTTGCGTTCGGGTAGCGGCACGTGCTTGGTGCGCAGGACGTCCAGGGCGTCGGCCAGCACCTGGCGGGTGGAGGCGGGGTCGATGACGTCGTCCACCAGGCCGCGTTCGGCCGCGTAGTACGGGTGCATCAGCTCCTGGCGGTACTGCTTGACGCGCTGGGCGCGCGCCGCTTCCGGGTCGTCGGCGGCGGCGATCTCACGGCGGAAGACCACGTTGGCGGCGCCCTCCGCTCCCATCACCGCGATCTCGTTGGTGGGCCAGGCGAAGGAGAGGTCGGCGCCGATGGAGCGGGAGTCCATGACGATGTACGCACCGCCGTAGGCCTTGCGCAGGATGACCTGTACGCGGGGGACCGTGGCGTTGCAGTACGCGTACAGGAGCTTCGCGCCGTGGCGGATGACCCCGTTGTGCTCCTGGTCGCTGCCGGGCAGGAACCCGGGGACGTCGACCAGCGTGACGAGCGGGATGCTGAACGCGTCGCAGGTCTGCACGAAGCGCGCGGCCTTCTCGGAGGCGTGGATGTCCAGGACGCCGGCGAGGGAGGCGGGCTGGTTGGCGACGATGCCGACCACGTGGCCGTCGAGGCGGGCCAGGCCGCAGATGATGTTGGTCGCCCAGTTGGCGTGCACCTCGAAGAGGTCGCCGTCGTCGACGATCTCCTCGATCACCGCCCGCATGTCGTACGAGAGGTTCGGGTCGGCGGGGACCAGGCGGGACAGGGCGTCGCCGGGGCGGTCGACCGGGTCCTCGCAGGGGATCGACGGCGGGAGCTCGCGGTTGTTGGAGGGGAGGAGGGTGAGCAGGTGACGTACCTCCTCCAGGCACTCCTCCTCGGTGTCGTACAGGAAGGCGCTCGCGCCCGAGACCGTGGAGTGCACCTGCGCGCCGCCGAGGTCGTTGTGCGTGATCTTCTCGCCGGTGACGGCCTGCACGACGTCGGGGCCCGTGATGTACATCTGTGAGATGTCGCGGACCATGAACACGTAGTCCGTCAGCGCCGGGGAGTACGTCGCCCCGCCCGCGCACGGGCCGAGCATCACGCTGATCTGCGGGATCACCCCGGACGCGGCCACGTTGCGGCGGAAGATGCCGCCGTAGCCGGCGAGTGCGGTGACGCCCTCCTGGATACGGGCGCCCGCGCCGTCGCTCAGCGACACGAGCGGTGCTCCCGCCGCCAGCGCGAGGTCCATCACCTTGTGGATCTTCTGGGCGTGCGCCTCACCGAGCGAGCCGCCGAAGATCCGGAAGTCGTGCGCGTACACGAACACCTTCCGGCCCTCGACCCGGCCCCAGCCGGTCACGACGCCGTCGGTGTGCGGCCTGCGGTCCTCCAGGCCGAATCCGGCCGCGCGGTGGCGGCGCAGCTGTTCGATCTCGCGGAAGGTCCCCGGATCGAACAGCAGGTCCAGCCGTTCGCGCACGGTCAGCTTGCCCCGTGCGCGCTGCGCCTCGGTGGCGCTCGGCGAAGGGCCCAGCTCCACGGCCTCCTTGATCGCTCCTCGTTCGGCCACTCGGACACTGACATCGGCAACGGTCATGATCCACCCGTCTCTTCGGCCATCGGGCCCGCCGATGGCGGCGCCCTGGGCAGTGCGTGCCATTGAAGGGGTCCGGGGCGTGCGCGGAGAACACCGACCACCCCCCTGACCGCTCCCCGGCCCGCCGGGACCCGGGCCCAGCAGGCATCTCGTCCGTCACCACCCCTGTCACCGGCGGTTTCGCAGGGGCGCGAGGGCCCTGTGGGCAGGGTCAACACCTGGGGGGATAGGGGTGTCGCCGCCCTTCGGGGGCGACCTAGCGTGCGGACACCCCGTGGCTGGAATGGCGCGGGGCATTCGATACGAGCTGGGAGCGTGCAGATGTCCGCGGGCTTCGATCCTGTCGCTGATGACATGTCCGGCGCGGAGGTCCGTCCGGGGGGCCGCTCGGAGGTCCGTCCGGGGGAGAACCCCGGGGCCGCCCTGGCCGGCCGGCTTTCCGGGCTACCCGGGAGCGAGCAGACCAGGCTCCTGACCGACCTCGTCTGCGAGCAGACCGCCGAGTGCCTGCGCAAGGTGCGTCCCGACGCCGATCCGGTGGTCGTCGCCCAAACCTCGTTCCGGGAACTGGGGCTGGATTCCATCGCCCTCGTCGACCTGCACGCGCGCATCAACGCGGCGACCGGGCTCGCCCTGCCCGTGACCGCCGCCTTCGACCACCCGAGCCCCGAACTGCTCGCCGACCGCGTCCGTACGGAGCTGCTCGGCGCGCCCGCCGGGCGGGCCGTGGCGGAGCCCGTGGCGGAGCAGGCGCCCGCCTTCGACGGGGAGCCCATCGCGGTCGTCGGCATCAGCGGCCGCTTCCCCGGCGGCATCCGCTCGGCCGAGGACCTGTGGGACCTGGTCGAGGCGGGCGGGAGTGCCGTCGGGCCGTTCCCCGACAACCGGGGCTGGGACCTGGACGCCCTGTTCGACGACGACCCCACCGTTCCCGGCACCTGCTACACGCGAACCGGCGGGTTCCTGCACGACGCCGCCGAGTTCGACGCCGAGTTCTTCGGGATCGGCCCGCGCGAGGCGCTGGCCATGGACCCGCAGCAGCGGCTCCTCCTGGAGACGGCGTGGGAGGCGCTGGAACGTACGGGGATCGACCCGACCTCGCTGCGCGGCAGTCGTACGGGCGTGTTCATCGGCGCCGGTCCTTCCGAGTACGGGCCCCGCGTGCAGGACGCCCCCGAGAACCTGACCGGGTACCTCGTCACCGGCGGCGCGCTCAGCGTCACCTCGGGGCGGGTCGCGTACGCGCTCGGCCTGGAGGGTCCCGCGCTCACCGTCGACACGGCGTGCTCCGGGTCCCTGGTCTCCCTGCACCTCGCCGTCCAGTCGCTGCGCCGGGGCGAGTGCTCGATGGCGCTGGCGGGCGGGGTCACCGTCCTCAGCACCCCCGGGCTGTTCACGGAGTTCAGCCGGCAGCGCGGTCTCGCCCCGGACGGGCAGATCAAGGCCTTCGCGGACGGTGCCGACGGGACCTCCTTCGCGGAGGGTGTCGGGCTGCTCGTGGTGGAACGGCTCTCCGACGCCCGGCGCAACGGCCACAACATCCTCGCCGTCGTCCGGGGCTCGGCCATCAACCAGGACGGCGCGAGCAACGGGCTCACCGCCCCCAGCGGCACCGCCCAGCAGCGCGTCATCACCCAGGCCCTCGCCGACGCCGGGCTGACCGCCGCCGAGGTGGACGCGGTCGAGGCGCACGGCACCGGCACCACCCTCGGTGACCCGATCGAGGCGAGCGCCCTCATCGCCACCTACGGCAAGGACCGGCCCGGTGACCGGCCGCTGTGGCTCGGCTCGGTCAAGTCGAACCTCGGGCACACCCAGGCGGCCGCCGGTGTGGCCGGCCTGATGAAGATGATCATGGCGATGCGGAACGGGGTCCTTCCCCGCACCCTGCACGTCGACACCCCCAGCGGCAACGTCGACTGGTCCGCCGGGACCGTCCAGCTGCTCACCGAGCCCGTCGCGTGGCCGCAGACGGAGGACCGGCCGCGCCGGGCGGGCGTCTCCGGCTTCGGCATCAGCGGCACCAACGCCCATGTGATCGTGGAGGAACCGCCGGCGGAGGACGAGGCCCCCGTCGCGGAAGAGTCCGTCACCGGGCCCGTGCTCGTGCCCGTCGGCGCACGGTCCGAGGACGGGCTGCGCGCCCAGGCCGCCCGGCTGGCGGACTTCCTGGACGGGCGGGACGACCTCACCGCCGCCGATCTCGGGCACGCGCTCGGCACCGGCCGCGCCGCCCTCGAACACCGTGCCACCGTCGTCGCGGACGGCCGCGACGAACTGCTCGCAGGGCTGCGCGCCCTGGCCGCCGGGACCGGGACCACCGGCACCGCGGACGTCCGCACGGGCACGCTGCCCGCCGGACGGCTCGCGTTCCTCTTCACCGGCCAGGGCAGCCAGCGCCTCGCGATGGGCCGTCGGCTCTACGACACCTACCCGGTCTTCGCGGACGCCCTCGCCGACGCCATCGGCTGGCTCGACCTCCAGCTCGACGTCTCGCTGTGGGACGTCCTGTTCGCCGAGGAGGGCTCCGGGGAAGCGGCCCTGCTCGACCAGACGCGCTACGCGCAGACCGCGCTGTTCGCCGTCGAGGTCGCCCTGTTCCGCCTCGTCGAGTCCTGGGGCATCCGGCCCGACTTCCTGGCCGGTCACTCCATCGGGGAGATCGCGGCCGCCCATGCCGCCGGGGTGCTGAACCTGGAGGACGCGGCGATCCTCGTCGGTGCCCGGGGCCGGCTGATGCAGGAACTCCCGGCCGGTGGCGCGATGATCGCCGTCCAGGCCACCGAGGAGGAGGTGCTTCCGTTCCTCGGGGAGCGGGTCGCCGTGGCCGCGCTCAACGGTCCCGGCGCTCTGGTGCTCTCCGGTGAGGAGGAGGCCACCGTCGCGCTGGCCGAGCGGTTCGCCGCGCAGGGCCGCAAGACCAAGCGGCTCCAGGTCAGCCACGCCTTCCACTCACCGCTCATGACGCCGATGCTGGAGGAGTTCCGCCGGGTCGCCGGGGTCCTGACCTACTCCGCGCCCACGATCCCTCTCGTCTCCACCGTCACCGGGCGCCTGGCGATCGCCGAGGAGCTGTGCTCGCCGGACTACTGGACCGGGCACGTCCGCAGCGCCGTGCGCTTCGCGGACGCCATGGACTGGCTCGTCGGACAGGGCGGCGCCCGCACCTTCCTGGAGCTGGGCCCGGACGGCGTCCTCAGCGCCCTCGGACAGGGCTGCCTTCCCGAGGAACGCGAGTCCGACACCTTCTTCGCCCCGCTGCTTCGCGCCGGCAAGGACGAGGTCCGCGAGGCGCTGGGCGCCGCCGGTCTCGCCCACGCCCGGGGTGCGCACATCGACTGGGAGGCCCTGTACGCGGGCCGCGCCACGCACCGTGTCGAACTGCCCACGTACGCCTTCCGCACCCGCCGCTACTGGCTGACCCCCGAGCCGTCCGCCGCCACCGGGCTCGGCCGGCTCGCCTCGCAGCACCCCGTCCTGACCTCGGCCGGTGACCTCGCCGGGACCGGTACCACCGTGCTCACGGGCCGGGTGTCGCCGCGTACCCACCCGTGGACCGCCGACCACACCATCGCGGGCGTCACGCTGCTTCCGGGCACGGCCCTGGTCGAACTCGCCCTGCGCGCCGGTACGGAGACCGGCTGCGGGCTCGTCGAGGAGCTGACCCTCCAGGCCCCGCTGGTGCTGCCCGCGACCGGGGGCGTCGACCTCCAGGTCGTCGTGGCGCCGGCCGACGCGTCGGGCCGCCGGAGCGTCGAGTGCTTCTCCCGTCCGGACGGCTCGGAAACCTCCGAGGACGCCTGGACCCGTCACGCCACCGGTGTGCTGGCCCCGGCAGCCCCCGCACCGGATACCACCGCCCTGTCCGGCGCCTGGCCGCCGGCCGGTGCCGTCCCGCTCGATGTCAGCACCCTGTACGCCGACATGGCCGACGAGGGCTACGGCTACGGGCCCGCCTTCCACGGGGTCCGTGCCGCCTGGCTGCTCGACGGCGAGGTCTACGCCGACGTCGAACTCCCGGAGCACGTACGCGCCGACGCGCCGGGCTACGGTCTGCACCCGGCGCTGCTGGACGCCGCCCTGCACCCCGCCGACCACGCCCTCGCGACGGCGGGCAACCGGCCCGAGGGCACCTGGATCCCGTTCTCCTGGAACAGGGCCGTGCTGTACGCCGCCGGGGCGTCCGCCGTACGCGTACGCATCACCGCACGCGGTGCCGAGGAACTGGACGTGACGGTCGCCGACGCGTCCGGCGCCCCGGTCGCCCGCGTCGAGTCCCTGCTGCTGCGCGCGGTCACCGCCGACCAGCTCGCCGCCGACCGCTCGGACCCGCTGCTCGCCGTGCGGTGGAACGAGCTGGAACTCCCTTCGGGTGAAGCCGGCTTCGGCGTGTTCGGTGAGGACCCGGGTGAGGAAGTCCCGCCCCTCGTCGTCTACCGCACCCCGCCCACCCCGGACGGCGATGTGCCCGCCGCCGTGCGTGCCGTCACCGCCGACGTGCTCGCCGCCGTACAGACGTGGCTGGCGGACGACCGGTACGCCGGGTCGAAGCTCGCCGTCGTCACGCGGGGCGGGGCCGCCGTGCCCGGCACCGATGTGGACCTCGGTCAGGCACCCGTGTGGGGCCTCGTACGCTCGGCGGAGGCGGAGAACCCCGGCCGCTTCGTGCTCGTCGACACCGACGAGACCGGTGCGTGCCACCTCGGCCGTGCCCTGGCCGCCTCGTCCGAGCCCGAAATGGCCCTGCGCGGCGACCGCCTGTACGTCCCCCGGCTGGCCGCGGTGCCCGCCCTCGACGAGGAGCGCCCCGCGCCCTGGGACGCGACCGGAACCGTGCTCCTGACCGGCGGCACGGGCGGCGTGGGCGCCGAACTCGCCCGCCACCTCGTCCGCGAGCACGGCGTACGCCACCTGATCCTCACCAGCCGCCGCGGCGCGGACGCCCCCGGTGCGCGCGAACTCCTCGCGGATCTGGCCGATGCGGGCGCCGAGGCCACCGTCAGCGCCACCAATGTCGCGGACCGGGACGCCCTGGCCGCCCTGCTCGCCGCCATCCCGTCCGCGCACCCGCTGCGGGCCGTGGTCCACGCGGCGGGCGTCATCGACGACGGCCTGGTCGGCCACCTGACCGCCGACCGGCTCGACACCGTGCTGCGGCCCAAGGTGGACGCCGGCTGGCACCTGCACGAGCTGACGGCGGACCTCGGCCTGGCGGCCTTCGTCCTCTTCTCCTCCGCCTCGACCGTTCTGGACGGCGCCGGACAGGGCAACTACGCCGCCGCCAACCTCTTCCTGGACGCTCTCGCCGCCCGCAGGGCCGCCGCCGGGCAGGTCGTGACCTCGCTCGCGTGGGGCCTGTGGGCCGGGGGAGGCGGTATGGGCGCGACGCTCGACGCCGCCGCGCTGACCCGCATCGAACGCCTCGGCCTGGACTCGCTGTCCTTCGAGGAGAACCTCGCCCAGCTCGACAAGGCCCTGACCACCACCTTCGAGCCGGCCGTGGTCCCCGTACGCGTCAACCAGCGCGCTGTACGCAACCGTACGGACGGCACGCCCACCCTGCTGCGCGCCCTGGTACGCCCCCGCACGGTCCCCGCCGCACAGACGGCCGGGGCGCCCGCCGCCACCGGGGCCGCCCCGCTCGCGGCGCGCCTCGCGGAGCTGGGCGCCGCCGACCGGCTCGCGCACGTCCTGCGGATGGTGCGCACCGAGACGGCCGCCGTCCTCGGCTACCAGAGCGCGGACGAGGTCAGTGCCACCCGCGCGTTCATGGAGACGGGCTTCGACTCGCTGGCAGCCGTGGAGCTGCGCAACCGGCTCGCGACCGCGACCGGGCTGCGTCTCAGCGCCACCCTGACCTTCGACTACCCCACCGCCACGGCTCTCGCCGAGCACCTGGTGACCAAGCTGGTGGGCGAGGCCACGGCGGCCGGTCCGGCGGCGCCGGTGGCCCGCGCCGGTGCCACGGAGGACGACCCGATCGTCATCGTCTCCATGGCCTGCCGCTATCCGGGCGGGGTGACCTCGCCCGAGGAGCTGTGGCAGCTCGTCGCCGAGGGCTCCGACGCCATCGGGCCCTTTCCCACCGACCGGGGCTGGGACACCGACCTGTACGACCCGGAGATCGGCAAGCCGGGCCGTACGTACTCCACGGAGGGCGCGTTCCTCTACGACGCCGCCCAGTTCGACCCCGCGTTCTTCGGGATCAGCCCGCGCGAGGCCCAGGCGATGGACCCGCAGCAGCGGCTCCTCCTGGAGGTCGCCTGGGAGACCTTCGAGCGTGCGGGGATCGACCCGCGCTCGGTGAAGGGCAGCTCGACCGGCGTGTTCGCGGGGGTGATGTACCACGACTGGGGGCTGCGGCTCGGCCCGCTTCCCGACGACGTGGCCGGCTACCACGGCAACGGCAGCCTCGCGAGCGTGGTGTCGGGCCGGGTCGCGTACACGCTGGGGCTCGAAGGCCCTGCGGTCAGTGTGGACACGGCGTGCTCGTCGTCGCTGGTCGCGCTGCACATGGCGGCCCGTGCGCTGCGGGCGGGCGAGTGCTCGCTCGCCCTGGCCGGCGGCGTCACGATCATGTCCACGCCCGACACCTTCCTCGACATGGCCCGCCAGCGCGGTCTTTCGTCGGACGGCCGCTGCAAGTCCTTCGGCGCGGGCGCGGACGGTACGGGCTGGGGCGAGGGCGCGGGTGTGCTGCTGCTTGAGCGCCTGTCCGACGCCCGCCGCAACGGCCACCGCGTGCTCGCCGTGGTCCGGGGCTCCGCGCTCAACCAGGACGGTGCCAGCAACGGCCTCACCGCCCCAAACGGGCCGGCCCAGCAGCGCGTGATCCGTGGCGCGCTCGCCAACGCCGGGCTGTCGGCCGCCGAGGTCGACGTCGTGGAGGCGCACGGCACGGGCACCCGGCTCGGTGACCCGATCGAGGCGCAGGCGCTCCTGGAGACCTACGGGCAGGAGCGGCCCGAGGGCCGGCCCCTGTGGCTGGGGTCCATCAAGTCGAACATGGGCCACACGCAGGCTGCCGCCGGTGTCGCGGGCATCATCAAGATGGTCATGGCCATGCGCCACGGCGTGCTTCCCAAGTCCCTGTACGCCGAAACCCCGTCGGACCAGGTCGACTGGTCGGCCGGTGACGTGGAACTGCTCACGGAGGCCCGGGAGTGGCAGCCGACGGACCGTCCTCGGCGTGCGGGCATCTCGTCCTTCGGTATCAGCGGGACGAACGCGCACGTGATCATCGAGGAGGCGCAGGAGGAGGCGGCGCCGGCCGCGCCCGTGGCCGCGCCCGCCCCCGCGCTGCTCGCCTGGCCCGTCTCCGGCGCCACCCCCGAGGCCCTGCGTGCACAGGCCGAGCGTCTGCGCGACCGGCTCGCCCAGCTCTCCGACGACGACCTGGCCCCTGCCGCCCTCACCCTCGTCACCGGCCGCGCCGCCCTGGAGCACCGCGCCCTCGCGGTCGGCGCCGACCGCGCGGAACTCGCCGGTGCGCTGGAGCTGCTGGCCGGCGCGGACAGCGTGCAGGAGGCCAAGACAGCGTTCCTGTTCACGGGTCAGGGTGCGCAGCGGCTCGGTATGGGGCGTGAGCTGTATGAGGCGTTCCCGGTGTTCGCCGAGGCGTTCGACGCGGTGTGCGGTGAGGTGGACGCGCACCTTGGAACGGCGTTGCGTGAGGTGGTGTGGGGGGAGGACGCGGATGCGCTGAACAGCACTGCGTTCACTCAGCCTGCGTTGTTCGCGTTCGAGGTGGCGTTGTTCCGTCTCGTCGAGGCGTGGGGCGTCAAGCCCGATGTTGTGGTGGGTCACTCGATCGGTGAGCTGGCCGCCGCGCATGTGGCGGGTGTGTTGTCGCTGGCGGACGCGGCGAAGCTGGTTGTTGCCCGGGGCCGGTTGATGCAGGCGCTGCCGGCCGGCGGTGCGATGGTCGCCGTACAGGCCAGTGAGGACGAGGTCCTTCCCCTCCTCACGGACGGGGTGGGCATCGCGGCGGTGAACGGACCGCGGTCTGTGGTTGTTTCGGGTGTGGAGTCCGAGGCGCTTGCCATCGGTGAGCACTTCTCGGCGGCCGGGCGGAAGACCAGCCGTCTTCCCGTCTCGCACGCGTTCCATTCCTCGCTGATGGACCCGATGCTCGACGAGTTCCGGGCCATCGCGAGCGAGTTGACGTTCAACGAGCCCCGCATTCCGGTCGTGTCCACCGTCACCGGGTCCGCGTCCTCCTCCGGCTGGCAGTCGCCGGAGTACTGGGTCGACCAAGTTCGCAGCCCTGTCCGCTTCGCCGACGCCGTGAACGCCGCCGAGGCCCTCGGAGCCCGTACGTTCGTCGAGATCGGTCCGGACGCGATCCTGACCGCCCTCGGCGCCGGCTCGGCCACCGACGAGACCAGCGCGTTCGTCCCGCTCGTCCGCAAGGACCGCGACGAAGCCCGGGAGGCCCTGAGCGGTCTCGGGGCGGTGTGGGCCCGGGGTGCCGAGGTGGACTGGAGTGCGCTCCTGGGCGCCACCGGGCCTCTCGTCGACCTGCCCACGTATGCCTTCCAGCGCAAGCGCTACTGGCTCGATGTCACCGCGAAGACCGGTGATGTGGGGTCGGCCGGGCTGGATGCCGTCGAGCACCCGGTGCTCAGCGCCGCCGTGTTCGCGCCCGAATCCGGCTCGGTCGTCCTGACCGGCCGGCTCTCGGCCGCCGGGCAGCCCTGGGTGGCGGACCACGGGGTGCACGGGGCAGTGCTGCTGCCCGGTACCGGGTTCGTCGAGCTGGCCGTGCGCCTCGGGGACCAGGTCGGTTGCGACCTCCTGGAGGAAATGACCCTGGAGGCGCCGCTCGTCCTCCCCGAGCACGGTGGCGCGTCCCTGCGCGTCGCCGCCGGGGCCCCCGACGCGTCGGGTCGCCGCCCCCTGCACATCCACTCGCGCCTCGACGGCGCCCCCGAGGACGCCTGGACGCGGCACGCCACCGGCTTCCTCGCCACCGGCGCACCGCCCGAGGTGCCCGGCGCCGACCTCACCCAGTGGCCGCCGCGCGGCGCCACCCCCGTCGAGGTCGAGGGCGCGTACGAGCGGTTGAGTGAGCGCGGTTACGGGTACGGCCCCGCGTTCCAGGGGCTGACAGCGGCCTGGCGGCGGGGCGACGAACTGTTCGCCGAGGTCGCGCTGCCCGAGTCCGTGCGCGCCGAGGCCGCCGACTACGGGCTGCACCCGGCGCTCCTGGACACCGCCATGCATGTGGACGTCCTGGTGGACCAGGGCGAGGGCGGCACCGAAGCCCTGCTGCCGTTCGCCTGGAGCGGGGTGTCCCTGCACGCGACGGGCGCCGCCGCGCTGCGCGTGTACGTGCGGCGCATCCGGGGCGCGGAGGAGTCGGCGATGGTCGTCGCCGACGAGACCGGCAGCCCCGTGATGACCGTGTCGTCCCTGATCTGCCGCCCGGTCTCCGCCGCCCAGCTGGCCCCGGCCGACGGGCCGCTCTCGGACGCCTTGCACCACATCGAGTGGACGCCGCTCCAGCAGCCTGCCGAGCCGCTTCCCTCGTCGGCCGCCGTGCTGGACGAGTACGGGCTCGCGATCCTCTCCGAGCCCTCGGCCGTCGTCCTGGCCTGCTGCCCGACCCCGGGCGGCTGGCCGGTGCCCGAGGCCACCCGCGCCACCACCTCGTACGTACTCGACCTGCTGCAGTCCTGGCTGACCGACGAGCGGTTCGAGTCCACCACTCTCGTCGTCGTCACCCGGGGCGCCGTCGCCACCGACCGGACCACCGCCCCCGACCTGACCCAGGCCCCCCTGTGGGGCATCGTCCGGGCGGCCCAGGCCGAGAACCCGGGCCGGATCGTCCTGCTGGACGTGGACCCGGGCGACGACCTGGACGCGGAGGACTTCCCGGCCGTCGCCGGCGCCGCGCTGGCCCAGGGCGAGCCCGAACTCGCCCGGCGCGACGGCCGCTTCCTCATCCCCCGGCTCGTCCGGACGGCCGTGCCCGAGGCCGACGCGCCCTGGGACGGCGAGCGCACCGTCCTCGTCACTGGCGGCACGGGCGGACTCGGCGCACGCGTCGCCCAGCACCTGGTCGAGCGCCACGGCGTCCGCCACCTCGTGCTCACCAGCCGCAGGGGCCTCGACGCGCCCGGCGCGGCCGAGCTCCGCGACCGGCTCATCGGGGCCGGGGCGGCGGACGTCCGGATCGCCGCCTGCGATGTTTCGGACCGGGAAGCGCTGGCAAGTGTCCTCGACTCCGTCCCGCAGGCGCACCCGCTGGGCGGTGTCGTGCACGCGGCCGGGGTGGTCGACCCTGGCCTGATCGGGGCGCTCACCCCGGAGAGCCTGGACACCGTGCTGCGGCCCAAGGCGGACGCGGCCTGGCACCTGCACGAGCTCACCGCCGGGCTGGACCTGTCCGCGTTCGTGATGTTCTCCTCCGCCGGCGGCCTCGTTCTTCCCGCCGGACAGGGCAACTATGCGGCGGCCAACGTGTTCCTGGACGCCCTCGCCGCCCACCGGCACACCCTGGGACTGCCCGCCACCTCGCTCGCGTACGGACTGTGGGCCGTCAACACCGGGCTCGGCGGCGAACTCACCGACGCCGACGTCGAGAAGATGAACCGGCTCGGGCTGCCCGCCCTGCCCGCCGACCGGGGCATCGCCCTGTTCGACGAAGGGCTGCGCACCCGGCACGCCCTGGTCGCCCCGCTCCTCGTCGACGCGGCGGCCCTGCACGCCCGCGGCTCCGACGTACCGCCGCTGCTGCGGGCAGCCGCGGCCGCCGCCCGGCCCGCGCTCCGCCGTACGGCCGCCGCCGCACCGGCCGTCGACACCCTGGCCCGCCGGCTGTCGTCCCTCACCGCCGACGAGCGGGTCCGGACGCTGCGCGAGCTGGTCGCCGGACAGGTCGCGGCGGTCCTCGGCCACGAGTCCGCGGACACCGTCGGCATCGACCGCGCGTTCAAGGAGCTGGGTTTCGACTCGCTGGCCGCGGTGGAACTGCGTAACGCGCTCAACGCCGCCACCGGCCTCCGGCTGCCCGTCACGCTCGTCTTCGACTACCCGAACACCCGGGCCGTCGCGGACTACCTGGACGGCGAACTCGGCGGCGCGCAGGAGGAGACGGCCGCCGAGACGGTACCGGTGAACGGGCTCTCCGACGACGAGCCCATCGCGATCGTCGGCATCAGCTGCCGGTTCCCCGGCGGGGTCCGCAACGCCGAGGACCTGTGGAGCCTGGTCGCCGAGGGGCGTGACGCCGTCGCCGGCTTCCCCGCCGACCGCGGGTGGGACACCGACGGCATCTACGACCCCGAGCCCGGACTGCACGGAAAGACGTACGCGCGGGAAGGCGGCTTCCTCTACGACGCCGCAGAGTTCGACCCGGCCTTCTTCGGGATCAGCCCGCGCGAGGCCGTCGCCATGGACCCGCAGCAGCGGCTTCTCCTCCAGTCGGCATGGGAGGCGTTCGAGGACGCGGGCATCGACCCGACGGCCATGCGCGGCAGCCAGACCGGCGTCTACGCCGGCGTGATGTACCACGACTACGCCTCCCGCCTCCAGAACATCCCCGACGACGTCGCCGGCTACCTCGGCAACGGCACCGCGGCCTCGATCCTCACCGGTCGGGTCGCCTACACCCTCGGCCTGGAAGGGCCCGCCGTCAGCGTGGACACGGCGTGCTCGTCGTCGCTGGTCGCGCTGCACATGGCCTGCCAGGCGCTGCGGCGCGGCGAGGTCGGCATGGCGCTCGCGGGCGGTGTCACCGTGATGTCGACGCCCGAGATCTACGTGGAGTTCGCCCAGCAGCGCGGGCTCGCCGCGGACGGCCGCTGCAAGGCGTTCGCGGGCGGCGCCGACGGCACGGGCTGGGCGGAAGGCGTCGGGCTGCTCCTCGTCGAGCGGCTGTCCGACGCGGAACGCCTCGGCCACGACGTCCTCGCCGTCATCCGCGGCTCCGCCATCAACCAGGACGGCGCGAGCAACGGCCTGACCGCCCCGAACGGCCCCTCGCAGCAGCGTGTCATCCAGCGCGCCCTGGCCGCGAGCGGTCTCACCACCGCCGACGTGGACCTCGTGGAGGGCCACGGCACGGGCACCCGGCTCGGCGACCCGATCGAGGCACAGGCCCTCCTCGCCACCTACGGTCAGGGACGGACCGCCGACGACCCGGTGTGGCTCGGTTCCATCAAGTCGAACATCGGCCACGCCCAGGCGGCGGCCGGCGTCAGTGGCGTCATCAAGTCCGTCATGGCCCTGCGCAACGGCCTGATGCCCAAGACCCTGCACGTGGACGAGCCCTCGCCCGAGGTGGACTGGGAGGCCGGGCACGTACGCCTCCTCACCGAGGCCCGGCCGTGGCCGCGCCGCGAGGGCCGGCCGCGCCGCGCGACCGTCTCCTCGTTCGGGCTCAGCGGGACGAACGCCCACCTGATCGTCGAGGAGGCCCCGAAGTCGGCCCGCCCGGCCGAGGAGCCTCAGGCGCGCCCGGACCTCGTCCACCCGCTGCCCCTGGTGCTGTCCGGTTCGGACCCCGAGGCCCCCGCCCGCCAGGCCGCCGCTCTCCGCGACCGCCTGCTCGCCCACCCCGACCTGGACCTTCGCGACATCGCCCACACCCTGGCCGCCGGCCGGGCGCGCCTGGAACACCGTGGCGTGGTCCTGGCCATGGACACGGAGAGCGCGCTGCGTGAGCTGGGCGCCTTCGTGGAGGGCGAGGGCGTACGGGGTGCGGTGGCCAAGGGTAAGTCGGCGTTTCTGTTCACGGGTCAGGGTGCGCAGCGGCTGGGGATGGGTCGTGAGCTGTATGAGGCGTTTCCGGTGTTCGCCGAGGCGTTCGATGCGGTGTGTGCGGAGGTGGACGCGCATCTCGGAACTGTGTTGCGTGAGGTGGTGTGGGGGGAGGACGCGGATGCGCTGAACAGCACTGTGTTCACTCAGCCCGCGTTGTTCGCGTTCGAGGTGGCGTTGTTCCGTCTCGTCGAGGCGTGGGGTGTTAAGCCCGATGTTGTGGTGGGTCACTCGATCGGTGAGCTGGCCGCCGCGCATGTGGCGGGTGTGTTGTCGCTGGCGGACGCGGCGAAGCTGGTCGTCGCGCGTGGCCGGCTGATGCAGGCGCTTCCCGCCGGCGGCGCGATGGTCGCTGTGCAGGCGACCGAGGACGAGGTGCTTCCCCTCCTCACGGACGGGGTAGGCATCGCGGCGGTGAACGGGCCGCGGTCTGTGGTTGTTTCGGGTGTGGAGTCCGAGGCGCTTGCCGTGGGTGAGCACTTCTCGGCGGCCGGGCGGAAGACCAGCCGTCTTCCCGTTTCGCACGCGTTTCATTCCTCGCTGATGGATCCGATGCTCGACGAGTTCCGGGCGGTCACGAGCGAGTTGACGTTCAACGAGCCGCGTGTCCCGGTCGTGTCCACGGTGAGTGGCGAGCTGTCCTCCTCCGGCTGGCAGTCGCCGGAGTACTGGGTCGACCAGGTCCGCAGCCCTGTCCGTTTCGCCGACGCCGTAGTCGCCGCCGAGGCCTTCGGTGTCCGTACGTTCGTCGAGATCGGTCCGGACGCGGTCCTGACCGCCCTCGGCGCAGGCTCGGCCACCGACGAGACCACCGCCTTCGTTCCTCTCGTACGCAAGGACCGCGACGAAGCCGCCACGGCCCTGTCCGGTGCCGGAGCGCTCTGGACCCGGGGCGTGGAGGTCGATTGGGAGACGGTTCACGCGGGTACGGAGGCGCGCAGGGTCGACCTTCCCACGTACCCCTTCCTGCGCACCCGTTACTGGCTCGACGCCCCCGCCGCTGTCGGGGACGCGGCAGGGCTCGGCCAGCTGCCCGCAGGGCACCCGTTGCTCAGTGCGGTGGTCGTGTCGGCGGAGACCGGGGCCCCAGTGCTCACCGGCCGGCTGTCCGTCGCCACGCACCCGTGGCTCGCCGACCACGCCGTGCACGGCAGCGTGCTGCTGCCCGGCACCGCGTACATCGAGATGGCGCTCCGGGCCGGGCACGAGGCCGGGTGCGCGCAGCTGGAGGAGCTGACGCAGGAGACCCCGCTGCTGCTGCCGGCCAAGGGCGGCGTCGCCGTCCAGGTCACCGTGGGCGAGGCCGACGAGGCGGGGCGGCGCGACGTCGTCGTGTACTCGCGCGCCGAGGACCTCCCGGCCGACGCGCCGTGGACCCGTAACGCCCGGGGTGTGCTCGCCGTGGAGCCCGCGCCCGTCGTGCCGGACCTGGAGTCCTGGCCGCCGGCCGGGGCCCGGGCAGTGGACGTGAGCGGAATGTACGAGGACCTGGCCGGGCTCGGCTACGGGTACGGACCGGTGTTCCAGGGGCTCACGGCCGCCTGGCGGCGCGGGGACGAGCTGTTCGCGGAGATCGGCCTGCCCGACCACGCCCGCACCGAGGCCGCCGCGTTCGCCCTGCACCCCGCGCTGCTCGACGCGGCGCTGCACGTGGAGCGCGTCTTCGACGGGGACCACGACGGGCCCGTCCGCGCGGCCCTGCCGTTCGCCTGGAACGGGGTCACCCTGCACGCCACCGGGGCCACTGCCCTGCGCGTACGGCTGACGAAGCCAGGCCCGGACGCCGTGTCGCTGCGGATCACCGCGCCGACCGGCGAGCCCGTGGCCACCGTCGAGTCGCTGGTGGTCCGCGAGGTGTCCGCCGCACAGCTGGCGGGCGACGGGAACGGCAAGGGCGCCGAGCTGTTCCGTATCGACTGGCAGGCGGCGCAGCCCGGCGCAAGGGTGACGGGCACCGACGACTGGCTCGTCGTCGGGAGCGCGCTGCCGGGCCTCCGGTCGGTCTCCACGCTCGCCGACGCCATCGCGGAACCCGGGGTGCCGGGGACGGTGCTGCTGACCGCACCGGACGTCTCCGATGTCTTCGGCACCACGGGCGGTGTGCCCGAGCAGGTTCGTACGTCCGTCGGCCGGCTCCTCGACACGCTCGGCCAGTGGCTGGCCGAGGCCCGGTTCGCGGACGCGCGGCTGGTGCTCGTCACCCGTGACGCCGTCGTTGCGGGCGACGGGGACGAGACGGACTGCGTACAGGCACCGCTGTGGGGTGTGCTGCGCGCGGCGCAGGCCGAGAACCCGGGCCGGTTCACCGTCGTCGACCTCGACGCGGCCCCCGAGTCCCTGGCAGCCCTGCCCGCCGCCCTGGCCACGGCCGAGACCGAGATCGCCGTACGCGGCGGCAAGGTCCTGGTCCCCCGGTACGCCCCCGCCACCGGCGGCGGCGAGGCCACGGAGTGGCGCCGGGACGGCACTGTGCTGATCACCGGCGGCACCGGCCTGCTGGGCGCGGTGCTCGCCCGGCACCTGGTCACCGAGCAGGGCGTGCGCCATCTCGTCCTCACCAGCCGGCGGGGCACGGACGCACCGGGCGCGGCGGAACTGCACGCCGAACTCACCGAGGCCGGTGCCGAATCCGTGCGCATCGTCGCCGTGGACGCCGCCGACCGGTACGCGCTCGCCGCACTGCTCGACGACATCCCGGCCGGGCACCCGCTGACCGGGGTCGTGCACGCGGCCGGTGTCATGGACAACGCGCTGGTCGGCGCCGTCACTCCGGAACAGGTCGGCAAGGTGCTGCGGCCCAAGGTGGACGCGGCCTGGCACCTGCACGAGCTGACCCGGAACATGGACCTGACGGCGTTCGTCCTGTACTCCTCCGCGGGGGGCCAGATCCTTCCCGCCGGACAGGCCACCTACGCGGCGGCCAACGTCTTCCTCGACGCTCTCGCCGCCGAACGCCGGTCCGCCGGGCTCGCCGCCGTCTCGCTCGCCTGGGGTTTGTGGGAGGGCACGGTCGGGGAAGGACCCGAACTCACCGACGCGGACCTGCGCCGCATGGGCCGCTCCGGGGTCCTGGAGCTGTCCTTCCCCGACGGGCTCGCGCTGTTCGACGCGGCGATGGCCCAGGACGCGGCGCTGCTCGCCCCGGTCCGGCTCGACCGGGCCGCACTGCGCGAGCGGGCCGACGAGATCCCGGCCCTGCTGCGCGGCCTGGCCGGACCGCCCGCCCGCAAGGGGCCCAAGCCCGCCGCCGTACCGGCCGCCGGTGCGGGCGACAGCGGGGGCTCCCTCGTCCGCGCCAAGCTGGCCGGGCTGCGCACCGGGCCTGAGCAGGACCGCTATCTGGAGGAGCTGGTACGCGGCCACGCCGCCGCCGTGCTCGGTCACGGCGACCCGTCCGGGGTCGCCGCCGACCGGGGCTTCACCGAACTGGGCCTCGACTCCCTCGGCGCGATCGAGCTGCGCAACCGGCTCCAGAAGGCGACCGGGCTGCGCCTGCCCGCCACCCTGATGTTCGACTACCCCAACTCCGCCGCTCTGGCCGGATTCCTGCGCGAGGGCCTGGCGCCCGAGCCGGCGGCGGACACCACGGGCAGCGGGGAGGCGCCGGACGACGAGGCCGTACGCCGGGCCCTGCTGTCGATCCCCACCGCCCGCCTGCGCGAGGCGGGGCTGCTCGACACGCTGCTCGGCCTGGCGCGGACCGAACCCGACCGGGCCGCTGCGGCCACGACCGAAGAACCGGGGCAGGCCATCGAGGAGATGGCCGTGGACGACCTCGTACGAGCCGCCCTGGCCGGCGGCGAACTCAGCTGATCCCGACGCTGGATGATGAGGATGACGTGACCAGCACATCGATGGAACAGGTCGTGGCGGCGCTCCGTAAGTCGCTCACGGACAACGAGCGGCTGCGCGAGGAGAACGCCCGGCTCACCGCCGCGAGCAACGACCCGATCGCGATCGTCGCCATGGCGTGCCGCTACCCCGGCGGGGCCGGCACGCCGGAGGACCTGTGGCGGCTGGTGGCCGGGGGTGTCGACGCGGTGTCCGGCTTCCCGGCCGACCGGGGCTGGGATCCGGACGTGTACGACCCCGAGCCGGGGTTGCCCGGCAAGTCGTACGCCCGGGACGGCGCGTTCCTGTACGACGCGGCGGAGTTCGACCCGGACTTCTTCGGGATCAGCCCGCGCGAGGCGCTGGCCATGGATCCGCAGCAGCGGCTGCTGCTCGAGGTGTCCTGGGAGGCGATCGAGCGGGCGGGCGTGGACCCGACGACGCTCAAGGGCAGCCGTACCGGTGTCTACGCCGGTGTGATGTACCACGACTACGCCGACGGTGCGGCCGGGAGCTTCGTCTCCGGCCGGGTCGCCTACACGCTCGGCCTGGAGGGTCCGGCGGTGACCATCGACACCGCCTGTTCCTCGTCTCTGGTCGCCCTGCACACGGCGGCGCAGGCGCTGCGGTCGGGTGAGTGCTCACTCGCCCTGGCCGGCGGTGTGACGGTGATGTCGACGCCCGACATGCTCGTGTACTTCAGCGGGCAGCGCGGCCTCTCCCCGGACGGCCGCTGCAAGCCGTTCGCGTCGGCGGCCGACGGTACGGGCTGGGGCGAGGGCGCGGGTGTGCTGCTGCTTGAGCGGCTGTCGGACGCCCGCCGCAACGGGCACCCCGTGCTCGCCCTCGTCAGCGGCTCGGCGGTCAACCAGGACGGCGCTTCGGCCGCGATGACCGTCCCCAACGGTCCGGCCCAGCAGCGCGTGATCCGCAATGCCCTGTCCGACGCGGGTCTGACGGCGGCGGAGGTCGACGCCGTCGAGGCGCACGGCACGGGCACCCGGCTCGGTGACCCCATCGAGGCGCAGGCGCTGCTCGCCACCTACGGCCGGGGCAGGCCCGCGGACCGGCCGCTGTGGCTGGGCTCGGTGAAGTCGAACTTCGGCCACACGCAGGCAGCGGCCGGTGTCGCGGGCATCATCAAGATGGTCATGGCCATGCGCCACGGCGTCCTTCCCAAGACCCTCCATGTCGACGCGCCCTCCGACCAGGTGGACTGGTCGGCGGGTGACGTGGAGCTGTTGACGGAGGCCCGGGAGTGGGCGCCGACGGGGCGTCCGAGGCGGGCCGGTGTGTCGTCGTTCGGGCTGAGCGGGACGAACGCGCACGTCATCGTGGAGGAGGCCCCCGAGGCCCCTGCGGGCGGCGGTGCGGGGGCGGACCTGGCTGTCGCCCCGTGGGTGCTGTCCGCGAAGACCCCCGAGGCCCTGGCCGAGCAGGCGTCGCGGCTGCTGTCCGTGGCCGGTGACCACCGGGCCGAGGACATCGGGTTGTCTCTCGTCACTACCCGTACGGCGTTCACCCACCGGGCGGTGGTGCTCGGTGACCGTACGGGTGCGCTGGCGGCGTTGGCGGCGGGCGAGGAGCATCCGGGGCTGGTGAAGGGGGTGACGCGGGCGGTCGGCAGGTCGGCGTTCCTGTTCACGGGTCAGGGTGCGCAGCGGCTCGGTATGGGGCGTGAGTTGTATGAGGCGTTTCCGGTGTTCGCCGAGGCGTTTGACGCGGTGTGTGCGGAGGTGGACGCGCATCTCGGAACTGTGTTGCGTGAGGTGGTGTGGGGGGAGGACGCGGATGCGCTGAACAGCACTGCGTTCACTCAGCCCGCGCTGTTCGCGTTCGAGGTGGCGTTGTTCCGTCTCGTCGAGACGTGGGGTGTCAAGCCCGATGTCGTGGTGGGTCACTCGATCGGTGAGCTGGCCGCCGCGCATGTGGCCGGGGTGCTGTCTCTGGCGGACGCGGCGAAGCTGGTCGTCGCGCGGGGCCGGCTGATGCAGGCGCTTCCGGCCGGTGGTGCGATGGTCGCCGTGCAGGCCAGTGAGGACGAGGTGCTTCCGCTCCTGACGGGCGGGGTGTCCATCGCGGCTGTCAACGGTCCGCAGGCGGTCGTGGTCTCCGGCATCGAGGCGGAAGCCCTCGCCGTAGGCGAGCACTTCTCGGCGGCCGGCCGGAAGACCAGCCGTCTTCCCGTCTCGCACGCGTTCCATTCCTCGCTGATGGACCCGATGCTCGACGAGTTCCGGGCCATCGCGAGCGAGTTGACGTTCAACGAGCCCCGCATCCCGGTCGTCTCCACGGTGACTGGCGAGCTGTCCTCGGACTGGCAGTCGCCGGAGTACTGGGTCGACCAGGTCCGTCGTCCTGTCCGCTTCGCCGACGCCGTGAACGCCGCGGAAGCCCTCGGAGCCCGTACGTTCGTCGAGATCGGGCCCGACGCGATCCTGACCGCCCTCGGCGCAGGCTCGGCCACCGAGGACACCAGCGCGTTCGTCCCTCTCGTACGCAGGAACCGTCCCGAGCCCGAGTCCCTGGCCGGAGGGCTGGGCCGGCTGTACGTGGACGGGGTGCGGATCGACTGGCAGGCGTTCTACGCCGGTACGGGCGCGGGAAGGGTCGACCTTCCCACGTACCCCTTCCAGCGCACCCGGTTCTGGCTCGACGCGGTGAAGCCGGGGAGCACGCCCCACCCGCACCCGTTGCTCGGTTCCGTGGTCACCCTGGCCGACTCCGGGGGCGCGGTCCTGAGCGGACGGCTCGCCGTGGCCGCTCTGCCGTGGCTCGCGGACCATGTGGTGCGGGAGGCCGTGCTCTTCCCCGGTGCCGGGTTCGTCGAACTCGCCGTGCGCGCCGGCGACCACGTCGGCTGCGCGGTGCTGGAGGAGCTGGCCCTGCACGCGCCGCTCGTCCTGCCCGAGGCCGGTGCCGTCGCCGTGCAGGTCGTCGTGGGGGCGGCGGACGACTCCGCCCGGCGCACGGTCGGGGTGTACGCGCGGCAGGAGAGCGGTGCCGATGCCGACTGGGTGCTGCACGCGGAAGGTGTGCTGGCCGAGGAGGCGGAGGCGCCCGCCTTCGAACTGTCCGCATGGCCGCCGGCCGGCGCGGTGCCGGTCGCGCTCGACGGCGCGTACGAGAGCCTGCGCGAGCAGGGCCTCGCGTACGGCCCCGCCTTCCAGGGGCTGACGGCTGCCTGGCGGCTCGACGGAGACCTCTACGCCGAGGTCGCGCTCGACGACGACGTACCGGCCGAGGACTACGGCCTGCACCCGGCCCTGCTGGACGCCTCGATGCACGCCGCGCTGGTGGAGAGCGCCGGCGAGCAGAGCGGCGGAACGGTCCTGCCGTTCGTCTGGAAGGACGTGCGGCTGTACGCGGACGGCACGGCGGCGGCCCGGGTCCGCATCTCGCGGCCCACTCCGGAAAGCCTGGCCCTGCAGATCGCGGATGCCTCGGGCGCCCCGGTCGCCTCGGTCGGCGGAGTCGTCGGCCGGGCGATGGATTCGACGCCCGGCGGTACGGGTACGGCCACGGACCCGCTGTACCGGGTCGTCTGGCAGCCGGCCGGTACCGCGTCCGCACCCGGTGAGTGGCAGCGCTGGGAGGACATACCCGCCGAGGGTCCCCTGACCGGCACGGTCGTCCTGGACTGCGCCCCGGTCGCTGCGGGAGCGGGGGACGACGTGCCCTCGGCCGCGCACACCGTGGCGGTGCACGTCCTGGACGTCGTACGGCAGTGGCTGGCGGACCAGCGGTTCGCCGCCGCCACTCTCCTCGTCGTCACACGAGGCGCGGTCGCCGCCGTGGACGGTGAGCCGGTCGACGTACGGCAGGCGTCCGTCTGGGGCCTGGTCCGGGCCGCGCAGGCGGAGAACCCGGGCCGGTTCGTGCTGCTCGACACGGACGCCCCCGAGGGACTGCCGCACACCGGGCCCGGCGAGGAGCCGGAGTCCGCCGTACGCGACGGGCGGGCGCTGACCCCCCGGCTGGCCCGCGTCACCGAGTCTCCCAGGACCGGGCCGGTGTGGGACGCGGACGGCACCGTGCTGATCACCGGCGGAACGGGCGGCCTCGGCGCGCTCGTCGCCCGCCACCTCGTCGCCGAACACGGCGTACGCCACCTGCTGCTGGCCGGCCGCCGGGGCGAACAGGCGCCCGGGGCCGGGGAACTGCGGGCGGAGCTGGCCGAGTCGGGCGCGAGCGTGACCTTCGCCGCGTGCGACGTGGCCGACCGTGAGGCCGTGGCCGCGCTCCTGGCGGGCGTCGACCCGGCGCACCCCCTGCGGGGTGTCGTCCACGCCGCCGGCGTCCTGGACGACGCGATGATCACCTCGCTGACCGCCGACCGCCTCCGGGGCGTCTTCGCGCCCAAGGCGGACGCCGCCTGGCACCTGCACGAGCTCACCCGCGACCTGGACCTCACCGCGTTCGTCCTGTTCTCGTCCATCGCGGGCACCCTCGGCTCCACGGGCCAGGCCAACTACGCCGCCGCCAACGCCTTCCTCGACGCGCTCGCCGCCGAACGCCGCGCCGAGGGCCTTCCGGCCTGTGCGATGGCCTTCGGGCTCTGGGACACCCCCGGAGGCATGGGCACCGGACTCGGTGCGGCCGAACTGGACCGCATGCGCGAGGCCGGCACCCCCGCGATCCCCGCCGACCGAGGCCTCGCCCTCTTCGACGCCGCCCTGCGATCGGACGTCCCGGCCTCGGTGCCCGTACGCCTCGACCTCCCGGTCCTGCGCGCCCACGCCGACGAGGTCCCCGCCCTGCTGCGGGGACTCGTCCGGGCCCCCGGCCGCCGTGCCGCGCGCGGTGGTTCGCCGGTCCTGCGGACCCGGCTCGCGGGCCTGACCGGCGCCGACCGCGCCGGGGCCGTCCTGGACCTGGTCCGTACGAAGATCGCGGCCGTCCTCGGACACGCCTCGGGCGAGGCCATCGAGCCGGGCCGCGCCTTCGACGAGCTGGGCTTCGACTCCCTGACGGCCGTCGAGCTCCGCAACCGGCTCGACACCGAGACCGGGCTGCGGCTCCCGGCGACGCTGATCTTCGACCACCCGACCGCTGAGGCCGTCGCGGCCTTCGTCCTGACGCTCCTCGACGGCACCCCGGACGCGGACCGCGAACAGGCCCCGGCCGTCGCCCGGGCGGGCGCCGACGACCCGGTCGTGATCGTGGGCATGGCCTGCCGCTACCCGGGCGGTGTGACCACCCCCGACGAGCTGTGGCGCCTGGTCGCGGACGGTGTGGACGCCATCGCCCCGCTCCCCGACGACCGGGGCTGGGACCCGGACGTGTACGACCCGGAACCGGGCGCGCCGGGGAAGTCGTACGCGCGTGACGGGGGATTCCTCTACGACGCGGCCGAGTTCGATCCCGCGTTCTTCGGGATCAGCCCGCGCGAGGCCGCGATCATGGATCCGCAGCAGCGGCTGCTGCTCGAGGTGTCCTGGGAGGCGATCGAGCGGGCGGGCGTGGACCCGACGACGCTCAAGGGCAGCCGTACCGGTGTGTACGCCGGGGTGATGTACCACGACTACGCGGGTGGCACGGCGGGAAGCCTGGTGTCCGGCCGGGTCGCCTACACGCTGGGTCTGGAAGGCCCTGCGGTCACCGTCGACACCGCCTGTTCCTCGTCCCTGGTCGCCCTCCACTCGGCGGCGCAGGCGCTGCGGTCGGGTGAGTGCTCACTCGCCCTGGCCGGCGGTGTGACAGTGATGTCGACGCCCGACATGCTCGTGTACTTCAGCGAGCAGCGCGGCCTCTCCCCGGACGGGCGCTGCAAGTCCTTCGGCGCGGGTGCGGATGGTACGGGCTGGGGCGAGGGCGCGGGTGTGCTGCTGCTTGAGCGGCTGTCGGACGCCCGGCGCAACGGGCACCCCGTGCTCGCCGTGGTCCGTGGCTCGGCCCTCAACCAGGACGGCGCCAGCAACGGCCTCACCGCCCCCAACGGTCCGGCCCAGCAGCGCGTGATCCGCAATGCCCTGTCCGACGCGGGTCTGACGGCGGCGGAGGTCGACGCGGTCGAGGCGCACGGCACGGGCACCCGGCTCGGTGACCCGATCGAGGCGCAGGCGCTGCTCGCGACCTACGGACAGGGGCGCGAGGAGGACCTGCCCCTGTGGCTCGGCTCCATCAAGTCGAACATGGGCCACACGCAGGCAGCGGCCGGTGTGGCGGGCATCATCAAGATGGTCATGGCCATGCGCCACGGTGTGCTGCCGCCGTCCCTGCACGCGGAGGAGCGCTCGGACCAGATCGACTGGTCGGCGGGTGAGGTGGAGCTGTTGACGGAGGCCCGGGAGTGGGCGCCGACGGGGCGTCCGAGGCGGGCCGGTGTGTCGTCGTTCGGGTTGAGCGGGACGAACGCGCACGTGATCGTGGAGGAGGCCCCCGAGGCCCCTGCGGGCGGCGGTGCGGGGGCGGACCTGGCTGTCGCCCCGTGGGTGCTGTCCGCGAAGACCCCCGAGGCCCTGGCCGAGCAGGCGTCGCGGCTGCTGTCCGTGGCCGGTGACCACCGGGCCGAGGACATCGGCCACTCGCTGGTTGCCTCGCGTTCGGTGTTCGAGCACCGGGCGGTGGTCCTCGACGACCGTACGGGTGCGCTGGCCGCGCTGGCGGCGGGCGAGGAGCACCCGAGGTTGGTACGGGGTGCGGTGGCCAAGGGCAAGTCGGCGTTTCTGTTCACGGGTCAGGGTGCGCAGCGGCTGGGGATGGGTCGTGAGCTGTATGACGTGTTCCCGGTGTTCGCCGAGGCGTTCGACGCGGTGTGCGGTGAGGTGGACGCGCATCTCGGTCGTGGGTTGCGTGACGTGGTGTGGGGGGAGGACGCGGACGCGCTGAACGCGACCGCCCTCACCCAGCCTGCGTTGTTCGCGTTCGAGGTGGCGTTGTTCCGGCTGGTGGAGGCGTGGGGCGTCAAGCCCGACGTTGTGGTGGGTCACTCGATCGGTGAGCTGGCCGCCGCGCATGTCGCTGGGGTGCTCTCTCTGGCGGACGCGGCGAAGCTGGTCGTTGCCCGGGGCCGTCTGATGCAGGCGCTGCCCGCCGGCGGCGCGATGGTCGCTGTCCAGGCGACCGAGGACGAGGTGCTTTCCCTCCTCACGGACGGGGTGTCCATCGCCGCCGTCAACGGACCTCAGTCAGTGGTTGTTTCGGGTGTCGAGTCCGAGGCGCTTGCCGTGGGCGAGCACTTCGCCGCATCCGGGCGGAAGACCAGCCGTCTTCCCGTCTCGCACGCGTTCCATTCCTCGCTGATGGACCCGATGCTCGACGAGTTCCGGGCGGTCACCAACGAGTTGACGTTCAACGAGCCCCGCATCCCGGTCGTCTCCACCGTCACCGGCGCTCCGTCCACCGGCTGGCAGTCGCCGGAGTACTGGGTCGATCAGGTCCGTCGTCCTGTCCGTTTCGCCGACGCCGTGAACGCCGCGGAAGCCCTCGGAGCCCGTACGTTCGTCGAGATCGGTCCGGACGCGATCCTGACCGCCCTCGGCGCCGGCTCGGCCGCCGAGGACACCAGCGCGTTCGTCCCGCTCGTCCGCAGGAACCGTCCCGAGCCCGAGTCCCTGGCCGGAGGGCTGGCGCAGGTGTTCGTGGGCGGCGGACAGGTGGACTGGCGGGCGTTCTACGCCGGTGCCGGGGCGCGGACCGTCGAGCTGCCCACGTACGCCTTCCAGCGCAGCCGCTACTGGCTCGAAGCGCCTGTGTCCGAGGGGGGCGCCGTCGCCGCCTCCGGGCAGGTCGCGCTCGACCACCCGGTGCTCCGTGCGGCCGTGATCCTGCCCGATGACGGCGGTGCCGTGCTCACCGGCAGGCTGTCGGCCGGTACGCACGGCTGGATCGTCGACCACAACGTCCTCGGGAGCGTCCTGCTGCCCGGTACCGGCTTCGTCGAACTGGCCGTCCGGGCGGGCGAGCAGCTCGACTGCGGACTGCTGGAGGAGCTGACCCTTCAGGCGCCCCTCGTCCTGCAGCCCCTCGGCGGCGTCGCCGTCCAGGTGGCGGTCGGGGCGGCGGACGAGACCGGGCGCCGGACCGTGGCAATCCACTCGCGCGCCGACGACCAGCCGGACCTGCCGTGGACCCGCCACGCCGAAGGGGTCCTGGCACCCGTGACGGACGAGGCCGGGCCGGACGGCCTCATGGACTGGCCGCCGGCCGGTGCCGACGAGCTGACTGTCGACGGCGCCTACCAGGACCTCGCGGAGGCCGGCTACCACTACGGACCGGTGTTCCAGGGCCTCACCGCGGCCTGGCGCCTCGGTGAGGAGCTGTACGCCGAGGTCCGCCTGCCCGAGTCCGCCCACGAGGACGCCGCCCGCTTCGGCCTCCACCCCGCCCTCCTCGACGCGGCGATGCACGTCGGGCTGCTCGGCATACCGGGCCGCGAGGACGGCGGGCAGACCCTGCTCCCCTTCGCCTGGAACGGTGTCGCCCTGCACGCGGCCGGGGCGAAGGCGCTCCGGGTCCGGATCAGGCCCGTCGCCCAGCAGGACGGCCTGTCGCTGACCGTCGCCGACGAGCACGGCACCCCCGTGCTGTCGGTGGAGTCCCTGCTCTCCCGGCCCGTCTGGGACCAGCAGTCCGCCTCCGGGACCGCCGACTCGCTGTTCCGGGTGGACTGGCAGCCCGTCGCCCTGAGCGACGAGGCTCCCGAGGGGCCGACACCCGCTGTTTACGAGTGCGTGGTGGAGGCAAAGGACGCGGCCGTGCCCGATGCCGTACGAGGCGTGGTGGGCCGTGCGCTGGAGGCCGTGCAGGAGTGGCTGGCGGTGGACCGGCCCGAGGGTGCGGTGCTGGCGGTCCTCACGCGCGGTGCGGCCGGCGCTGGACGGGTGGACGTACGACAGGCTCCCGTCTGGGGGTTGGTGCGGGCCGCGCAGGCGGAGAACCCGGGCCGGTTCGTGCTGATCGACTCCGACGACTCGGTTCCGCTCGGTCGGCTGGTCGCCCTGGGCGAGCCGGAGTTGCTGGTGCGTGAGGGTGAGGTGTGGGTGCCGCGTCTGGTGCTCGCTGGGCCGGGTGATGAGACGGTTCCTGTGTGGGATGCGGGCGGGACCGTATTGATCACGGGTGGTACTGGTGGGTTGGGTGCGCGGGTGGCCCGGCATCTGGTGGCCGAGCATGGGGTGCGGAGTCTGCTTCTGGTG
>NZ_JBEYCF010000019.1:0-133694 GCF_040632605.1 Streptomyces sp. NPDC019224 | reverse complement strand
CACCCTCGCGGGCTTTCCTCCGGGCGCTTCCCTCCGGTCTTGCGTTTCCGACTCTATCAGACTCTTCCGTGTCCGATTCCCGGCCGAAGCGGGTCTCACTTTTTGCTTTTCAGCGGTTCCAACCTTACCAGATTCATTTCGTTCCGTTTCCGGTTCGAGTTTGAATTCCGGTGGCCGTTGAAGTGGCCTTGCCTTTCGGCTGATTCGACTTTATCAGAAGCGTTTCGGCCAAACCTAATCGGCTTCAACTTCAGAAGTTGGGAATCGATGGCTCTGCGGAAACTTTGTTTCCGGTGAGAGCGAGATAGATATTAACGACTTGAACCCGAACTTGTCCAGTTCGCGCTAACCGTTTAAATCTACCTCCCCCACGTCGCCGTGTCAACGGTTTTTTGGGGCGAGGAGGAGACTAGCAGGTCAGCGGGGTCGTATGCACATCAGGCGGCCATCGGCAGCTCGGCGCTTCGTTCGATCGCGTCCAGGTCGCCCACATCACCGGGACAGGCCGCACCGCCGCCGAGGACCTAGACGTACCCGAGGAAGAGCAGTTCCACGGGCGTGCCCAGCGAGATGCGGGCCCAGGTGGGTAGGCCGGGCCGAGGACGCGAAGGCCCTCGGTAGCGCCTGACACGAACAGCACCGGTACCAGGCGGAGGGTCGGCCACGTTGACGAAGAGGACCCAGATCGCCGGCGCGCAGAGGAAGACGCCCAGCACCAGGCGCATGGAGGCGGCCTGCGTCTTGTTCGTCCAGACCCGGGCGGCGAAGGAGGTCACCACCCGGGTGGCTGGAGCAGTTGGTCTCGTACTCGCTGCCCGGAGCCCTCATGCGGTGCAGATCCTCCGGGGCCGCGATGGCCGGCTGCGCCTCCGAATGGGTGCCGATCCACCAGCCCGTCAGCTCTGCCGGAAGCGTGGAGAGGACCTCGGCCGGTATCCACCAGTGCCGGAGGAGTGGACCGCGGCGGGGAATCCCGCCGTGAGGATCGCGCGACATCGCGCCAGGACGCACGCCGCGTACCGGGCACCGTGGGACGGACGCGCGACGAGCAGCGGGTCGGGGCGCTGGACTGGATCGGGGAGAGAGGGGTGGCCCTGCGCTGGTAGAGGTCGACGACTTCGCCGGCTTCCGCGCGGGCGCTCGGGGGCGTGTGCGCCCGCTGCCAGTACGGGTGGCGGGGGCTCGGCGCGTACGCCTGCCACCGGATTCGTGCCGTCCGCCTAGCGTTCGGAGGGCGGGGAGTCCAGCTCTTCGAGCTCGATGCCGGGGGCGGAGAGCACCACGTCGCCGGCAAGGTGGACGGTGTGCCGCTCGCCCGTGTCCAGGGCGCTGACCTGGTATTCGTCCACCTTCAAGGGGCCGTTGTCAGTGGGGTGCGCTTCACTGTTCACCAGGGCCCAGGACTGGTCGAGCGTACGGGGGGCGAGGACCGGGTCCGTGAAGGTGACGACCCGGACGCGGGTCTCGGGGGAGGCGGGGGCGAGGCGCAACAGACGAGCGGTCGCGACGAGGAAAGCGGGGGAGGTGCCATGGAAGGCGTGGGCGCGGACATTGCCTTCGGTGGCGTGGATGCCCGTCGGATCGGTACGGACCCAGGTGAGGCCCTCCAGGGCGGCGCCGCGGACCTGCCAGTCGGAGGCATGGAGTTCGAGACGGAGGGGGCGGCCGAGTTCATCGAGGGTGAGATCGAGGGATCCCAGGTGACTGCCGGACGGGGCGGTCGTTTGGGAGATGTAGCGCCAACCGGAAGGGCCGGGCGCGCAGTGGAAGTGTTCTTCGCCGAGGGGGGTGTGGTCGTGGACATCGTGGAGCGAATATCGGCCGCGGGGCATGGGGTCCTTCGGTCCTCGGCTCGTGCGGGTGCGGTACGGCGCAGGCCCCCGACACGGGGGTGCGGGGGCCTGCGTTCGTCGCTGCTGCTGATCGGCCCGAGTCGCTGAGGACCCGGCGCCGCTGAGGCGCTCCGCGCTGTGGGGGCCGCCGGTGACCGGTCACCGGCGAGCTCCTGCAGCGCGTGGCGGGGTCAGTAGCGGTAGTGGTCGGGCTTGTAGGGGCCTTCGACCTCGACGCCGATGTAGGCGGCCTGCTCGGGGCGGAGGGTGGTCAGCTTGACGCCGAGCGCGTCCAGGTGGAGGCGGGCGACCTTCTCGTCGAGGTGCTTGGGCAGCACGTAGACGTCGGTCGGGTACTCCTCGGGCTTCGTGAACAGCTCGATCTGGGCCAGGGTCTGGTCCGCGAAGGAGTTCGACATGACGAAGGAGGGGTGGCCGGTCGCGTTGCCCAGGTTCAGCAGGCGGCCCTCGGACAGCACGATGAGGACCTTGCCGTCCGGGAACGTCCAGGTGTGGACCTGCGGCTTGACCTCGTCCTTCACGATGCCGGGGACCGCCGCCAGGCCGGCCATGTCGATCTCGTTGTCGAAGTGACCGATGTTCCCCACGATGGCCTGGTGCTTCATCCGGGCCATGTCCGAGGCCATGATGATGTCCTTGTTGCCCGTCGTCGTGACGAAGATGTCGGCCTGCTCGACCACGTCGTCCAGGGTCGCGACCTGATAGCCGTCCATCGCCGCCTGCAGGGCGCAGATCGGGTCGATCTCGGTGACGATGACACGGGCGCCCTGGCCGCGCAGCGACTCCGCGCAGCCCTTGCCCACGTCGCCGTAGCCGCAGACGACGGCGGTCTTGCCGCCGATCAGGACGTCGGTGGCGCGGTTGATGCCGTCGATCAGCGAGTGGCGGCAGCCGTACTTGTTGTCGAACTTCGACTTCGTCACCGCGTCGTTCACGTTGATCGCCGGGAACAGCAGGGTCCCGTCGCGGTGCATCTCGTACAGGCGGTGGACGCCGGTGGTGGTCTCCTCGGTCACCCCGCGGATCTCGGACGCAAGCTGCGTCCACTTCTGCGGGTTCTCACCGAGGGTGCGGTTGAGCAGCGTCAGGATGTGCGCGTACTCCTCGCTGTCCGCCGTGGACGGGTCCGGGGCGGCACCCGCCTTCTCGAACTCGACGCCCTTGTGTACCAGGAGCGTGGCGTCACCGCCGTCGTCCAGGATCATGTTCGGGCCGCCGGTGGGCGTGTTCGGCCAGGTCAGCGCCTGCTCGGTGCACCACCAGTACTCCTCCAGCGTCTCGCCCTTCCAGGCGAAGACCGGGACACCCTGCGGGTTCTCCGGGGTGCCCGCCGGGCCGACCGCGATGGCCGCGGCCGCGTGGTCCTGGGTGGAGAAGATGTTGCAGGAGGCCCAGCGCACCTCGGCGCCGAGAGCGACCAGCGTCTCGATCAGCACCGCCGTCTGCACGGTCATGTGCAGCGAACCGGTGATACGGGCGCCGGCCAGCGGCTGCGCGGCGGCGTACTCGCGGCGGATCGACATCAGACCGGGCATCTCGTGCTCGGCAAGGGTGATCTCCTTGCGGCCGAAGACCGCCAGGGAGAGATCGGCGACCTTGAAGTCCGGTCGGTTGGGGGCCGTCGTCATAACGGGCTGCTCCTCGTTGTGGAGTCGAGGGTGGGTAGGGCGGCTCTGCGGCGGCGGGCACACGAATGCCCGGGGCGCGCGCAGCGCAGTCCGTCGGAGGCCCTCTCTCCCTCGGCCGGTCCGGCGTACGGACCGATCGACCGCCATCAGCAGCGACGTCTGACACTGCCGTCGAATCTACACCGAACGGCGCAGCCGCTCCCAGTCCACCGGAGCGGGTCCGGGGCGGAAGCGGCTGTGACGGGTACGCGATGGCGGGTCCGGTGGGGTCAGTGGCCGGATTCCGTCGGGCCGGTGTCCTCCGTGCCCGCCGGGGTGCCGGGAGCCTCGGGGCCCGGCTCGGCGGCTCCCGGTTCCGGCGCTTCCGGACCGGGGGTGCCGGCACCGCCGGGGGTCTTGGCCGGGTTGACGCCGGCCGCGGCGGCCGCCGCGTTGTAGATGTCCGGTTCCAGGTAGATCACCCGGGCGATCGGGACGGCCGCGCGGATGCGGGACTCGGCGGCGTTGATGGCGTTGGCGACCTCGTCGGCGGTGTCGTCGTGCTGGACGGCGATCTTGGCGGCCACCAGCAGCTCCTCCGGGCCGAGGTGGAGGGTGCGCATGTGGATGACGCCGGTGACGGTGTCGCCGTCGACGACCGCCTCCTTGATCTTCTCGACCTGTTCGGTGCCGGCGGCCTCGCCGAGCAGCAGGGACTTGGTCTCGGCGGCCAGCACGATCGCGATGGCGATCAGCAGGATGCCGATGCACAGGGTGCCGATGCCGTCCCACACACCGTTGCCCGTGCCGAGGGCGAGGCCGACACCGCCGAGGGCGAGGATCAGACCGATCAGCGCGCCCAGGTCCTCCAGCAGGACGACGGGCAGTTCCGGGGCCTTCGCGCGGCGGATGAAGTCCGTCCAGCCGAGCGAGCCGCGCAACTCGTTGGACTCCTTGATCGCCGTACGGAAGGAGAAGCTCTCGGCGATGATCGCGAAGATCAGGACGCCGACCGGCCAGTACCAGGCCTCCAGCTCGTGGGGGTGCCTGATCTTCTCGTAGCCCTCGTACACCGCGAACATGCCGCCGACGGAGAACAGGACGATGGAGACGAGGAAGGCGTAGATGTAGCGCTCGCGGCCGTACCCGAAGGGGTGCTGGGGGGTGGCCTCGCGCTGTGCCCGCTTGCCGCCGAGGAGCAGCAGGCCCTGGTTGCCGGAGTCCGCCAGCGAGTGGACGCTCTCCGCGAGCATCGA
Organism: Streptomyces sp. NPDC019224; assembly: GCF_040632605.1. Lineage (NCBI taxonomy): Bacteria > Bacillati > Actinomycetota > Actinomycetes > Kitasatosporales > Streptomycetaceae > Streptomyces > Streptomyces sp. NPDC019224. Next base: position 128,978 of record NZ_JBEYCF010000019.1, on the reverse strand, counting down.
CGAGGAGCCGCTGAACAGGAACGCCACGAATTTGGCCACCGCGATCGCGAGGTTGGCGCCGAGTGCCGCCACGATCGCCTTGGTTCCGCCTGACGCACTCATGGGTGCCTGGTGTCCCTTCTTCGGTCTGCGGCTCCGGCGGCCGCGGTATGGCGGCACATTGTTGCAGCCGCCGTCGCCAACGGTTCGTCAGGCCACCACTGTGGCACGGAACAGCGTGCCCGTTCCGGACACCAGGACCTGCTCGCCCGCCGGTACGAAGACCGATGCGCCGGGGGCGAGACCGACGTCGCCGGCCTTCGGGGCGCCCGCCGTGCAGAGCAGGATCTGCGGCGTGTCCGCGGTCAGATCGGCGAGGGCGGCGCCGGGTGACAGGTCGAAGCGGGAGAGGCGGAACTCGTCGACCGGTGTCTCGTACAGCTCCTCCCCCGACGGGGACGCCTCCGGGCGCAGGATGCCCGGGTCGGTCGCCTCGAAGCGGACGATGCGGAGGAGTTCGGGGACGTCGATGTGCTTGGGCGTCAGCCCGCAGCGCAGCACGTTGTCCGAATTGGCCATGATCTCGACGCCGAGGCCGTCGAGGTACGCGTGCGGGACGCCGGCGCCGAGGAACAGGGCCTCGCCGGGCTGGAGCCGCACGTAGTTGAGCAGCATGGCCGCGATGACGCCCGCGTCGCCGGGGAAGTGGTGGGCAATGCGGGCGTACGGGGCGTAGTCACCGCCGATCCGTTCCGCGGCGGCCGCGGCGGCGGTCACCGTTTCGGCCATCTCGTCCGGGTCCGCGGTGAGGATCGCCGTCAGCACCTCGCGCAGGGCGGCCTCTTCGGGCTGGGCGCGCAGCAGGTCCGCGTACGGCTTGAGGGAGTCGACACCCAGGCCCTCCATCGCCTCGGCCGCCTCCAGGGGCCGGCGGAATCCGCACAGGCCGTCGAAGGGGGTGAGCGCGCAGATCAGTTCGGGCTTGTGGTTGGCGTCCTTGTACGTGCGGTGCGGGGCGTCGATCGGGACGGACCGGCGCTCCTCGTCCGCGTAACCCGCCTTGGCCTGGTCGAGGTTCGGGTGCACCTGGAGGGAGAGGGGGGCGCCGGCGGCGAGCAGCTTGAGGAGGAAGGGCAGCCGGGGGCCGAACTTCTCGACGGTCGCCGTGCCGAGTTCGCGGGCCGGGTCGGCGGCGATGACGTCGGTGAGGGACTGCTCGGCGGTGGTCCCGGTGCGGGTTATCCGGGAGGGGGCCCCGGGGTGGGCGCCCATCCACATCTCCGCCTGCGGCTCGCCGGTGGGGGCGACGCCGAGAAGGGCGGGGATCGCGGTGGTCGAGCCCCAGGCGTACGGGCGCACGGTGTTGGAGAGCCGGTCCATGGATTCTGTCCTTGTGTTGCTGTGTGCGGTGCTGTGCTGTCTTGCGGTGGTACGAGGTGCTTCACGCACCAGGTGGTACAAAAAGTTTCAGGCGCCGGCCGTGGAGGCGAGGGCCAGGTAGACGGCGGCGAAGTCGGTGACGGCGAGCAGCTCGGCGAGGGATTCGAGCGTGCCGCCCTCCTCCGGTTCGAGCTCGCTGATCGCCGTGTCGTGGCCCAGGGCCAGTTCGCGGGCCGCCGGGGCGGCGCTCAGGCCGCCGGTCGGGCGGTCGCGGAGCAGCACCACCCGGGCGTGCAGGGGCTCCGACTCCTCGACGCGGTCGCGGAAGAAGTCGTCCGGGTCCGCGCCTGCCGCGAAGGCGCCCGCCAGCAGGCCCCCGTGCGCCGGGAGCGCCTCGGGGAGCGCGGCGGCGAGGGCGGGGCGGCCCGAGAGCTCGGCCAGGACGGCGGCGAACCGGCGTCCGACCGGGCCGGCCGCGTCACCTTCCGTCCAGATCAGCGGCAGGCTGTCCGCGAGTTCGGCGGCGAGGGTCTTGGCCGGGTTGCTGTACGTGGCGATGGCCGGGCCGCAGCGCTCCGCCGTACGGTCCAGGCGGTCCGCGACGCTCTGCAGCGCCTCGGCGGGGGCGGTGACCAGGCCGACGCGGTCGAGCAGCGCGAGCAGCGGGGTGAACAGGGCCCAGAGCGTGCCGGGGCCTGCGGCCGACGTCTCGGCGTCGTACTCGCCGTGCGGGGCGGAGGCCATCGGTACGACGAGGCCGTGCACCCCGTGCACCGCCTCGCGCAGCGGGGAGCGCAGCGGGGCGACGGCCACGACGGTGCAGCCGCGCCGGTACGCCTGCTCCGCGAGGAGGGCGAGGCCCGGTTCGGAGCCGTCCGCGGTGGCGATGAGCAGCAGGTCCACGGAGCCGGCCCAGCCGGGCAGCGTCCAGCGCAGTGCGCCGGGGGCGGGGGCGACGCCGGTCGGGTGGATGCGGGTGACCGGGGCGGAAGCGCCGGCGAGCGCGGCGATCAGGTCCGCGACGCCGGTGGCGGCGGTGCCCGGGCCGGCGACGAGGACGGCGCGCGGGCGGCCCTCCGGTTTCAGCTCGCTGATCCCGGCCTCCGTCGCGTGCCGGGCGGCGGTACGGACCCGGGCCCCGGCCTCGGCGGCGCCGCGGAGCAGGTCGCGGCGGTCGGCTCGGGCCAGGGCGTCGGGGGCGTCGAGCAACGACTCGTCGAGCATGGGGCGGTCCTCCGATCACGTGCCGCTCACCGGCTGGTGCGGTGTGGGGCGGTTACGCCGGGTGCGGCGGTGGCGCCGTTACGCCGGGCGGCGGGCCTCGTCGACGAGGAGTACGGGGATGCCGTCCCGGACCGGGTAGGCGAGGCCGCAGTCGTCGCCGGTGCAGATGAGTTCCGGGCTGTCGGCTGCCGTTTCGTCGTCGAGGGGCGCGTGGCAGGCGGGGCAGGCCAGGATCTCCAGGAGGCCGGCTTCGAGCGGCATGGGGTGTCCCTTCGGGCGATTTCGTCTTGGGGCGGTAGCCCTTGTGGGGGCGAGGTCAGCCTACCGCCGGGGCGGGGCGGGGCGCCTGCGGCGGGGCTGGGCGCCGGGGGCGGGCCCTGGGCCTCTCCGCGCCCTTCCCGGAACCGGGGTGCTGCCCCGGGCCCCGCTCCTCAAACGCCGGAGGGCCGTTCCAGTGCTGCGGCAGCCGGGGTCTGCCCGGAAGGAGCGGCGTCGGGTGCATCCGGAGTTCTCGGCTCCGCTCGAACAGGGGAGACCCCACTCCCCGTCCTCGGCTCCGCTCGAACAAGGGAGACCCTCACTTCCCGGTGCGCCGGACGGAAGCCCTCGTACGGGATGCCCCGGGCTTCCGGTCCGGTGCGGCCGGAGTGCGTGCAGGGCGTCGCGACGGGACAGCCCTCAGCCCCTGATCAACCCCAGCACCTCGTCCCGTACCGACCTCATCGTTTCCTCGTCCTTCGCCTCCACGTTCAGGCGCAGCAAGGGTTCCGTGTTCGACGGGCGGAGGTTGAACCACCACGTGGGGGCGGTCACCGTGAGGCCGTCCAGGGTGTCTGCGGTGGCGTTCTCGCGGGTGGCGAAGGCGGTCCTGACCTTGGCTGTGCGGGCGGTCCGGTCGTCGACCGTGGAGTTGATCTCGCCGGAGGCGGCGTAGCGGTCGTACTGGGCGACCAGGGAGGAGAGGGGGGCGTTCTGGCCGCCGAGGGCGGCCAGGACGTGGAGGGCGGCGAGCATGCCCGTGTCGGCGTTCCAGAAGTCGCGGAAGTAGTAGTGGGCTGAGTGTTCGCCGCCGAAAATCGCGCCATGGGCGGCCATCTCGGCCTTGATGAAGGAGTGGCCCACCCGGGTGCGGACGGGGGTGCCGCCGTGTTCGCGTACGACCTCGGGGACGGAGTGGGAGGTGATCAGGTTGTGGATGATCGTGCCCCGGCCGCCGTTGCGGGCCAGTTCTCGGGCCGCGACCAGGGCCGTGATCGCCGACGGGGAGACGCCCTCGCCCCGTTCGTCGACCACGAAGCAGCGGTCCGCGTCGCCGTCGAAGGCCAGGCCCAGGTCGGCGCCCTCGGCCACGACGCGGGCCTGGAGGTCCGTGATGTTCTTGGGGTCCAGCGGGTTGGCCTCGTGGTTCGGGAAGGTGCCGTCCAGCTCGAAGTACATCGGGACCAGGTCCACGGGCAGCCCCGCGAAGACGGTGGGGACCGTGTGGCCGCCCATGCCGTTGCCCGCGTCCACGACGGCCTTCAGCGGGCGGATCTCCGTCAGGTCCACCAGCGAGAGCAGGTGGGCGGCGTAGTCCGTGAGGGTGTCCCGCCCGGTGACCGTCCCGGGGGTGAGCGGCTCGGGGGCGCCCTTCCGCGACCACTCCTCCACCAGCGTGCGGATCTCGGCCAGGCCCGTGTCCTGCCCGACCGGCGCCGCGCCCGCCCGGCACATCTTGATGCCGTTGTACTGCGCCGGGTTGTGCGAGGCGGTGAACATCGCGCCCGGCAGGTCCAGCGCCCCGGACGCGTAGTACAGCTGGTCCGTCGAGCAGAGGCCGATCATCGTGACGTCGGCGCCCCGCCCCGCCGCGCCCCGTGCGAACGCCCCGGACAGGGCCGGGGACGTGGGGCGCATGTCGTGACCGATCACGATCGCGGCCGCGCCGGTCACCTCGACGAACGCCGCTCCGAAGAGTCCGGCCAGTTCCTCGTCCCACTGGTCGGGCACGACTCCGCGCACGTCGTACGCCTTCACGAGCTGCGACAGGTCTGCGGTCACGGGCCGGTCCTCCTGGAGGTTTCTGCGGACCGCCAAACTACCCGGCGGCCGACGTCCCCTCAGGAATCGGGGGAGCGCAGGACACGGAGGTGACCCCTGCGGCCGACCCCCGTCTGGCCGCCGCCCCGCGTGCCGTCGCCGCGGTCCTGCGGACGCGCGGCCTCCCGTACGGCGTTGGCCAGCGCTTCCAGGTCGTCGCCGCTGGGGCGGCTGGGGGCGGAGGGGTCGGAGAGCCGGACGACCTCCCAGCCCCGTGGCGCGGTCAGCCGCTCGCTGTGCTCGGCACAGAGGTCGTAGCAGTGGGGCTCGGCGTAGGTGGCGAGCGGGCCGAGGACCGCAGTCGAGTCGGCATAGACGTACGTCAGTGTCGCGACGGCAGGGCGGCCGCACGCGGTGCGCGAACAGCGACGTACAGGGCTCACGATGTTGGACGGTACCGCACTCTTGAGCGGGCTGCGACGACTCTCCCCCGGCTCACCCCTCCGTGTCGTCCCGTGGCTCCGGCGCACAGCACCCCGGTGCAACTTCCCTGACCTGCGCGGGAGGAGAGGGGGAGCGCCTTGACGGCAATGATTCCGGTCACCGCTGTGCCGCGAACCTTTCACAAGGCGCGAGCTCAACGGTCGGGAGCGGGGCCGGAAACGGGCTCTCGTGTGGCCGGATTGTTCAAGAGCGGACAGGGGTCCCTGCGGCCACTCGGCCTCCGCCCGGAGGGGCACCGGAGCGTTAGGCTGCGTCGGTGATGGACAGTTCCGTACCGCCCCGCCCGTCCGAGCCGCGTCCGCGGCGCCGCGACCGACACGGTCGCGGTATGCGCGGGCCCGTCGCCCCGCCGCAGGTGCCGCTGTCGACGAGCCGTGCGGACAGCTTCCGCGATCTCGTCCAGGACTCCGTCGAACGGCTGGAGCGGCGCTGGCCCCAGCTGGCGGAGGTCGACTTCGTCGTCCTGGAGGTGCCGGAGACGGCGGAGGAGATCGTTCCGCTGGGCAACGCGGTTTCGGCCGAGAAGGGCCGGCCCGCCCAGATCTCCGTCTACCGGCGCCCTGTCGAACTCCGTACCAAGAGCCGCGACGAGCGCGCCCTGCTCATCCACGAGGTCGTGGTCGAGCAGGTCGCCGAGCTGCTGGGCCTGGCCCCCGAGTCCGTCGACCCCCGCTACGGGCAGGAGTAGCGGGGAAAGCCGCGGGGGGCAGTCGCTCTGCCGGGCCTCGCCCCCACGGCCTGACCCGCCCTCGCAGGGCCCTCAGTCGTCCAGCACCGACAGGTCCTGTCGGGCCGCCGGGACCTCCACCGTCCCCCGGTCGTCCGCCAGGGTCTGCACCGTGAACATCTGGATGCCGTCCACCGTCACGGTGAGCGTGCGGGCGGCGTGGACCGGGCCGCCCGACTGGGTCTCGACCGTCAGGGCGTACGTGCCCTTGAGGCCCGTCGGCACGGGCGGGGTGACCGCCGTGGTCGTGCCGGCCGCGACCTTGTACGTCTTGCTGACCGGCGTACCTCCCCCGCTGCCCGCGGAGGCGGTGACCTTGACGGTGCCGGCGGCGCCGGGGGCGGTGAGCGAGAGGACCGATCCCTTGGACCTGTTGTCGGCGACGGTCGCGCGCGCGCCGACCGGGCCGGTCGCCGGGATGTAGCCGACCTCCTGCTTGTCGCCCTTGCCCCGGACCACCCGCAACGCGGCGACCACCGGGGTCGCCCTGCCCTTCTCGGAGGGCACCAGCATCAGGGAGCCGGCCTCCCCGCGGGTGATGTCCTTCAGGTCGATCCCGGCGGTCATGTTCGACTTGACGTGCAGTTCCTCGTGGCCGGCGGGGGTGATCGCGCTGCTCTTGCCGAGCAGCTTCAGCTTGAGGTCGGCGTCGTCGTCGCCGGGCGCGAAGGCCACCAGGCGTACCGAGGTCGCGTCCGCCGGGATGCCGGGCAGCACGAGCGTGCTCGCCGGTTCGGCGGAGGCGGCGAGCCAGTCGCTGCCGGTCGTGTCGTCCGCCGTCCTGACAGCCGCGCCGACCCGGCCCGTACGGGTGGTGACGTGGACGGTCACGTCGTCGGCGGCCTTGCTCGTGAGCGTCGAGATGAGGACCCTCACGCCGGAGCCCGCCGGGACGGTGATGCCCTCGCCCACATCGGACTTGAGCGTGCCGTCCGGGCCGTACAGCTCGATGTCGGCGACGGCCGCGGTGTCGTCCGGGTTGGTGAGGTGGACGTAGTCCTCGCGGGACTTGGCGGTGCTGGCCGCCGGGAACCAGAAGTCGGTGTCGGGCGCGGTGCAGTTGATGCCGAGCAGGCCGCGTCCGTCGCCCGCCTCGACTGTGGTGGTCTGCTGGGCGGTCCAGCCCGGCGCCAGGCGGCCGGTCGCGGTGCCGATGAGCGCGGGCGAGTCCGCGCCCGACGCCTCGCCGGTGGCCGGCTTGCCGGGCTCCTCGAGGGAGACGACCGGCTTGCCCTTGTCCGGCTCCTTGCCCTTCTCGTCGGACTTCTCGTCCGACTTCGCCTCGTCCTTCGCGGACGACAGGAGTTCGGCTGCGCCGGCCGCGGCCGAACCGCCGCTCTTGTTCGGCGGCGTGTAGGCCGTGTACGCGGTCTCCGAGAGGTCGGAGAGGCCGGGCGCCGGGCAGAGCAGGCTGGTCCGTTCGACGGGCAGCCGCGCGGCCGTCTTCGCCTCCGCCGTGCCGTCGCCGTCCGGCACGTTGAGCGCGGCGAACCCGGTGACGGCGGCCAGGGCGACCGCCCCGGCGATGAGGGACAGGCTGCTGGTGGACTTCACTCGGACTCGCCTCGCGATGCGTTACCGGTCGGCCACGGGTTCTGGCCCGGGGCGGGGTTCTCGGGGTTCTGCGGGCCGTACGGGGGCTGCTCGCCGTACGGCCCGGCCTCGGCGTCGTGCCCGTTCGGGTCGTACGGGGGCGGGTCGTACGGGCCCGCGTACCGGCCGTCCTGATACTGCGGGTAGCCGTTGCCCCGGTACGGGTCCTGGGCGTTCGCGCCGTACTCGTCCTGCTGCTGCGGATAGCCGTACGGGTGGTAGCCGCCGGCGTCCTGCTGCTGCCCCTCCACGTACTGGCCGTCCTGGTACTGCGAGTAGCCCGCCTCCTGGTACTGGCCCTGCCGGCCGTCCCACTCGCCGTACTGCTGCTGCGGCACGAAGGCGCCCTCGCCCTCCGGGACACCTTCGGGGGCCGGATCGGTTTCCGGATCCCGCTGGGCGGGAACGTACGCCGGTTCGTCGCCGGTGTGCCCGTACGCAGGCTGCTCGCCGGTCTCCTCCTGGTTCCGGGTGGCCTCCTCCGCGCCCGGCTCCCCGGCGCCGGCCTCGCTCTCGGCCAGGGCGGCGGCGCGCAGCCTGCGGGCGCGGCGGCCCTCACCGGCGACCGGTTCGGCGGCGACCGCCTCGGCCTCCTCGGGCAGGTCGTCGTCGATCTCCCGGCGGCGCCCCGGCAGGGCCATGACCACCAGGACCACGGCGAGCGCGATCTGCGCCCAGATCCACACGGTGTGCGTGAAGGGGGCCTCGTACGTGAGGTCCAGGGTGCCGCCCTCGGCGGGGAGTTCGAAGCCCTGGGCCCAGCCGTCGACGGTCTTGGCGGTCAGCACGCGGCCGTCGAGCGTGGCGTGCCAGCCGGGGTCGGCGGCGTCGGCGATCCGCAGCACCCGGCCGGCGGCGCCCGCCGGGATCTTCGTGTGTGCCTCGACCGGCCGGGAGCCCACGGGGAGTGGCTCGTCACCGGCGGCGGACGGGACGATCATGATGCGGGCCACCTGGCGGTCCACCCGCCACAGGGCGCTGCCGTCCAGCTGGCTGAGCCGGCTGAGGCCCGGGGTCGCGTCGAGCACCCGGCTCATCTGCTTGGGCGCCCCGTCGCGCACGAGGACGTAGCGGATCGCGAAGCCGCTGAGCTGGCTGCCCTGGTCGGCGCCGGAGCCGGCGACCAGGTTGGCGACGACCTTGTCGAGGTGGCTGTTGCCGCCCCGGGCCTCGGCCAGTTCCGCGTCGCCGATCCGGGCGCCCGAGCCGCGGACGAGGGTGTAGTCGACGGAGGCGGACGAGGTGCCGCCCAGGACCAGGGTGCGCGGCTGGTCGCGGGTGCCGCTCTCCTCCGCGACGAACGCGGGCACCTGGACCGGGTCGCGGCGCTCCAGCGGCCCCGCCGCGCCGCCGATCATCCAGCCGGCGGCGGCCAGCACGGGGGCCAGCCCTGCCGCGAGGGCGATCAGGGCCGCGACCGGCTGGCGCCAGCCGAAGCTGAGCTCGGCGACGCGGATGCGGGCGCCGTCCGCGCCGACCAGCGCGGCGGCGATGAGCGCGGCGCCGTAGACGAGGGTGGCGGGGCCCGCCCAGCCCGAGCCGTTGGCGAGCCCGGCGAACGCCAGGCCCACCAGCGCGGCCGCCCAGGCGGTACGGACGGCGAACCGCCGCTCCCCGCGCAGCAGGGCGGCCAGCGCCGCGAGGACGATGCCGAGGAGCAGGACGCCGCCCGCCGCCTTCGGCCCGCCGGGGCTGATGCCGAGCAGGTCCAGCGCGGAGGCGGAGCCCGTACCGGTCTCCAGACCGGCTTCCTTCAGGAACGCGGACGGGCTGCTCAGCAGCGACAGCGACCAGGGTGCGAGGACGAGCAGCGGGGTGCCGACGGCGGCGAGGAAGCGGAGCCCGTAGGCCGTGATGTCGTCACGCCGCAGCGCCAGGACGCCGAGGCCGAGGACCACGGCGAGCGGCCACACGATCGGCGTGAACGCCATCGCGAGGGTGAGGAGCAGGGTGTACGCCCAGGTGGCGCGCCAGCTGCCGCGGGCGGCGCCGGTGGCCCGCATGCCGTGCGCGGAGACGGCCGTGCGGGCGATCAGCGGCAGCAGGACGGCCAGGACGGCGGTGCCGAGCCGGCCGGTCGCCAGGGCGCCGGTCGCGGCGGGCAGGAAGGCGTACGCGATGCTCGCCCAGGCGCGCAGCAGCCGGGAGGGCAGCAGCGGGCGGGTGACGAAGTACGCGGTGAGCCCGGCGAGCGGCACCGAGCAGACGAGCAGCAGGGTGAGCGCGAAGCCGGTGGAGCCGAGGAAGAGCGCGGACAGGGCCGAGATCACGGCGAGGTAGGGCGGGGCGGTCTGGGTGCCGCCGGTGCCGACGGCGTGCCAGCCGTCCGCGTACCTGCCCCACAGGTCGGAGGCGTCGCCGGGGGCGGGCAGCAGGGCGCCGCCGGCCAGCGCGCCGCCGCCGATGAGGCCGCGGCAGGCGACGAGGGAGACCAGGAGCAGCACGGCGAAGAGGACCGGGCCCGGCTTGCGGCCGACCTTCTTCAGCCGGGCGAACTGGTCGATCTCCAGGTAGTCGGCGTCGTCGCCGCCGGGTCCGGACTCGACGGCGCCGTGCCGGGAGCCGCCGGAGTCGGCGTCGGAGCCGTCGCCGAAGTTCCCGGCGACCTGCTCGACGGTCGCGCGGATGGTGGCGCCGGGTGCGGGGAAGAGACCGCGCAGTTCGGCGGCGTCGACGACGCCCTTCCCCCGGGCGCGGCGGGCGGCCAGGATGCGGCCGGGGCGCAGCAGGGTGCTCAGGAGGCCGGTGACCTCGTCGAGCGCTTGGCCGGGGACCTTGCCGACGAGGTAGGCGAGGGTGCGCAGCAGGGTGCCGAGCACGAGCCGCAGCAGCACCCAGGGCAGCTGCTTGCCGCGGGCGTTGACGAGCATCGTGTAAACGGCGCCCGCCTTGTCCACGCGGTGCGGGCTGGCCACCGAGCGGCCGGCGCAGTCGATGGGGCGGCGTTCCCGCGCGGAGGCCTCGGCATGCCGCAGGACGGCTTCGGGAGCCACGAGCACCCGGTGGCCGGCCAGGTGGGCCCGCCAGCACAGGTCGACGTCGTCGCGCATCAGCGGGAGCCTGCGGTCGAAGCCGCCCAGCTCCTCCCAGACGTCGCGTCGCACGAGCATGCCGGCGGTGGAGACGGACAGGACGCTACGGACCTGGTCGTGCTGGCCCTGGTCCTGCTCGCGGCGGTCGAGGCCGGTCCAGCGGCGTCCGCTGTTGGCGATGGAGACGCCGACCTCGAGGAGCTGGCGGCGGTCGTACCAGCCGCGCAGTTTGGGGCCGACGATCGCGGCGTGCCGGTCGTTGTCGACGACGCGCAGCATCTCGGCGAGCGCGTCGGGCGCGGGCGCGCAGTCGTCGTGGAGCAGCCAGAGCCACTGCACCGGCTCGCCGTGCGGCAGCTCGGGCATCTCGTACGCCTCGTCGCGCCAGGTCCGGGTGACCGGGTCCCAGCCGCTGGGCCGCTTCAGGTAGGGCAGGTCGTCCGGGGTGAGGACGCCGGCCGTGCGGCTCGCCTCGTCGACGGCGGTGCCGAAGCTCGTACGCCGCGCGAGGTGCAGGACCCGGTCGGCGCCGAGCGCCTCGGTGACCAGGCGTGCGGAGTCGTCGGCGCTGCCGGTGTCGGCGGCGATGACGTTCTGTACGGGGCGTTCCTGGCCGAGCAGCCCGGTGAGCGCGTCGGGCAGCCAGCGTGCGCCGTCGTGGGAGACGAGCACGGCGGTGACGACATGCCGGGGGAACTCGGGGGCGGCGGCGGCCGCGTACGGCGCCGTTGATTGGCTGTGCACGGACATCGAGGTACGGGCCCTCCGGCCGGGTCCGGGGGGCGTCCCCCCGGGGGCTGCATCGGTGTACACGCGCGCCCTGTCGGGTCGTTGGCGCGTCTCGGACGGGGCCCCACACTAACGGTACGGATGAACCGGAGTGCGCGGAGCGGTTGTCCAAGGGTGCGATGGGGTAGCGGGGCGGCGCGGATATCGGGCCCGGCCCGGCGTGAGGGCGGGGTCTGCCGGGCATGGCGATGGCCCGCGGCCTGCCGGGGCAGGTCGCGGGCCATGGGGTGTGCGGCGGTGCGTGGTGGGGCGGCCCGGTCAGACCGCCGCCTTCTTCAGGCGTCGGCGCTCGCGCTCGGAGAGACCGCCCCAGATACCGAACCGCTCGTCGTTGGAGAGGGCGTACTCCAGGCACTCGGACCGGACTTCGCAGGCGAGACAGACCTTCTTCGCCTCGCGGGTCGATCCGCCCTTCTCGGGGAAGAAGGACTCGGGATCGGTCTGGGCGCACAGCGCGCGCTCCTGCCAGCCGAGCTCCTCGTCCGCGTCCTCGACCAGCAGTTGCTGGAACAGCTCGGTCATGTGCGCCCCTCGTCCGTCTCTTGCGTCCCGTGATGCGGCCGTTACCGAATCGGCCGAACGACACGGGTGAAATTACAAGCGTGTAGCTCTGGCTGGTCAAGCCCGGATCTGCTATTGGCCCCGGCATTCACCCTGCGGCACCAACCGTATGCGTTAAGTGTTCAAATCACCAAAAAACTGACATATGCCAAGACCCCTCCCGCACCCTCGCCCTCACGGAGGCAAACCGCCGGGAACTCGGACACGTTGCGATTCGATCACCGAAGCGATCAAGATCACATTCGGGTCACGGGGCCGTGCCCACGTTTGGCGGCACGGCTGTTGCGCCACCTCTCCCCGCCGAAGGCTGCCAAAACCTTTCTCCGGGCGGAGTAACCGGATGAGGTGAAACATTGCCCCCGAACCCGGCATCGGGTTGACAGTGGATGGTTCTCCGGCTCTCCTTGATGGCATGCCAGTGACCTCAGCGACGCACGCCACCCGCATCCGTGGGTTCCGTAGCGCTGTCCAGGCTCGCTGTTGCTGTTCCAGCTGTCTCAGCTGTTGATGCCGCCGACGCCGTCGTAGCCCCCGCGCTCCGGCCCGGCCCCGCTCGTCCCGGACCTCCGGCCCCTCCCACGCGGCCCTTCGGGTTTCGCGGCCACCGCCTCCCGGTGCCCGGTCCCCGGTCCTCGCGACGAGTCCACCGCACCGCCCTCCGTACTCGCACCCCGCCGAGGAACCCCCGCTCCCATGAACAGCAGCGACAGCGACCTCCAGATCGCCGGCGACCTCCTGGAGGTCCAGCACCTTCTTCGCCCCGCCCGCGAACACCCCGTCACCGTGGCCGAGTTCGTCGGCCTCGCCCGCACCATCGCCGCCGACCGCGACCGGTGGGCCCCGCTCGTCCAGTACGACGCCACCACCCGCTGGTACCACCGCCTGCGCGCCGTCCCCCAGGCTCCCGGCTCCGCTCGGCCGGGGGAGACCCCACTCGGTTACGAGGTCTGGCTCCTGAGCTGGGTGCCCGGCCAGGGCAGCGGGCTGCACGACCACGGCCCGTCCTCCGGCGTGCTGACCGTGCTCGACGGCGAACTGACCGAGCGTACGGACCGGGGGAAGCGGACGCTGGGCGCCGGAGCGCAGCGCGTCTTCGCCCCCGGCTACCTCCACGACGTCGTCAACGACTCCCTCGAACCGGCCGTCAGCCTGCACATCTACTACCCGGGCCTCACCGACATGCCGATGCACGCCGCGCAGTGCACCCCGGCGGTCGCCACGGCCTGAACGGCCCGCGTCCACGCACCCGCAGCTCCTGAGACCCCGAAGCCCCGGCCAGCCCCACCCGTCGCCCACCACCACCCCGACAAGGACCAGGCTTCGCCCGACAGTCCTACCCGTCACCCACCACCACCCCGACAAGGATCAGGCTTCGCCTGACAGACTGTTTGCATGCGCATTGTGGTTCTGGCCGGCGGTATCGGTGGTGCTCGTTTCCTGCGTGGCCTCAAGGAGGCCGCTCCCGAAGCGGACATCACGGTCATCGGCAACACCGGTGACGACATCCATCTGTTCGGGCTCAAGGTCTGCCCCGACCTCGACACCGTGATGTACACCCTCGGCGGTGGCATCAACGAGGAGCAGGGCTGGGGCCGGGCCGACGAGACCTTCCACGTCAAGGAGGAGCTCGCCGCGTACGGTGTGGGCCCCGAGTGGTTCGGGCTCGGCGACCGGGACTTCGCCACGCACATCGTCCGTACGCAGATGCTCGGCGCGGGCTACCCGCTCAGCGCCGTCACCGAGGCGCTCTGCGCGCGCTGGAAGCCGGGTGTGCGGCTGCTGCCCATGTCCGACGACCGCGTCGAGACGCACGTGGCGATCGACGAGGACGGCGAGAGCCGGGCCGTGCACTTCCAGGAGTACTGGGTGAAGCTGCGGGCCTCCGTGGAGGCGCGGGCGATCGTGCCCGTCGGCGCGGAGCAGGCCAAGCCGGCGCCCGGCGTCCTGGAGGCGATCGCCGGGGCCGACGTCATCCTCTTCCCGCCGTCGAACCCGGTCGTCTCCGTCGGGACCATCCTCGCCGTGCCCGGCATCCGCGAGGCCATCGCCGACGCCGGGGTGCCGGTCGTCGGCCTCTCCCCCATCGTCGGTGACGCGCCGGTGCGCGGGATGGCCGACAAGGTCCTCGCGGCGGTGGGCGTCGAGTCGACGGCCGCCGCGGTCGCCGAGCACTACGGGTCCGGGCTGCTCGACGGCTGGCTCGTCGACACCGTGGACGCGGGCGCGGTCGACCGGGTGGAGGCGGCGGGCATCCGCTGCCGGTCCGTACCGCTGATGATGACCGACGCCGCCGCCACCGCCGAGATGGCGCGGCAGGCGCTGGCCCTCGCCGAGGAGGTCCGCGCGTGAGCGCCGCCGACGCCCCCTCCTACCGGGTGTGGGCCCTGCCCGGGATGCCCGAGGTGCGGGCCGGGGACGATCTCGCGAAGCTGATCGCGGCCGCCGAGCCGGGCCTCGCCGACGGCGACGTACTGCTCGTCACCTCGAAGATCGTCTCCAAGGCGGAGGGCCGGATCGTCGAGGCCACCGACCGGGAGGCGGCGATCGACGCCGAGACGGTGCGGGTGGTGGCGCGGCGCGGTGCGCTGCGGATCGTCGAGAACCGGCAGGGCCTGGTCATGGCCGCCGCCGGCGTCGACGCGTCGAACACCCCGGCCGGCACGGTCCTGCTGCTCCCCGAGGACCCCGACGCCTCGGCCCGGACGATCCGGGAAGGACTGCGGGCGGCGCTCGGCGTCGAGGTCGGCGTCCTCGTCACGGACACCTTCGGCCGGCCCTGGCGCAACGGGCTGACCGACGTCGCGATCGGTGCGGCCGGGGTGCGGGTGCTGGACGACCTGCGGGGCGGGCACGACACGTACGGCAATCCGCTGAGCGCGACCGTGGTCGCCACCGCCGACGAGCTGGCCGCCGCGGGTGACCTGGTCAAGGGCAAGGCGGACGGACTGCCCGTCGCGGTGGTGCGCGGGCTCGGGCATGTCGTGGACGCGGCGGACGGGCAGGGCGCCCGCGCGATGGTGCGGGTCGCGGCCGACGACATGTTCCGGCTGGGGACCTCCGAGGCGGTACGGGAGGCGGTGACCCAGCGGCGTACGGTGCGCGAGTTCACCGACGAGCCGGTGGATCCGGGGTCGGTACGGCGTGCGGTCGCCGCAGCGGTGACCGCGCCGGCGCCGCACCACACGACGCCGTGGCGGTTCGTCCTGCTGGAGTCGCCGGAGTCCCGGACCCGGCTGCTCGACGCGATGCGGGAGGCGTGGATCGCGGATCTGCGGCGCGACGGCAGGAGCGAGGAGTCGATCGCCAAGCGGGTGCGGCGGGGCGATGTGCTGCGCCGGGCGCCGTACCTGGTGGTGCCCTGTGTGGTGAGCGACGGTTCGCACACGTACGGGGACGAGCGGCGGGACGGCGCGGAGCGCGAGATGTTCGTGGTCGCCGCGGGAGCGGGCATCCAGAACTTCCTGGTGGCGCTGGCCGGGGAGCGGCTGGGGTCGGCGTGGGTGTCCTCGACGATGTTCTGCCGGGATGTGGTGCGGTCTGTTTTGAGGCTGCCCGGGTCCTGGGATCCGTTGGGGGCGGTTGCGGTGGGGCATGCGGTGGCGGCCCCCGGGCCGCGGGGTGGGCGGGACGCGGAGGACTTCCTCGTCGTGCGGTGAGGTTGCGGCGGCGCGGGGCGGTTTCGGGGCTCTGCCCCGGGCCCCGGTCCTCAATCGCCGGACGGGCTTGATTTTGGCCCGGCCCGGGGCGCTTCCGCGAGCTCGGTTCGGCTCGGCCCGGTACTCGCCTGCGGGCTTGATGTGGCTGGGGCCTCGTCCTCAATCGCCGGACGGGCTTGGTCGCATCGCCGGGCGGGCTTGAACGAGGCGCAGGTGTTCTACAGCCGCGCGATGTCCCTGGGCTGGAAGCGCGGTGCTCTTCGCGGAGGCGTCGCGCCCGAGAGCAGGATGAGGCGGGTCGCTCGGTGGCGTTGGCCCTCGTACGGGGCCAGGAGGGCCAGCATCTCCTCGTCGTCGGCGTTGCGGTTGCCCGCCAGGGCGTGGCCGACGATGCCGGGGAGGTGGAAGTCGCCCACCGTCACCGCGTCCGGGGCGCCGTTCGAGCGCTGCAGGGTCTCCGCCGCCGTCCAGGGGCCGATGCCCGGGACCGCCTGGAGGCGGGCCAGTGCGTCGGGGAGGTCCATCGCGGCCGCCTCCTCCATCCGGCGGGCCACCCGGACCGTGCGCAGGATCGTCGCCGAGCGCTTGCTGTCGACGCCCGCGCGGTGCCAGTCCCAGGACGGGATCAGCGACCAGGTGCGGGCGTCCGGCATGACATAGAGGCCGTACTCCTGCGGGCCCGGCGCGGGCTCCCCGTACGTACGCACCAGGAGGCGCCAGGCGCGGTACGCCTCGTCCGTCGTGACCTTCTGCTCCAGGATCGACGGGATCAGCGACTCCAGCACCAGGCCCGTGCGCAGCAGCCGCAGTCCGGGCCTGCGGTGCTGGGTCCGGGCGAGCAGGCGGTGGCGGGGGGTGAAGGCCGCCGGGTCGTCGCCCTCGCCGAGCAGCGTGGGCAGCTGGTCCAGCAGCCAGGATGCCCCGGGCCCCCAGGCGGACGCCTCGATCCGGCCCCCGCGGGCGGCGATGTGGAGCGTGCCGGGGCCCTCAGGGGTGCGGCTGGCCCGGCGGACGGAGCCGTCGGCGGACATCCGGAACGTGGGGTCGGCGGGGCCCCGGCGCAGGGGGCCGAGGACGAGCCGCAGGTCGAACGGGCCCGGCGGGGTCCAGACGCGGGTCAGGGCCGACGGTACGGGCGTGGTCGCCGCCTGGTGCGGGACGGGCGCGCGCCGGGCGTTGCGGGGAGCGAATCGTCCTGCCACGGATGAGGTCCTCGGTCGTCGGGGCTGCCTGTCGAGGGTACGGCTGTTCTCGGCCACTCGGTTCGTGGACGGGCCGGGGCGGCCCGGGCGCTCACTCGTCCGGGGAGAACCGCACCGAGGCGTCCGGCAGGCGCGCCCCGCACCAGACGCGTACGCCCTCGCGCAGCTCGTTGTCGGCGCCCACCTCGGCCCCGTCGCCGACGACCGCGCCGGCCAGCACCGTACGGCTGCCGATCCTGGCGCGTGCTCCGACCAGGGAGTCCGTGATCACCGCGCCGGGTTCGACGACGGCGCCCGCGAGGATGGTGGAGCCGTCGATCCGGGCGCCCTGGCCGATCACCGCGCCGTCGCCGACGACCGTGCCGCCGGAGAGCTTGGCGTCGGAGGCGACGGAGGCGGTCGGCAGGACGAGGCGGTCGCCGCAGCGGCCCGGCACGGCCGGGGACGGGGCGCGGCCGAGTACCAGGTCGGCCGAGCCCCGGATGAACGCCTGCGGGGTGCCGAGATCCAGCCAGTACGTGGAGTCGACCATGCCCTGGAGGTGGGCGCCGTCGGCGAGGAGGCCGGGGAAGGTCTCGCGCTCGACGGAGACGGGGCGGCCGGCCGGGATGGTGTCGACGACCGAGCGGCGGAAGATGTACGCGCCGGCGTTGATCTGGTCGGTGACGATCTCCTCGGGCGTCTGCGGCTTCTCCAGGAAGGCGGTGACGCGGCCGGTGTCGTCGGTCGGCACGAGGCCGAAGGCGCGCGGGTCCTCGACCCGGGTCAGGTGGAGGGAGACGTCGGCGCCGGATTCGGCGTGCGAGGTGACCAGGGCCCGGATGTCGAGTCCGGTGAGGATGTCGCCGTTGAAGATGAGGACCGGTTCGTCCGGGCCGGAGGCGAGGCGGTGGGCGACGTTGCGGATGGCGCCGCCGGTGCCGAGCGGTTCGCGCTCGGTGACGTACTCGATGTGCAGGCCGAGGGAGGAGCCGTCCCCGAAGTACGGCTCGAAGACCTCGGCGAGGTACGAGGTGGCGAGGACGATGTGCTCGACGCCGGCGGCCCGGGCACGCGCCAGTTGGTGTGTGAGGAAGGGGACGCCCGCCGCCGGAACCATGGGTTTGGGCGTGTGCACCGTGAGCGGGCGCAGCCGGGTTCCCTTGCCGCCGACCAGGAGGATCGCTTCTTTTGCCTCTGTCACAGCACTGTCTTCGCTTCCTGCTGGGGCCGGGCCTGGTGGGTCAACAGCTTCTTCGGCTGGCCAGTGTATGCAGACCTCGGGGACGTCCTTCGGCCAGCGGCCCGCAGCAGGTGTGGCGCTGGTGTCAGCGCCCCTGCAGGCGGGCCGACGTCGTCCGGGCGGTCCCGAGCTTCTTGTAGAGACGCGCTCCGGGGCATTCGGTTGCGAATCCGTCGCGATGGCCCGAGATGACGTTCAGTTTGACCTTCTTGCCCTTCTTGTATGTGGTGCTGCCGCCCGAGACCAGGGTCACCTTGCCCCTCGGGTCGGCACCGAACAGGCCGAGCTTCCAGGCGGTGAGCCCGGAGACGGCGGTGACGGCGGCGGCGGGCGGGTTGGAGCTGCTGTACGTGCCGAGGACGGCGATGCCCATGGTGTTGGCGTTGAAGCCGAGGGTGTGGGCGCCCATGACCGCCTTGGTCACACCGCCTGCCCGGCCCTCGTAGATGTTTCCGCACTTGTCGACCATGAAGTTGTAGCCGAGGTCGCGCCACCCGTTGCTCTTGACGTGGAAGCGGTAGATGCCCCGGATCACCGAGGGCGCCTGCGAGCAGCTGTAGCTGTTGCCGGTGGCGCTGTGGTGGACGAAGGCCGCCTTGACGGACTTGGTGTACGCGAACGCCTTCTCGCGCAGCTTCTCGTCGGCGCCCCAGCCCTTGCGGGTGACGATGCGCGGGCGCGGCCCGATGTACGGCTTCGCGGCGGGCGCGAGACCGGCGGCGGCCTCGGTTTCGGTTTCGGTTTCGGCCCGGTCCAGGGCGGGAAGCGCGACGGACTCCTGCCCTGCCGTACGGTCCGCGCCGGCCGCGCCCGTCACGTCCTGCGGGTCCTCGCCCGGGTCGACGAGTTCGAGGTGCAGTCCGGCGGGCAGCGGTACGGAGGCGGCGTCCCCGGTGGCCGGGGCCTCGGGGCGGACCCGGACCTGGACGCCGTCGGAGGCGCCGACCCAGAGCGGGGCGGTGGAGCCCTTGACGGTCCCGGCCGCGCGTTCGGCGGAGCCGGGGTCGGGGGCGTGTTCGGCGTTGTGCGTCTCCAGGTCCTGCCAGCCGGACCAGCTGCGGGTGCCGGCGGCGCGGGTGCGGACCTGGGCGGTGCCGTGGAGTTCCGCCTCGGCGTCGTCCCAGACGACGCCGACCATGGAGAACGGGCGGACATCGCGCTCGGTCAGCCCCTGCTCCCCGGCCGGTGCGCCGGTGGCGCGGGTGGAGGGCGACAGCGCGTCCAGGGGCAGCGACTGCGTCGAGCCGGGGAGGTCGTTCTCGCGGGCGGGGGCGGCGGAGGCGTCGGCGGGCGCGGCGAGCGGCAGGACGAGGGCTGCCGTGCAGGTGACGCCAATGGCGGATGCAAGGAAGGCACGCATACATATGATCCTTGACATAACCGGACAAATTCGGCTACCCGGATCGCGCCGGGTCGTTGACGGACCGTCTGCCGAACCGGTGCACGCGGCAGCCTCGGCGCCCGGTGCCCTCCGGCCCGGCCGCGTACGCTTCCGCCCATGAACGCCAGCGACCGCACCCCCGCCGACCTGCTGCGTTCCGCGCTCGCCGCGGACCCGGCCCGCCCCATGGTCACCTTCTACGACGACGCCACCAAAGAGCGCGTCGAACTGTCGGTGGCCACCTTCGCCAATTGGGTGGCCAAGACCGCCAACCTGCTGCAGGGGGACCTGGCCGCCGAGCCCGGTGACCGGCTCGCGCTGCTGCTGCCCGCGCACTGGCAGTCCGCCGTCTGGCTGCTGGCCTGCGCGTCGGTGGGCGTGGTGGCCGAGGTGCAGGGCGACCCGGCCGCCGCCGACCTCGTCGTCTCCGGCCCGGACACGCTGGACGCGGCGCGGGCCTGCCGGGGCGAGCGGATCGCCCTGGCGTTGCGTCCGTTGGGCGGGAGGTTCCCGCAGGCGCCCGAGGGGTTCGCGGACTACGCGGTGGAGGTGCCGGGCCAGGGCGACCGGTTCGCGCCGTTCGCCCCGGTGGACCCGGAGGCGCCGGCGCTGACGGTGGGCGGGGCCGCGTTCACGGCGGCGGAGCTGGTAACCCGGGCCCGCGAGGACGGGACGGCGCTGGGCCTGGGCGCCGGTTCGCGGCTGCTGTCGGGGCGTACGTACGACACCTGGGAGGGGCTCAGCGCCGGGCTCTACGCGCCCCTCGCGACCGGGGGCTCCGTGGTCCTGTGCCGCCACCTCGACCGGCTGGGCGCGGACGCGCTGGCGCAGCGGGTGGAGAGCGAGCGGGTCACGCTGACGGTGTGAAGGGGAGCGGTGCGCCTCGGCCGGCGCGGGCCCCGCACCTGGTACGACAAGCGGTCCGAGGGGCACCCGTCCGGCCCAGCGTGGGCCGAGCCCTCCGCTCTGCGGCTCAGCCCCCGGTACATGATCTGCGGTACGGACCACCAGAGGTCTCCCCCAGGCACAACCAAGCGTGAGGTTCAGCCGTCTACTTCTGCGACCGGCGGCCCAGCGCGCCGCCGAACATGAAGGATGGACGCAGACGTGACCGAAAGCGCCGGCACTCCGGGCGACCCCGACGAGTCGGCCGCGGGCGAGGACCGGACGCCGGACGCACCACCGCCGCCCGCGGGGGAGGACGCGCCGCCGCCCGCAGAGCAGGACGCGCCCCGGCCCGACGGGGAGGATGCGCCGAAGCCCTCCGGGAAGACCGCTCCCGGCGGGGAGACCCGCAGCGGGTCCGGCCGCGGGCCCGGTCCGGAGGCGGCCCAGGAGGGCGGGAGCGCGGCCGTCGCCATCACCGTCAAGCGGAAGCGGCACTGGCTGCGCTGGACCGCGCTCGGGGTCTCGTTCGTCGTCCTCGTCGCCGCGGGTGTGGGCTGGTGGCTGTACAAGAAGCTCGACGGCAACATCCGCACGGACACCTCGGCGGCGGCCGAGCTGAAGGCGTACGAGAAGGAGCGGCCGGTCTCCGTCGTCCACGACGCGGAGAACATCCTGCTCATCGGCTCGGACAGCCGGGCCGGCGACAACCGCAGGTACGGCCGCGACGACGGGGGCAGCCAGCGCTCGGACACGACGATCCTGCTGCACCTGGCGGCGAACCGGAAGAGCGCGACCGCGATGTCGGTCCCGCGCGACCTGATGGTGGACATCCCGGCCTGCCACAAGGCGGACAAGACCACCACCAGGCCCCAGTTCGCGCAGTTCAACTGGGCGTTCGAGATGGGCGGGACCGCCTGCACCATCCGGACCGTCGAGAAGATGACGGGCATCCGCATCGACCACCACATGGTCATCGACTTCAACGGCTTCAAGGACATGGTCGACGCGGTGCACGGGGTGGAGATCTGCCTCAAGGAGCCGGTCGACGACAAGGACGCCCACCTCAAGCTCAAGGCGGGCCGCCACAAGCTCGACGGGGAGCAGGCGCTCGGCTACGTACGGGCCCGCAAGTCGCTCGGCAACGGCAGCGACACCGACCGCATGGACCGCCAGCAGCAGTTCCTGGGGGCGCTGGTCAACAAGGTGCAGAGCAACGGCGTCCTGCTCAATCCGACCCGGCTCTACCCGGTGCTGGACGCGGCCACGAAGGCGCTCACCACCGACCCGGGTCTCGACAGCCTGAAGGACCTGTACGAGCTGGTGCGGGGCATGCGGGACGTCCCCACCGAGAAGGTCCAGTTCCTGACCGTCCCCCGGCAGCCGTACCACCTGAACCGGAACCGGGACGAACTGGTGCAGCCCGACGCGGACAAGTTGTTCAAGCAGTTGCGCGAGGACAAGCCGGTCGTCGTGGTGCCCGCCGACAAGATCGAGGACGGAGACAGGAGCGACGCCGAGAGTCCGGCCCCCGCCGACTCCTCGGCTCCGTCCCCCACACCCACGTATTCGGGGAACAATGCCGCGACCGACCTGTGCAAGCAGTAAAGCAATGGCCAAACAGACATCAGCATTCGGCGTGCAATGGGAGGAATGCCCGGTTGTAAGGGCCGTGGAATGTGTCACGCGCGTCGCTGTACGCGGATGAGGACGGATAGTGTGACGCGATCCGGTGCTTCCGGCCGTCCGGCCGCGCACTTCTGGAGAGCAAGACTGAGCGCCTTTTCGGGGGAGGCGCCTCGCGTGGCACCGACGGAGGACTCGAGCAACCGTGGATGCGCAAAGCCGTGGGCGGGCGGAAGACATGGATGATCCCGCAGACCAGTGGGTTCTCAACCCGGACACCGGCGATTACGAACTGCGACTGAACCACTCCGGAGGGAACACCCCCCGGTCCTCGGCACCCCCGGCACAGCGCGGCCCGTCGGACGCGCCCCGCCGCCGCCCGTCGGACGGCTCCCCGCGGCGCAGCGCCGAGGTGCCGCGCCAGGGCGGACGCCGGTCGGCGAACGCCCCGCGCGGCCAGGAGCGCCCCGCCCCGGGCGACGCCGGCCCGGGACGCCGCAAGCGCAAGGCCCCCAAGTCGCGCCGCAAGAAGGCGCTGCTGTGGACGGGCGGCACGATGGCGTTCGTGCTCGTCGGTCTCTCGGCCGGTGGCTACTGGCTGTACCAGCGGCTCAACGGCAACATCAACACCGTGGACATCGGCGACGCCGGCAACAAGGACGTCGTCACCGCCAACGCGCCGATCAACATATTGATCATCGGTACGGACCGGCGCACCGGTAAGGGCAACGAGGGCTACGGGGACAAGGGCAGCGTCGGCCACGCGGACACGACCATCCTGTTCCACGTCTCCGAGGACCGCACCAACGCCACGGCGATGAGCATCCCGCGCGACCTCATCACCGACATCCCGGAGTGCACCACCAGGCTGGAGGACGGCTCCGAGAAGACCATCCCGGCCCTGCGGCACGTCCGGTTCAACAGGAGCCTCGGCGAGGCCGACCGCAACCCGGGCTGCACGATGAAGACGGTCCAGGAGCTGACCGGCGTGAAGATCGACCACTTCATGATGGTCGACTTCAACGCGGTGAAGACGCTGTCCACCGCGGTGGGCGGCGTCAAGATCTGCCTCGACCACGCCATCGACGACCCCAAGTCCCACCTCAAGCTGCCCGCGGGCCCGAACACGGTCCAGGGCGAGGACGCGCTGGCGTACGTACGGACGCGGCACGCCTACTCCAACGAGAGCGACCTCGACCGGATCAAGGGCCAGCAGCAGTTCATGGGGTCGATGATCCGCCAGGCCAAGTCGGACGACACGCTGACCAGCCCCACGAAGCTGTTCAAGCTGGCGGACGCGGCCACGAAGGCCCTGACGGTCGACAAGCCCATCGGCGACGTGAAGAAGCTCAGCGCGCTCGCCAAGGAGATCACCAGGACGAACACGAAGAACATCACGTTCGTCACCATGCCGGTGATCGACAACCCCGACGAACCCGAGCCCGTCACGGTCGTCCCGCACCCGACCCAGGCGGAGCAGCTGTTCTCGATGCTGCGCGACGACACCTCGCTGACCGAGGTGGCCGCGCAGAAGAAGAAGGCCAAGAGCAGGCAGGACGCGCTCCTCAAGGGAACCAAGGCCGCGCCGGCCGACGTCCGGGTCGATGTGTACAACGGCGGAGACATCTCCGGCGGCGCCCAGCAGACGGTCACCTGGCTGCAGAACACCAAGGGCGTCCTGAAGTCCACGAACAAGGCCAACGCACCGCGGAAGATCGACAGGACGACGCTGGAGTACGCCCCGAACCAGGCGGACCAGGCCCGCGCCCTCGCCGAGATGATGGGACTGCCCGGGTCCGCGATGAAGCCGGGCACCACCGACGCCGAGGGGCTTCAGGCGATGGTGCTGACGCTGGGCAAGGACTTCAAGGCGGCCGGTACACCGATCACGGCACCGAAGAAGATCGACATTCCGAAGTCCAGCGCCGACTCCGCGGGATGCTCCAAGTGACACCGCGTCACCGCACCATACGAGTCTGAACAGCAGGGGGGTCCTGGTGGGACGGAGCAGCACGCCTGGGGAGGGGACGCGGCCGCGGACGCACTCCCGCCGGCAGGGTGGGGACGAGGGCGTGGGCGGCCGGGACGGCGCGCGCCCCGGTGACGCCGGACCGGGCGAGACCGGCGGTGGCCGCGCGGGCCACCGGCGCGCCAAGCCCCGCAAGCGGGCTGCCAAGAAGTCCCGAAGACGCCGCGTCTTCCGGTGGATGGCGCTCACTCTGGCGGTACTCATACTGGGCACCGCCACCGCCGGGTACCTCTACTACCGGCACCTCAACAACAACATCCGCAGCAGCGCCCGCAGCGGCGGCGAGAGCGGTGTGAAGAAGGCCGCGCCCAACTCCGCGGGTGACACCCCGCTCAACATCCTGCTGATCGGCTCCGACAGCCGCAACAGCGCGGAGAACGTGAAACTCGGCGGCAGCCGGGACACCGTCGGTGACAAGCCGCGGGGTGACGTCCAGATGCTGCTGCACATCTCGGCGGACCGGAAGAACTCCTCCCTGGTCAGCATTCCGCGCGACACGATCGTCGAGATCCCCGAGTGCAAGGACTCCGAGACCGGTCAGTCGTACGCCGCAACGGTCAACAGGCCGATCAACGAGTCACTGCAGCGCGGTGGTCCCGGCTGCACGCTGACCACCTGGGAGAAGCTCACCGGCGTCTACATCGACCACTGGATCATGCTCGACTTCGCGGGCGTGGTGGCCATGGCGGACGCGATCGGCGGTGTCGAGGTGTGCGTGAAGACGGGTGTGTGGGACAAGCCCACCACCCGTGTTCCCGGCGGCTCCGGCCTCAAACTGCCGGAGGGGAAGAACACGGTGCAGGGCAAGCAGGCGCTGCAGTGGCTGCGTACCCGGCACGCGTTCGGCAATGACCAGAACCGGGCCAAGGCGCAGCACATGTACATGAACTCCATGCTGCGCACGCTGAAGAAGCAGAACCTCTGGTCGGACGCGGGCCGGCTGATGGACCTCGCGGAGACGGCCACCAAGGCCCTCCAGGTCTCCGACGAGATCCGTTCGGTCAAGAAGCTCTACGACCTGTCGATGCAGCTCAAGAGCGTGCCGATCAACCGCATCACCATGACGACGATGCCGACGGCCGAGTGGTCCCAGGACCGGAACAAGCTCGTCCCCGTCGAGAAGTCCGCGGACGCCCTGTGGCGTCTGGTCCGTGAAGACGTCGCGTTCGACAAGAACGGCAAGGAGAAGAAGAAGCCCTCGTCCTCCGCGAGCCCCTCCGGGCCTCCCGCGGCGGAGCCGGCGACGCTCGGCGTCTCGGTGGTGAACGGCACGGGTGTCGGCCAGGCCCCCAAGGACGGGCGGGCCACCGAGGTCGCCGACCTCCTGCACGGCAAGGGCTTCGCCGAGGCGGAGGCGTCCCGGACCGCCGAGCCGCACCAGGACACGGTGGTGTGGTACCCGCAGGAGGACGGGGACCAGGGCAGGTCGGACGCGCAGTCCGTGGCCAAGGCGCTGGGGCTTCCGACGACAGCGGCCAAGGCCGACCCGAAGGCCGGCGGGCTGACCGTCGTCGTCGGCGCGGACTGGCGCGACGGAACCGTGTACAAGGCCCCGAAGGCGGAGGCGGGGGATCTTCCGGAAGGCGCGGACGACCTCAACGCCGCGGACGAGGGCCAGTGCATGGACATCTACTCCGTCTACCGGTGGGACGGAAAGAGCTGACCGCGGACAGGCGGTGAGCGAGAGGGGGCGCCCGGTCCGGCCGGGCGCCCCCTCTCGTCGTCCGCGCGGGTCGGGGCCGGCCGGTTGGATCATGCCGGGCTCGCGGGGTCCGGCCTGATCCGAACGACCGACCCTAGGCCACCGGCGCGCCCGGCTCGGCGATCGCCGGGCGGCGGCTCGCGATGACCTTCCTCGCCAGCGAGCGCGGGCTCGTCAGGAAGCCGTAGCCCCAGGACATGTGCATGGTCGCCAGCGCGACCGGGATCTGCGCGCGGGCCTTCAGCGACAGGCCCCTGCCCGCCGGGAGGGAGCCCGCGACGATCGCCGCGACGTACCCGCCGGGGACGATCAGGGCCCACGGCGTGACCGCCGCGCCCACGACGAGGCCGGCCGCGATGGCGACGACGGCGGTCGGGGGCGCCAGGTAGCGCAGGTTGATGGAGCCGGCGTGGTAGCGGGCGACGACGTGGCGCCAGCGGCCGTAGTCCTTGTACTGCTTGGCGAGTGCCCGGACGGAGGGGCGGGGGCGGTACTGGACGCGCAGCTCGGGCGAGAACCAGATCAGGCCGCCGGCCTCGCGGATGCGGAAGTTCAGCTCCCAGTCCTGGGCGCGGATGAACTCGACGTTGTACCCGTCGGCCTTCTCCAGCGCCTCCCGGCGGAAGACGCCCAGGTACACGGTCTCGGCGGGGCCCGCCTGGCCGCCGGTGTGGAAGGCCGCGTTGCCCACGCCGATCTTCGACGTCATGGCCGCCGCGACGGCGTCCTCCCAGGCGTTCTCGCCCTCGGCGTGCATGATGCCGCCGACGTTCTGCGCGCCCGTCTCCTCCAGGAGCCGGACGGCGGTCGCGATGTAGTTCGGCGAGAGCATGCCGTGGCCGTCGACGCGTACGACGATCGGGTGGCGGGACGCCTTGATCGCCGCGTTGAGGGCGGCGGGGGTGCGGCCGGTGGGGTTCGGCACGGTGTGGACCCGGGGGTCCTCCGCGACCAGCTCGGCGGCGATCTCGTCCGTACGGTCCGTGGACGGGCCGAGCGCGATCACGACCTCCATCTCGCCCGCGTACTCCTGCTCCAGGATGTGGCGGACGGAGTTTTGGAGGTGGCGCTCCTCGTTGAGCACCGGCATGATCACGGAGACGGCGGGAGGCTGCGCGGCAGACATGTGGTCCTCGGGTGGTCCTCGGGGGCGCCGGGGGCTCGTCCCCCACCAGGCGGCGGTGTTCGGCCGCCACGTTACCGCGAATGGGGGACAGCGGCGCGCGCCGCCGGGCGGCCTCCCGGGATGAGGATCGTATGGGCCTACCGTGCGAACGGTCCCCTCGCACCGCGGAGGTCTCCCCCCGTGCCCACGCCGCACCGCTCCCCCCGTCCGACCGGGCCCCGCCCCGCGCCGCCGCGGCGCGGGCGGCCGCGAAAGAAGGACGAGCGGCCGCACTGGGGCATGCGGGTGGCGACCGGGCTCTCCGTCCTCGTGCTCGGGGCCGGCGGGATCGGGCACGCGGTCGTGACGAACCTGGAAAGCGGGATCGACCGCATCGATCCGTTCAAGGACATGAAGAACCGGCCCGCCGACGGGCGCGGCATGAACCTGCTGCTGGTCGGCACCGACGGCCGCGACAGGATCACCAGGAACGAGAAGCGGAAGTACCGGCTGGGCGGTGAGCCCTGCCACTGCACGGACACGATCATGCTGGTGCACCTGTCGGCCGACGAACAGCGCGCCAGCGTCGTCAGTCTGCCGCGCGACAGCTACGCGGAGATCCCCGCGCACCGGGACCGTACGACCGGCGAGGAGCACGCGGCGCACCCGGTGAAGCTGAACGCGGCGTACGCGGAGGGCGGGCCCGGCCTCACCGTACGCACGGTCGAGCACATGACCGGCGTCAAGATCGACCACTACCTGGAGGTCGACTTCACCAGCTTCATGACCACCGTCGACACCCTCGGCGGTGTGGAGATCTGCACCACCCGCCCGCTGAAGGACTCCTACACGGGCCTGGACCTCGCCGCCGGCCCCCATACGCTCGACGGCGGCCAGGCCCTCCAGTACGTACGCTCCCGGCACATCGACGGGGCCGCCGACCTGGGCCGGATACAGCGCCAGCAGAAGTTCATGGCCTCGCTGATCGAGCAGGCGACGAGCAGCGGGGTGCTGCTGAACCCGGTGAAGTTCCGCGAGGTCGCCTCGACGATGCTGAGGTCCGTACGGGCCGACCGGGGCTTCGACACGCAGCAGATGCTCTCCATCGGCCAGGCGATGCGGGGGTTCTCCGCCGCCTCGTCGGAGTTCGCCTCGGTGCCGATGAGCGATGTCGCCCACCAGGTCAAGGGCATCGGTTCCACGGTCAAGTGGGACCCGGCCAAGTCGAAGCAGCTGTTCACCGCCCTGCGCGAGGACGAACCCCTCACCACCGCCCGTCCCGCCGAGAAGGCCCCCGCGAAGAAGGTCGACGTCCCGCCGAACCGGATCCGCGTCCAGGTCTACAACGGCACCGCCAGGGACGGTCTCGGCTCCACGGTCGACGCCGCGCTGCACGCCACCGGCTTCGACACCACCCGCGCCCCGCTCACCGCACCGCGGCAGGACCTCGAGCGCACCCTGGTGACGTACGACCCGCGCTGGGACCGCTCCGCGAAGTCACTGGCGGCGGCGCTGCCGGGGGCGGAGCTGCGGGCGGTACGGGGTCAGGGGGCGACGATGCGGGTGACGGCGGGCAAGGACTACCGCAAGGTCGAGCGGGTCCACGCGGAGGAACCGGAGCCGGGGCGGTTCGGGGCGGTGAAGGGGGACGAGGTGGTGTGCCCGTGAGCTGTCGGGCAACCCCGGCCCGTCCGGCGCTTGAGGACGGAACCGGTCAGGGGTGAGCCCCGCGCCCTCGATCGGCCCCGCGCCCTCAGTCCTCGATGCCGTCGGCCAACCGCTTCTCGCGGAGCTCCCTGATCGCGCGGCGCCGGGCCAGCCGGTGGGTGCGGCGGATCTGGGCCTCCTGGTAGCGCCGCTTGTCGCGCTCGGTCTCCGGGATCACCTGCGGTACGGGGCGGGGCCGGCCGTCCGCGTCGACCGCGGTGAACACCAGGTACGCGCTGCCGACCTGGGTCGCGGGCGTCGACTCGTTCCACCGCTCGGCCATGACCCGGACGCCGACCTCCATGGAGGACCGGCCGGTCCAGTTGACCTGGGCGCGCACGTGCACGAGGTCGCCGACGCGGACCGGCTCCAGGAAGACCATCTCGTCCATCGAGGCGGTGACCGCGGGCCCGCCGGAGTGCCGGCCGGCCACGGCACCCGCCGCGTCGTCGACCAGTTTCATGATCACGCCGCCGTGCACCGTACCCAGCAGATTGGTGTCGCTGCCGGTCATGATGTGGCTGAGGGTGGTACGGGACGCCTCGGTGGGCTTGGCCGGAATGTCGCCCTCCGGGCGCGGAGCCTGATCTGTCATACCATCCACCATATGTGTGGGCTCGGAACGCGTCGCAATGCATCAGCTTCGCAACAGCCCCGGCCCGATTTTTCTCACACCCTGTAAGAGGGACGGCCGCGACCTGCACACTGGTCCGTATGAACGATTGGCCCGACGGCTGGACCGACGACAACCGCAGCGGCGACCGCTACGGGCAGGGCAGCGCGAACGAGCGGCCCGAGAGCGCCCGCTCGATGCCGCACGTCCAGCGCCGCCCCGCCCCGCCGCGGCAGCGCCCCGCCCCGCCGCGCCGGCGGCCGGTACCGCAGCAGCCGACGGGCTACGACGACGGCGACCCGCAGTACGGCGAGGGTTACGACAGCGGGTACAACACGGGCCAGGTCTACGGCGCGGGAAGCGGCGGCCGTGGCACGGGTCACGGTGACGGCGGTGACCGGGGTCACGTCCAGGGCCGCCCCCGGCCCGCGCCCGACTGGGGCCGCCGGATCAAGATCGGCGCGCTGGTCCTGGTCGTCGCGGTGCTCGGCGTCTCCGTGGGCACGTACTTCTGGGCCGACTCCAAGCTGAACCGTGCCGTCGACCTGTCCAAGGTCATCGAACGGCCGGAGGCGGGCGAGGGGACGAACTACCTGATCGTCGGATCCGACAGCCGTGAGGGCATGACATCCGAGGACAAGAAGCGGCTCCACACCGGTTCGGCCGACGGCAAGCGGACCGACTCGATGATGATCCTGCACACCGGCGACAACGGTCCGACGCTGGTCTCGCTGCCGCGCGACTCCAACGTCGAGATCCCGTCGTTCGTCGGCTCCGAGTCCGGCAAGAGGTACGAGGCCACGGGCCGCACGACGAAGCTGAACGCCGCGTACGCCTCGGACGGCCCCGAACTGCTGGTGCGCACCGTCGAGTTCAACACCGGCCTGCACATCGACCACTACGTCGAGATCGGCTTCGGCGGATTCGCCAAGATCGTGGACGCGATCGGCGGGGTCGAGCTGGACATCCCGAAGGCGTTCAAGGACAAGTGGTCGGGCGCCGACTTCCCGGCCGGCAAGCAGACCCTGAACGGCCAGGAGGCCCTGGCCTTCGTCCGCACCCGCCACGCCTTCACCTCGGACCTGGACCGTACGAAGAACCAGCAGAAGTTCCTCGCGGCGCTGGCGAGCCAGACGGCGACCTTCTCCACGATCGTCAACCCGTTCAAGCTGTACCCGACGATGGGCGCGGGCCTGGACACGCTGATCGTCGACAAGGACATGTCGCTGTGGTCGCTCGGCAAGATGTTCTTCGCGATGAAGGGCGTCACGGGCGGCGACGGCACGTCGATGAACATGCCGATCGCGGGCAACGTCGGCGGAAACCTGGCGTGGGACAAGGCGAAGGTGAAACAGCTGGTCGAGCAGCTGAAGAACGACGAGAAGGTCACGGTCACCGAGAACTGAGGGGGCGCCCCTTCCCCCGGGCGGGAGCCCCATGCCCGTACGGATCGTGTACGAGTCGCACGCCACGACGACCGACAACGAGGCGGGTATCGCCACGGGACGGCTTCCGGGCCGGCTCTCGCCGCTCGGACGCCGCCAGGCCGCCGAACTGGGCGACCGCCGGCGCGGCACCGGGCTCGACGCCGTCTACACCTCGGACCTGGCCCGCGCCGTGGAAACGGCCCGCATCGCGTTCGCCGGCGCCGGGAGCCCCGTCCTCCTCCAGGACGCGCGACTGCGGGAATGCGACTACGGGGAGCTGAACGGCGGCCCGACCGCCGTCCTGCATCCGCTGCGCACGCGGCACATCGACCGCCCCTGGCCCGGCGGCGGCCAGAGCTACCGTGACGTGGTCGAGGCGACGGCCGCGTTCCTGCGCGACCTGGCGGCCGAGTGGGACGGGGGCCACGTCCTCCTGATCGCCCACTCGGCGAACCGCTGGTCCCTGGACCACCTGCTCGCGGGTGCCCGGCTGGAGAGCCTCGTCGCACACCCGCCGCCGTGGCAGCCGGGCGTCTCCTACACCCTGCCCTGAGCCAGCACCGCCGCGTGCGGCAGCGTCAACAGCCCGTCGTCCGCCAGGAATTCGGCGCACAGCACGTCGTACTCCCGCTTGGCCGCCGCCGCGCCCTCCGGGCCGGCGGCGGTGATCATCCCGCCGACCGCGCCGATCCCGGCGGCGGGACCAGCCCACCAGTCCTCCGGATCGGCCCGCTGGTCCCAGACGTGCGTGGCGCTCTGTACGTCTTTGAGCCCGGCGGCCGTGAGCAGCGCGGCCAGCCCCTCCTTGGTGCGCGGGAAGTTGTGCTCCTCGTCGACCGTGGCCAGCCAGTCGGGCCGGGTGAGCCCGGCGGCCTGGGCGGCCCGCCCCACCAGCGCCTGGCCCGGCGCGCCGGGCAGCTGCCAGACGGTGACGGCGATGGTGCCGCCGGGGCGGGTGACCCGGCGCAGCTCGACAAGGGCGTCCAGGGGGCGGCCGACGTGGTTGAGCACGAAGTTCGCCACGACCGCGTCGAACTCCCGTTCGGCGTACGGCAGCTGGGGCAGCGCCCCGGCGCGCACCTCGGCCCCGGGGGCGGCCCGTCGGGTCGCCTCGACCATGCCGGGCTCGGCGTCCACGGCCCGGACGACCGCGCCCCGCGCGAGGGCGGCGACCGTCACGTTGCCGCTGCCGCACCCCACGTCGAGCAGGCGCGTCCCGGCCCCGACACCGGCGGCGTCCAGCAGGGCGGGCACGGTGCGGACGCAGAGCCGGGCGGCGGTGCGGGCGTAGGCATCGGCCCGCCCGTCCCATATCCGCCGCTCCATCACGTCGAACGCGGTCATGTGTCGTCTCCTCCGGTACGGCTGGTGGGGGTCTGCGGTTCGGTCTCGTTCAGGTCCTCGTGCAGGGCGCCGAGGACGCGCCCGGTGGGTTCGCCGCGCGCGGAGAGCTCCCCGAGGAACCACCCGGGCAACCGCCCCTCCACCTCGTCCGGGACGTCGCCCCGCGCCGGGTCGTCGAGCCCCTGGAGCAGTGCGAAGGCGGTCTCCCTCGCCACCTCGCGGGCGATCTCCCCCAGCTCCTCGGCCGTCAGCGCGAGCCGCACGGCCCGCTCGACGGCCCCGCCGGCCACCCCTTCCCGGCGGTAGGCGGCCACCCACTGGGGCGCGGTGGTGCTCCAGGCGTCGATGTCCTGCCACACCATGCGCAGCAACCGGAACCGGGCGAGCTGCGGCAGCCCTTCCTCGGCCTCGGACTCGGCCCACCCCTCGGCGTCCTCGGCCCCGAGCGCGTCGAAGAGCCGGGCCAGTCGCGCCGTGTCCTCCCCCACCGGACTCCCCTCAGCCGTTGCGTGCACGTTACGCGAGAGCGACGGCCGACGCCGCCCGGTTGGGTATCACCCCGGCGCGGGGGCCGCTGTCAGACCTCTGTGGGAGGCTCCTGCGATGGAACCTTCGAAGGTGATCGAGACGCTGTGGGGCCGGATCCAGGAGCGGGACTGGGCAGGTGTCGCCGAGTTGGTCGCAAGGGACGCCGTCGTCGAATGGCCGGTCAGCCGCGAACGCATCATCGGCCGGGACGACTTCGTGGCGGTGAACCGCGAGTATCCGGAGGGCTGGTCGATTCACGTGCTCAAGGTGGTGGCCGAGGGCGACGAGGTCGTCTCCGAGGTCGAGGTGCCGCACGGAAGTCTCGGCGTCTTCCGCGCCGCGTCGTTCTGGACCGTCCGCGGCGGGCAGGTCGTCCGGGGCACGGAGTACTGGACGAGCCTCGGCGCGGACCCGCGGCCCGAGTGGCGGGCCGGCTTCGTCGAACCGATGTAGTACCGAGGGAAGAGAACCCGAAACGACCCCGTACGAAAGGTGGCCCGGATGACCGGAGCAGCCGTCACCGATGTCCTGGCCGAGCTCCGCGCGCTCGACGACCCCCGGGCCCGGGCCGTCAACGCCCGGCACGGGGACGACCATGGGGTGAACCTCACCAAGCTGCGCGCCCTCGCCAAGCGGCTGGGGAAGCGGCAGGAGCTGGCCGTCGAGCTGTGGGAGACCGACGACACCGCCGCGCGGCTCGTCGCGTTGCTGGTCTGCCGGCCGAAGGAGTACACGCGGGACGAGCTGGGCCGGATGCTGCGCGAGGCGCGGGCACCGAAGGTGCACGACTGGCTCGTGGGCTACGTGGTGAAGAAGAGCCCGCACGCGGAGGAGCTGCGCCTCGCCTGGACGGAGGACGCCGATCCGGCCGTCGCGAGCGCCGGGTGGGCGCTCACCGCCGACCGGGTGGTGAAGAAGCCCGACGGGCTCGACCTCGGCGGGCTGCTCGACGTCATCGAGGCGGAGATGCGCGACGCCCCGGAACGCCTCCAGTGGGCGATGAACACCTGCCTCGCCCGGATCGGCATCGAGCATCCCGGACACCGCGCCCGCGCCCTCGCCATCGGGGAGCGGCTGGGCGTGCTCAAGGACTACCCGACGCCCCAGGGGTGCACGTCGCCGTACGCGCCCACGTGGATCGGGGAGATGGTGCGGCGGCGGGGCGGCGAGGACGCGTGAAGCCCCGCCCCGGGAGCGGGGCGGGGCTCGGGCGCGGCGGACTTACGGCAGGTTCCTCGCCATGACGATCCGCTGAACCTGATTCGTGCCCTCATAAATCTGGGTGATCTTCGCGTCCCGCATCATCCGCTCCACCGGGTAGTCCCGCGTGTAGCCGTAGCCGCCGAGGAGCTGGACCGCGTCCGTGGTGATCTCCATGGCGACGTCGGAGGCGAAGCACTTGGCCGCGGCGCCGAAGAAGGTGAGGTCGGCGTCGACGCGCTCGGACTTGGCGGCGGCCGAGTACGTGAGCTGGCGGGCGGCCTCCAGCTTCATGGCCATGTCGGCGAGCATGAACTGGACGCCCTGGAAGTCGCCGATCGGCTTGCCGAACTGCTTGCGTTCCTGGACGTAGCCCTTGGCGTAGTCCAGCGCGCCCTGGGCGACGCCGAGTGCCTGGGCCGCGATGGTGATGCGGGTGTGGTCCAGGGTCTTCATCGCGGTGGCGAAGCCGGTGCCCTCCTCGCCGATCATGCGGTCGGCGGGGATGCGGACGTTGTCGAAGTAGACCTCGCGGGTCGGGGAGCCCTTGATGCCGAGCTTCTTCTCGGGGGCGCCGAAGGAGACACCCTCGTCGGACTTCTCGACGACGAAGGCCGAGATGCCCTTGGAGCGCTTGGCCGGGTCGGTGACGGCCATGACCGTGTAGTACTCGGAGACGCCCGCGTTGGTGATCCAGCGCTTCACGCCGTTGAGGACCCAGAAGTCGCCGTCGCGTACGGCGCGGGTCTTCATGCCGGCGGCGTCGGAGCCCGCGTCCGGCTCGGAGAGGCAGTACGAGAACATGCCGTCGCCCTTGGCCAGCGGGCCCAGGTACTTCTTCTTCAGGGCCTCGGAGCCGGACAGGATCACCGGGAGCGAGCCGAGCTTGTTCACGGCCGGGATGAGGGAGGAGGAGGCGCAGGCGCGGGCCACCTCCTCGATCACGATGACCGTGGCGAGCGCGTCGGCGCCGGCGCCGCCGTACTCCTCCGGTACGTGGACGGCGTGCAGGTCGGCGGCGGTGAGGGCGTCCAGCGCCTCCTGCGGGAAGCGGGCCTCCTCGTCGACCGCGGCCGCGAACGGGGCGATCTTCGCCTCGGCGAGCGCACGCACCGTCTCACGGAGCATGTCGTGCTCCTCGGCCGGACGGTACAGGTCGAAATCGGTCGAACCCGCCAAGACGCTCACTCCCCAGGGTGCTAACTACCGTTAAGTAACCCAATTTTAGGTGTTCGACCCGCCCCCGGCATACGCGCTCGGGCCGTGAGCTGCGCGACAGCCGGAAATGGGAGGTTTCACGGGCGGGACTATGCTCGTTCACCGCATGTCCGTCCGCATCTCACAGGAGCACTTCATGGCCCTCAGGATCACCGTGATCGGCACCGGCTATCTGGGCGCCACGCACGCCGCGGCCATGGCGGAGCTCGGCTTCGAGGTCCTGGGCCTCGACGTGGTGCCCGAGAAGATCGAGATGCTGTCCGCCGGCCGGGTCCCGATGTACGAGCCGGGCCTCGAGGAGATGCTGCGGCGGCACGTCACGGGGGCCGAGGGATCCACCGGGCGGCTGCGGTTCACCACCTCCTGGGAGGAGGCGGCCGACTTCGGCGACGTGCACTTCGTCTGCACCAACACCCCGCAGAAGCACGGCGAGTACGCCTGCGACATGTCCTACGTCGAGAGCGCCTTCGACTCGCTGGCCCCGCTCCTCACCCGGCCCGCCCTCGTCGTCGGCAAGTCCACCGTGCCCGTCGGCTCCGCCGCCCGGCTCGCCGCCCGCCTCGCGGAGCTGGCCCCCGTGGGCGCCGACGCGGAGCTGGCGTGGAACCCGGAGTTCCTGCGCGAGGGCTTCGCGGTCGACGACACGCTGCACCCGGACCGGATCGTCGTCGGCGTGACGAGCGAGCGGGCCGAGAAGCTGCTGCGCGAGGTGTACGCCGTGCCGGTCGCCGAGGGCTCCCCGTTCGTCGTGACGGACTTCCCGACCGCGGAACTGGTGAAGACGGCCGCCAACTCGTTCCTCGCCACCAAGATCTCGTTCATCAACGCCATGGCGGAGGTCTGCGAGGCCGCCGGCGGGGATGTCGCGAAGCTGGCCGAGGCGCTCGGGCACGACGAGCGCATCGGAAGGAAGTTCCTGCGGGCCGGCATCGGCTTCGGCGGCGGCTGCCTGCCCAAGGACATCCGCGCCTTCATGGCCCGCGCCGGTGAGCTGGGCGTCGACCAGGCACTGACGTTCCTGCGGGAGGTCGACTCGATCAACATGCGCCGCCGGGGGCACATGGTGGAGCTGGCCCGGGAGGCCGTGGGCGGCGGTTCCTTCCTCGGCAAGCGGGTCGCCGTGCTCGGCGCCACGTTCAAGCCGGACTCGGACGACGTACGCGACTCGCCCGCGCTCAACGTGGCCGGCCAGATCCACCTCCAGGGCGGCCAGGTCACCGTCTTCGACCCGAAGGGCATGGAGAACGCCCGCCGCATCTTCCCCACCCTCGGTTACGCGGAGAGCGCGCTCGACGCGGTGCGCGGCGCGGACGTCGTGCTGCACCTGACGGAGTGGCGCGAGTTCCGCGAGCTGGACGCGGAGGCGCTGGGCGCGGTCGCGGGCAGCCGGATCATCCTCGACGGGCGCAACGCGCTGGACCCGGTCGCCTGGCGCGAGGCCGGCTGGACCTACCGGGCGATGGGCCGGCCGACGGCCTGACTCCCCCGGGACGGGGTATACGGGTAACCGTCTGCCGGTAGTCCGCCCGAGGAGGAAGCATCATGGCTCTGGCCGCAGTGGGTTCCGTCGTCCTGGACTGTCCCGACCCCGTCGCCCTGGCGAACTTCTACGCGGCGCTGATCGGCGGCGAGGTCGAGCAGCAGGAGGACTGGGTGGACCTCAAGGGGGGCGCGGGCGCCCCGCTCGCCTTCCAGGCCGCCCCCGGCTTCGTACCGCCGAAGTGGCCGAGCGCCGACGCCTCGCAGCAGTTCCACCTGGACCTGGAGGTGGACGATCTGGACGCGGCGGAGCGTGAGGTGCTGGCGCTGGGCGCGACGGTGCTGGAGGCGGACGACCGGGAACGGTCCTTCCGGGTGTACGCCGACCCGGCGGGGCACCCGTTCTGTCTCTGCGCCTCCTGAGGAAGACGCCCCGGTGGCTCAGGCCGCCGGGGCGTCCAGCTCTTCGATCGTGGCGTGCGACGGGCCGCGCCGGGCGCGCAGGTCCCGTGCCACGTCCTCGGCGGCGCGCAGTACCCGTACGGCGTTCCGCCAGGTGAGTTTGGCCAGGTCGGCGGCGGACCAGCCCCGGCGCAGCAGCTCCGCGATCAGGTTCGGGTAGCCGGCGACGCTCTCCAGGCCCTGCGGGAGGAAGGCGGTGCCGTCGTAGTCGCCGCCGATGCCGATGTGGTCGATGCCGGCGACCTCGCGCATGTGGTCGAGGTGGTCGGCGATGGTGGCCACGGTGGCGACCGGGCGGGGGTTCGCCGCCTCGAACGCGGCGTGCAGCTTCATCGCGTGCTCGGTGGTGTCCAGGTGGTGCAGCCCGTTCGCGCGCAGGTTCTCGTCGGCGGCCTGCGTCCAGGCGACGGCCTCCGGCAGGACGAACTTCGGCACGAAGGTGGCCATGGCGATGCCGCCGTTGGCCGGGAGCAGGGCCAGGACGTCGTCGGGGATGTTGCGCGGGTGGTCGCAGACGGCCCGGGCGGAGGAGTGCGAGAACATCACCGGCGCGACGGAGGTGGCGAGCGCGTCGCGCATGGTCGTCGCCGCGACGTGCGAGAGGTCGACCAGCATGCCGGTGCGGTTCATCTCGCGGACGACCTCGTGGCCGAACGGCGAGAGGCCGCCCACGCCCGGCTCGTCGGTCGCCGAGTCCGCCCAGGCGATGTTGTCGTTGTGGGTGAGCGTCATGTAGCGGACGCCCAGGGCGTGCAGGCCGCGCAGGGTGCCCAGTGAGTTGGCGATGGAGTGGCCGCCCTCGGCGCCCATCAGGGAGGCGATCCGGCCCTCGGCGCGGGCCGCCTCCATGTCGTCGGCGGTCAGGGCGCGCCGGAGGTCGGCCGGGTAGCGGTCGAGCAGTTCGGCGACGGCGTCGATCTGTTCCAGGGTGGCGCTGACGGCGGCGTCGCCCGCGAGGTCGGAGCGGACGTAGACGGACCAGAACTGGGCGCCGACGCCCCCGGCCCGCAGCCGGGGGATGTCGGTGTGCAGGTGGGCCGACTGGTCGGTGGCGATGTCCCGCGCGGCCAGGTCGTACCGCACCTGCTCGCGCAGCGCCCACGGCAGGTCGTTGTGGCCGTCGACGACCGGGTACTCGGCGAGGAGTTCCCGGGCCCGGTCCAGTCGGTCCGTCACGGTGCCTACTTCCCGAAGCCGAAGGAGTCCGCGCCGGCGGCCTTCTGGCGCAGCCGCTTGCCCTTCTCGGTCGCCTGGTCGTTCAGGTCGTCCAGGAACTCCGTCATCCGGCGCTGGAGCTCGGGGTCGGCCGCGGCCAGGACGCGGACGGCCAGCAGGCCGGCGTTGCGCGCGCCGGCGATGGAGACGGTGGCGACGGGGATGCCGGCGGGCATCTGGACGATGGACATGAGGCTGTCCATGCCGTCCAGGTACTTCAGCGGGACCGGTACGCCGATGACGGGCAGCGGGGTGACCGAGGCGAGCATGCCGGGCAGGTGGGCGGCGCCGCCCGCGCCCGCGATGATCGCCTTGAGGCCGCGGCCGGCCGCGTTCTCGCCGTACGCGATCATCTCGCGGGGCATGCGGTGGGCGGAGACGACGTCGACCTCGTACGGGATCTCGAACTCGTCGAGGGCCTTGGCCGCCGCTTCCATGACGGGCCAGTCGGAGTCCGAGCCCATGACGATGCCGACGACCGGTGCGGCGGTGGCGGGGGAAGTCATTCGGTGATCGTTCCTCGCAGGTAGTCGGCCGCGTGCCGGGCGCGCTCGCGCACGTCCGCCAGATCGTCGCCGTAGGTGTTGACGTGTCCGATCTTGCGGCCGGGCTTCACGTCCTTGCCGTACATGTGGATCTTGAGCTGCGGGTCGCGCGCCATGCAGTGCAGGTAGCCCTGGTACATGTCCGGGTAGTCGCCGCCGAGGACGTTGCACATGACCGTCCAGGGGGCGCGGGGGCGCGGGTCGCCGAGCGGGAGGTCGAGGACCGCCCGGACGTGGTTGGCGAACTGCGAGGTGATCGCGCCGTCCTGGGTCCAGTGCCCGGAGTTGTGCGGGCGCATCGCCAGCTCGTTGACGAGGATGCGGCCGTCGCGGGTCTCGAACAGCTCGACGGCGAGGTGACCGACCACGCCCAGCTCGGACGCGATGCGCAGCGCGAGCTGCTGGGCCTCGCCCGCCAGGCTCTCGTCGAGCTCGGGCGCCGGGGCGATGACCGTGTCGCAGACGCCGTCGACCTGGACGGACTCGACGACCGGGTAGGCGACTGCCTGGCCGTGCGGCGAGCGGACGATGTTGGCCGCCAGCTCCCGTACGAAGTCGACCTTCTCCTCGGCGAGGACCGGGACACCGGCCCGGAAGGGCTCGGCCGCGTCCGCCTCGGAGCGGACCACCCAGACGCCCTTGCCGTCGTAGCCGCCGCGCACGGTCTTGAGGATGACCGGGAAGCCCCCGGTCTCCTCGGCGAAGGCCGCGGCGTCGGCCGGGGCCTTCACGAGGCGGTGGCGGGGGCAGGGTGCGCCGATCTCGGTGAGCTTCGCGCGCATCACCCCCTTGTCCTGGGCGTGCACCAGAGCGTCGGGGCCGGGGCGTACGGGGATGCCGTCCGCCTCCAGGGCCCGCAGGTGCTCGGTGGGCACGTGCTCGTGATCGAAGGTGATCACGTCACAGCCGCGCGCGAAGGCCCTCAGCGTCTCCAGGTCGCGATAGTCGCCGACGACGACCTCGCCCGCCACCTGGGCCGCGGAGTCCTGAGCGGTGTCGCTGAGGAGCTTGAACTTGATGCCGAGGGGGATGCCCGCCTCGTGGGTCATACGGGCGAGCTGACCGCCACCGACCATGCCGACTACCGGGAACGTCACGCTCCCAGGGTATCCGCACCGCCCGGGGGCGGTCCCGGCCGGGGGCGGGAGGGCCTTGCCGACCTGTCACGGACTCGCCACACCCGCGCCGGTACGCACAGGCGTCCGGAGGGCGTCCTGGTTAGCATGGCCGGGTTGACGGAACACGAAGCCGAACTTACGGACGGGCTGAGCGATCACATGAGCGAACGAGGCGCACTGCGGGCCCGGCTGGAGCTGCTGGCCCGGGAGATCGCCAAGTTCGGCGTGGTCGGCGCGATCGGCCTGGTCGTCAACATCGCCGTCTCCAACCTGCTGTGGCGCTACACGGACATCCCGACCGTACGCGCGGGTCTGCTCGCCACGTTCGTCGCGATCCTGTGCAACTACGTGGGTTTTCGCCACTGGACGTACCGCGACCGCGACAAGACCGGCCGCGCCCGCGAGCTGGCCCTGTTCCTGCTGTTCAGCGTGGCGGGCGCGGTGATCGAGACCGGTGTGCTGTACGCGGCCACGTACGGGTTCGGCTGGGACACCCCGGTCCAGAGCAACGTCTTCAAGATCGTCGGAATCGGCGTGGCGACGCTGTTCCGTTTCTGGTCGTACCGGACGTGGGTCTTCAAGGCGCTTCCCGCGCCCCCGGAGGCCGGTGCCGGCAAAGAGGCCCTCGTGAACGGGCCGGTGTCCGTGCCGGCTCCGGCCGGGCGGGTCGAGGCGGACACGGCTCGCCGGTAGGCCCTGGGCTCCCGGCGGACGGGCCGGGCCTATCGCACCGGGCGTTCCGGTTCCTCTCTCGGGTGGGCCATGCGGCTCAGGAAGAGGGCGAAGACCGGGGGCTGCTGCTGGAGCAGTTCCAGACGGCCGCCGTCCGCCTCGGCCAGGTCGCGGGCGACCGCGAGGCCGATGCCCGTGGAGTTGCGGCCGCTGATGGTCCGCTCGAAGATCCGCGCGCCCAGGTCGGGGGGGACCCCGGGGCCCTCGTCCGTCACCTCGATCACCGCCTGGTTGCCGGTCACCCTCGTGCGGAGCGCGACCGTACCGCCGCCGTGCATGAGGGAGTTCTCGATCAGCGCGGCCAGGACCTGGGCGACCGCGCCCGGGGTGCCGACGGCGCTCAGGCCCTGCTTGCCGGAGCAGACGATGGCGCGGCCCTCGCCCCGGTAGGCCGGGCGCCACTCCTCGATCTGCTGCTTGACGACCTCGTCCAGGTCGAAGACGACCGCCGAGCCCGTCCGGGGATCACGGGCGTTGGTCAGCAGCCGCTCCACCACGTCCGTGAGCCGTTCGACCTGGGCGAGGGCGATGTGCGCCTCCTCCTTCACGGTCTCCGGGTCGTCGGTCAGCGAGATCTCCTCGATCCGCATGGACAGGGCGGTGAGCGGCGTACGCAGCTGGTGGGAGGCATCGGCGGCGAGCCGGCGCTCCGCGGTCAGCATGCGGGCGATCCGCTCGGCGGAGGCGTCGAGGACGTCGGCGACGCGGTCCAGCTCGGGCACCCCGTACCGCTTGTGGCGCGGGCGGGGGTCGCCGGAGCCCAGGCGTTCGGCGGTCTCGGCGAGGTCGGTGAGCGGCGAGGCGAGCTTGTTGGCCTGGCGTACGGCGAGGAGGACGGCGGAGACGATGGCCAGCAGCGCCACCGCCCCGATGATCATCAGCGTGCGGCCCACCTCGCGGGTGACGGCGGAGCGGGACTCCTCGACGGTGACCTCCTCACCGTGCTCACCCGTCTCCGTGGCGGTGATCACACGGCCGCCGGGACGTTCGCCGACCTCGATGGGAGAGCGGCCGGGCATCTTGACCAGCGCGTAGCGCTTGTCGTCGATCTGCTCGGCCAGCACCCCGGGGTTGATCCGCTCGGCGCCGAGCAGCCGGCTCTCGATGACGCTGATCAGCCGCAGGGCCTCGGAGTCGACGCTCTCCTGGGCGCTGCTGCTGATGGTGCGGGTCTCGACGATGACGAGGGAGACGCCGAAGACGGCGATCACCACGAGCACGACGGCGAGGGTGGAGTTGATCAGTCGTCGGCGCATGCCTGCTTCTGTACGTCAGCTCGGGCGGATGGCGTGGAGCGCGGTCACCCCCCGCGCGTGTGCGTCAGCTCTTCTCGAAACGGAAGCCGACGCCCCGGACCGTGGCGATGTAGCGCGGGTTGGCGGCGTCGTCGCCGAGCTTCTTGCGGAGCCAGGAGATGTGCATGTCGAGGGTCTTGGTCGACGACCACCACGTGGTGTCCCACACCTCGCGCATCAACTGGTCGCGGGTGACGACCCGGCCGGCGTCCCGCACCAGGACCCTCAGGAGGTCGAACTCCTTGGCGGTGAGCTGCAGTTCCTCCTCGCCCATCCAGGCCCGGTGCGATTCGACGTCGATGCGGACGCCGTGCGTGGCGGGCTGGGGGGCGGGCTCGGTGGCACCGCGCCGCAGCAGGGCCCGGACCCGGGCGAGGAGCTCGGCGAGGCGGAAGGGCTTGGTGACGTAGTCGTCGGCGCCCGCGTCGAGCCCGACGACCGTGTCCACCTCGTCGGCGCGGGCGGTCAGGACGAGGACCGGCACGGTGTGACCCTCGGCACGGAGCCGGCGGGCGACTTCGAGGCCATCCATCCCGGGCAGCCCCAGGTCGAGGACGACCAGGTCGATGCCGCCCTGGAGACCTGCGTCGAGGGCGGTCGGGCCGTCTTCCCGCACCTCGACCTCGTAACCCTCTCGCCGCAGGGCGCGGGCCAGCGGTTCCGAGATGGATGCGTCGTCCTCGGCGAGCAGTACACGGGTCATGCACTGATGGTAGTCCGCGGGAGGGACAGGGCGGGTGGTGATCCAGAAGCCCTGCGGGTCTGCGCCCTGTTACCGGAAGGGCCTTCGAATATGCGACTGTGGTCGCCCTCGCGCCTGTGATCCATCTCTCAAGTCCTTCCATAACGGTCTTTGTCATGCCGTATGGTGGCTGAACGCCTATTGCACTACTCAAGGACCTTTGGGCTGCTCTGAGCGCCGAGGGTCTCTTTTGTGTGCGGGGCCGGTACCCGCCGGCCCGGAAGTTTCAGTGAATGACCTGTGGGCCGGGCCCGGACCGCCGATGAGGACGTCTCCGGGTGTGGATCCCGTCGCGGTGGGCGTACCCGCGGCGGTGCCGGCCTCCCCCCACCGGGCGCGTACCCGCTTCTTCGAGGCGTCGCGTCCCGAGCACACAAGGATCGATCATGGCGTCCAGCCTGACGAAGGACCCGTCGAGCACCGTGGGTGGCGAGAAGACCTTCTTCGGCCACCCCCGGGGCCTGGCCACGCTCTTCATGACCGAGATGTGGGAGCGTTACAGCTTCTACGGCATGAGGGCACTGCTCCCGCTGTACCTGATCGCGCCCGGCGGCATGCACATGAGTGCGACCACGGCGACGGCGATCTACTCCGTCTACATGGCGATGGTCTATCTGCTCACCATGCCCGGCGGCTGGATCGCCGACCGGTTCTGGGGACCGCGCAAGACCGTGGCCATCGGCGGCGGCATCGTCATCCTGGGTCACATCACGCTCGCCGCGCCCAGCGCGGCGGCCTTCTTCGCGGGCCTCGTGCTCGTCGCACTCGGCTCCGGCCTGCTGAAGGCCAACATCTCCACGATGGTCGGCCACCTCTACGACGGCCCGGAGGACCCACGCCGTGACGGTGGCTTCACGCTCTTCTACATCGGCATCAACCTCGGCGCCTTCCTCGCCCCGCTGACCATCGGCACCATCGGCGAGAACGTCAACTGGCACTTCGGTTTCGCGCTCGCCGCGGTGGGCATGGCGCTGGGTCTCGCCCAGTTCATGCTCGGTACCCGCCACCTGAGCCCGGAGAGCGACGTCGTCGCCACGCCGGCGACGGAGCAGGAGAAGCGCTCCGTCCTGCGCAAGGGCCTGATCTGGCTGATCGCCGCCGTCGTCTTCTACACCCTGCTGGGCGTCACCGGGAACTTCGCCGACTGGGCACTGCTGCCGATCACGATCGCCGGCCTGGTCGTCCCGATCGTCGTACTGGCCCGCATGAAGC
The DNA here is from genome assembly GCF_040632605.1 of Streptomyces sp. NPDC019224. Classification (NCBI taxonomy): domain Bacteria; kingdom Bacillati; phylum Actinomycetota; class Actinomycetes; order Kitasatosporales; family Streptomycetaceae; genus Streptomyces; species Streptomyces sp. NPDC019224. The sequence continues at coordinate 85,525 of NZ_JBEYCF010000019.1, read as the reverse complement.
GCGACAAGGATCTGACGGAGACCGAGCAGTCGAAGCTGTCGGGTTACGTCTGGTTCTTCGTGGTCGCCGCCGTCTTCTGGATGATCTACGACCAGAACGGCTCGACCCTGTCGATCTTCGGCGAGGACTCGACGACGAACAGCCTCCTCGGATTCGGCTTCCCGACGTCCTGGTACCAGTCGCTGAACGCGATCTTCATCATGGCGCTGGCCCCCGTGGCCGCTTCGGGGTGGCTGTGGCTGAACCGGCGCGGCAAGGAGCCGAGCACCGCCGTCAAGTTCGCCTCCAGCCTCGTCCTCATCGGCATCTCCTTCGTCGTCTTCCTCATCCCGCTGCTCGACACCGCCGCCAACGGCGGCAAGGTCAGCCCGATGTGGCTGGTCGCGATCTACTTCATCCAGACCGTCGCGGAGCTGTGCCTCTCGCCGGTCGGCCTGTCGGTGACGACCAAGATGGCCCCGGCGAAGTACGGCTCCCAGATGATGGGCGTCTGGTTCCTCGCGGTCACCGCCGGCGACTCCGTGACCGGCCTGCTCACCACTCCGCAGCTCGGCGTCGACCTGAACACCTCGGGCGCCGTCGCCATCGAAGCGGTCATCGCGGTCATCGCCGGTGTCGGCATGTGGATGTCCCGCCGGAAGGTCTCGAAGCTGATGGGCGACGTGCACTGACCGTCCGGACACGGCGAAGGGGCCGCGCACCGATTCCGGTGCGCGGCCCCTTCGCCGTGCGCGTCACGCCGGGGCGGCGAGCTCCGCCCACACGGTCTTGCCGGGCTCGCCCGGCACCCGTACGACTCCCCAGTCCAGACAGAGCCGCTGCACGATGAACATGCCGTGCCCGCCGGGCCGCCCGGCCCGGTGCGGCGTACGCGGCGCGGGCTGGCCCGCACCGCCGTCGGCGACCTCCACGCGCAGCATCTTGGGGCTGTGGGCGATCCGGAGCTCGTCGGGGCCGCCCGCGTGCAGGCACGCGTTGGTGACCAGCTCGGACACGACCAGCAGGACGTCCTCCGCGGCGGCGCGGCGGTCGGCGCTGGAGGCGGGGAGCCAGCCCCAGTCGTGGAGCGCCTGGCGGGCGAAATCACGGGCGGTCGGCACGATGCCGGTGGCCTCCCGCAACGACAACGTGCGCCACTGCCGGTCGGCGGCCTCGGCGGGCCCGGGGGGCTCGGCGGAGGAAACGCCCGCGCCCTCCGGCTCGCGGCCGAGGTCGCCCGGCGGATGCTGCCGGGTGGTGCTCATCAGCGCTTCACCTCACCGATTCACCATGTCGCCGTGGGACAGATACGAACCACGGAACAGATACGAGTACGAATACCGACACGGACACTGATACAGGAACCGCACAGGCGCGGCGGGCCGGGCTGCCCGGGCTCGCCGGAAGATCTCCTGCCCGGCCGAACCGCGACGACACCCCTGTGCCTTCGCGGATCGCGTGACCCACGCGACGGACGAGGCGCCCGGATACCCGGCACGCCGTCCGGTCAGGTCGCCAGGGCCTCGGCGAGCGAGGCGTGGACGGTGAACACCGCCTCCGCGCCCGTGATCTCGAAGACCCGTGCCACCACCGGCTGCATCGCGGCCAAATGAACCCCTCCCCCGGCTGCCTCCGCCTTGAGGCGGGCACCGAGCAGGACGTTCAGCCCGGTGGAATCACAGAAGTCGAGTCGCGAGCAGTCGACCACCAGGCGCGCACGCCCCTGTTCGACCGCGCTCTCCAGCGGCTCGCGCAGCAGGTCCGCCGTGTGGTGATCGAGCTCACCGACCGGCGTCACCACCTCGCTGTGCCCCTCGGTCCGGGCGTCGACCTGAAGCCGCCCCCGGTTCGCACTGCCGACCGTCCCGCGGTCCATGCCCGTCCCTCTTCACCGCTCGTCACTGTCCGCGTCACCACACCTACGGATGCGCGCCAGCTGTCACTGATGTTCTTGAAACAGTACGCGTTCCTTTCGCCACGCGGTAGCGGAAGACCTCAACAAACCGGACATACGCGGTCAATTGGCGGTTGTACCGACCCATGACGAGCGGGTAAGGGTAGGAGGACACCCACAACACGACCGGCTTCGGAGGCGCCGCTTCACCGCAGGAACACGTAGGGGCATCGGCAGCCATATGCCGAGAACGATGGAGGAGACCATGTCACCCCGGCTCGACGTACCGCGTACCCACAACGCGCCGTCGGCATGTCCTCAGGGACCGACCGAATCAGACTCCCCTGCTGCGACCGTTTCGCACGGCACGCGCACCGGCAGCACCAGCAGTGGCAGTGACCGCTTCACCCGCGGTACCGCGCACCCGCACAGTGCCTCGTACCCGCACCGTGCCGCATCAGACAACGAAGGACTCGACGGACTCGAGGGGCTTCCCGAGATCCCGCCCTGCGCCGAAGTGGGGGCGCTGGACGCCAGGGCCCTGTCGAAGACGCTCTTCGCCCGGCTCGAAGTCCTCGAAGAGGGCACGCCGGAGTACTCCTACGTGCGCAACACGCTCGTGGAGCTGAACCTGGCCCTGGTCAAGTTCGCCGCGTCCCGCTTCCGCTCCCGCAGCGAGCCGATGGAGGACATCGTCCAGGTCGGCACGATCGGCCTGATCAAGGCGATCGACCGCTTCGAGCTCAGCCGGGGCGTCGAGTTCCCGACCTTCGCGATGCCGACCATCGTCGGCGAGATCAAGCGCTTCTTCCGCGACACCAGCTGGTCCGTGCGCGTCCCGCGCCGGCTGCAGGAACTGCGCCTCGACCTGGCCAAGGCGGGCGACGAGCTCGCCCAGCGGCTCGACCGGGCGCCCACCGTGGGCGAGCTCGCCGACCGCCTCGGCCTCACCCGCGACGAGATCGTGGAGGGCATGGCCGCGAGCAACGCGTACACCGCGAGCTCGCTCGACGCCAAGCCCGAGGAGGAGGAGCCCGAGGGCGCGCTGGCCGACCGGATCGGCTACGAGGACCACGGACTCGAAGGCATCGAGTACGTCGAGTCCCTGAAGCCGCTCATCGCCTCGCTGCCGGGCCGCGACCGCAGGATCCTCTCGCTCCGGTTCGTCGCCAACATGACGCAGGCGGAGATCGGCGAGGAGCTGGGCATCTCCCAGATGCACGTGTCGAGGCTGCTCTCGCGCACCCTGGTCAAGCTGCGCAAGGGTCTGACGCTGGACGAGTGAGACACGTCCCGCGCCGTGCGCGCGAGGACTGCCGCGTCCCGGACGCGGTAGGCCGCAGCCGCGCCGGGGACCGGCCGTGCGCGTGAGGATTGCCGGAAAGGACCTGCCCCCGGGGGCAGGTCCTTTCCGCGTCTCGGGACGTCCCCCGGGTCAGCCGCCGTACGGGACACCGCGCGGCGTCACGACGCGTTCGCCGGCGCGCCACACCTCGTGGACCAGCGGCACGCCCGGCCGGTACGCGAGGTGGACGTGGCTGGGCGCGTCCAGGACCACCAGGTCGGCGCGGGCCCCCGGGGCGAGGCGGCCGATGTCGTCGCGGCGCAGGGCCGCCGCGCCGCCCGCCGTGGCGGACCAGAGGGCCTCGTCCGGGGTCATGCCCATGTCGCGCACGGCCAGCGCGATGCAGAACGGCAGGGACGAGGTGAACGAGGAGCCCGGGTTGCAGTCCGTGGAGAGCGCGACGGTGGCGCCCGCGTCGAGCAGCCGGCGGGCGTCCGGCCAGGCGGCGCGGGTGGAGAACTCGGCGCCGGGCAGCAGGGTGGCGACGGTCGCCGAGCGGGCCAGGGCGTCCACGTCCGCGTCGGTCAGATGGGTGCAGTGGTCGGCGGAGGCCGCGTCGAGCTCCACGGCGAGCTGGACGCCGGGGCCGTGACCGAGCTGGTTGGCGTGCACCCGGGGGTGCAGGCCCCTGGCGCGGCCGGCGGTGAGGATCGTCCGGGCCTGGTCGCCGTCGAAGGCGCCGCGCTCGCAGAAGACGTCGATCCAGCGGGCGTAGGGGGCGCAGGCGTCGAGCATCGGTCCGGTGACCAGGTCCACGTAGCCGGCCGGGTCGTCGGCGTAGTCCGGGGAGACGATGTGGGCGCCGAGGAAGGTGACCTCGTCGGTGTGGCGGGCGGCGACGCGCAGGGCGCGGGCCTCGTCCTCGACGGTGAGGCCGTAGCCGGACTTGGTCTCGAAGGTCGTGGTGCCCTGGCGCAGCGCCTCGGCGAGGTAGCGGGCGACGTTGGCGGAGAGCTGTTCGTCGGTGGCGGCGCGGGTGGCGGCGACGGTGGTGCGGATGCCGCCCGCGCTGTAGGGGCGGCCGGACATCCGGGCGTTGAACTCCTGGGTGCGGTCGCCCGCGAAGACCAGGTGCGAGTGCGAGTCGACGAAGCCGGGGATCACGGCCCGGCCGCCCGCGTCGACGGCGTTGTCAGTGGCGGGTGCTTTGCTCGACTCACCGGTCCAGACGACGCGGTCGCCCTCGATGACGACGGCCGCGTCCTGGACCAGTCCGAGGGGGGACTCGTCGCCGAGGGAGGGGTCGTTGGTGACCAGGGCGGAGATGTGGGTGATGGCGGTCGTCGTCATCGGGGGACTGCTCTCCTTGTGTGGGAGCCGGGTGTTCACCGGGCCGCTGCTCAGGGGCGCAGGGCGCCGATGGCCCGGGCGAGCGCTTCGGGGACGTCGTCGACCAGCGTGTGCCGCCCGTCGCGTACGAGGTGGCGCCCCGCCACCACCGTGTGGCGGACGTCGGCCGCGGAGGCGGCGAATACGGCGGTCTCCGCTGCCAGCCGCGGCACGGGCCCGGCTGTCCTGACGGAGTCGAGGGCCACGGTCACCAGGTCGGCGGGGGCGCCCGGTTCGAGGACGCCCGCGTCGGGCCGGCCGAGCGCGGCGTGGCCGTCGGCGGAGGCGGCGCGCAGCAGGGCGGCGGCGGTCCAGTGGCCGCGTGTGCGGGTGCGCAGGCGTTCGTTGAGCTCCAACGCGCGGGCCTCCTCGAAGAGGTCGATCACCGCGTGGCTGTCGCTGCCCAGCGAGAGCGGGGAGCCGGCGTGCTGGAGGGCGGCCGCGGGGCCGATGCCGTCGGCGAGGTCGCGTTCGGTGGTCGGGCACATGCAGGTGCCGGTGCCCGTCGAGCCGATGAGGGCGATGTCCTCGTCGGTGAGGTGGGTGTTGTGGACGCCGGTGGTGCGGGGTCCGAGGACGCCGTGGTCGGCGAGGAGCCGGGTGGGGGTGCGCCCGTGCGCGGCGAGGCAGGCGTCGTTCTCGGCGGTCTGCTCGGAGAGGTGGACGTGCAGGGGGGCCTGCCGTTCCTCGGCCCATCGGGCGACGGTGGAGAGCTGGCCGGCCGGGACCGCCCGCACGGAGTGGACGGCGGCGCCGATGAGGGCGTGGTCGTCACCCTTGAGGAGGGCGGCGCGTTCGACCCAGGCGTCGGCGGTCGTGTCGCTGAAACGCGCCTGGTGCCGGTCGGGCTCGCGGTAGTCGGCGGGCCCGGAGCCGAATCCGGCGGAGAGGTAGGCGGTGTCGAGCAGGGTGATCCGGACGCCGGCCGCGCGGGCGGCCTCGATCAGGGCCTCGCCCATGGCGTTCGGGTTGTCGTAGGGGGTGCCGCCGGGCCCGTGGTGCAGATAGTGGAATTCGCCGACCGCGGTCACGCCGGCGAGCGCCATCTCCGCGTACACCGCGCGGGCCAGCGCGTAGTAGGTGTCGGGGGTGAGCCGGGCCGCGACCTGGTACATGGTCTCGCGCCAGGTCCAGAAGGTGCCCGAGCCCACCTGCACGGTGGAGCGCAGGGCGCGGTGGAAGGCGTGCGAGTGGGTGTTGGCCAGGCCTGGCAGGGTGAGCCCGCGCAGCGCGGTCGCGCCGGGCGGCGCGGCGTCCACGCCGGTGCGTACGCGGGCGATCCGCCCGTCGGACACCTCCAGGGCGACGCCCGGCTCGACATGGGTGCCGAGCCAGGCATGGGACAGCCAGTACGTCTCGGTGACGGGCTTGCCCGTCGCCTCCGTCGTCAGCGGCACGCGAGACCTTCCAGTACGTCGGCGAGTGCGGTCACCCCGGCCACGCAGTCGTCCTCGGCGGCGTGTTCGGCCGGTGAGTGCGAGATCCCGGTCGGGTTCCGTACGAACAGCATGGCGGTCGGGACCGAAGCGGACAAAATACCCGCGTCGTGCCCGGCGCCGGTGCCGAGCACGGGGACCGGGCGGCCGGTGCCGTGGGCGGAGCCCTTGAGCAGGGTGCCCAGTTCGTCGCGCAGGGCGTGCTGGAACTCGACCACGGGCGTGAACGACTCGCGTACGACGTCGAGGTCGATACCCGCCCGTTCGGCGTGGTCCCGGGCGGCCCGCTCGACGGCGGCGACGACCGTGTCCAGGGTGTCCTGGTCGGCGGCGCGCGAGTCGAGCCAGCCGCGCACGAGGGAGGGGATGGCGTTGACCCCGTTCGGCTCGACGGCGACCTTGCCGAAGGTGGCGAGGGCGCCGGCCAGTTCCGCCTCCCGGCGGGCGGCGAGGACGGTCTCGGCGTACGTGGGCATCGGGTCCCGGCGGTCGGCGAGCCGCGTGGTGCCCGCGTGGTTGGCCTCGCCCCGGAAGTCGAACCGCCAGCGTCCGTGCGGCCAGATCGCGGAGGCGATGCCGACGGGGTCGCCGGTGAGGTCGAGGGCCCGGCCCTGCTCGACGTGGAGTTCGACGAAAGCGCCGATCCGGGCGAGCCGTGCGGGGTCGGGCCCGATGGCGTCGGGGTCGTATCCGGCGGCCTCCATGGCCTGGGGGAGGGTGACGCCGTCCGCGTCGCGCAGCCGGTGCGCGGCCTCGACGGTCAGCTGCCCGGCGGAGAGCCGGGAGCCGACGCAGGCGAGGCCGAAGCGGGCGCCCTCCTCGTCACCGAAGTTGGTGATGGCCAGCGGCTTGGTGAACTCCGCTCCCCTGCGGCGGAGTTCGTCGAGCGCGGCGAACGAGGAGACGACCCCGAGCGGCCCGTCGAAGGCGCCGCCGTCGGGCACGGAGTCGAGGTGCGAGCCGGTGACGACGGCGTCCCCCGCCAGGGGGTCGCCGAGCCAGGCCCACTGGTTGCCGTTGCGATCGGTCTCCAGCGTCAGCCCTCGCGCCTCGGCCTGCGTCCGGAACCACGCCCGGCAATCGGAGTCGGCCCCGGTCCAGGCGTACCGCCGGTATCCGCCGCTGTCGGGGTGGCGGCCGAGGGGAGCCAGCTCCCGCCACATCTCCTGGAAGGAACCGGCTCGCGGGCCTTCGTTCGGCCGGGCGAGGGGGGCGCCTCCCGCGCCTCCCGCGCCTCCCGCGCCTCCCGCGCCTCCCGCGCCTCCCGCGCTTTCGGGGCCGAGGGGGAGGGCGGGCGCACCGGGACCCGTGCCCGACGCGGTCCCCGCGCCCCCCGCCGGTCCGCCGCCGTCCCCCGATGCGGCCGGGCGCGTCACGCGCCCTCCCGCATCGGCACCCGCACACCCTTGTCCGCCGCCACGGACTCCGCGACGTCGTACCCCGCGTCGACGTGCCGGATGACCCCCATGCCCGGGTCGTTCGTGAGCACCCGCCGGATCTTCTCGCCGGCCAGCGGTGTGCCGTCGGCGACGGTCACCTGGCCGGCGTGGATGGAGCGGCCCATGCCGACCCCGCCACCGTGGTGGAGGGAGACCCAGGACGCCCCGGACGCCACGTTGACCATGGCGTTCAGCAGCGGCCAGTCGGCGATCGCGTCGGAGCCGTCGAGCATGGCCTCGGTCTCGCGGTACGGGGAGGCCACGGATCCGCAGTCCAGGTGGTCGCGGCCGATCGCCAGCGGCGCCGCGAGTTCGCCGCTCGCCACCATGTCGTTGAAGCGCTCGCCGGCCCGCTCCCGTTCGCCGTAGCCGAGCCAGCAGATGCGGGCGGGCAGGCCCTGGAAGTGGACGCGTTCGCCGGCCATCCTGATCCAGCGGTGCAGGGACTCGTTCTCCGGGAAGAGGTCGAGCAGGGCCTTGTCCGTCTTGTGGATGTCGGACGCCTCCCCGGACAGCGCCGCCCACCGGAACGGCCCCTTGCCCTCGCAGAACAGCGGCCGGATGTACGCCGGCACGAAGCCGGGGAAGTCGAAAGCCCGCTCGTACCCGGCGAGTCGCGCCTCGCCCCGGATCGAGTTGCCGTAGTCGAAGACCTCCGCGCCGGCGTCCATGAAGCCGACCATCGCCTCGACGTGCCGGGCCATCGACTCGCGGGCGCGCAGGGTGAAGTCGGCGGGCTTCTCGGCGGCGTAGGCGGCCATGTCGTCGAAGTCGACGCCGACCGGCAGGTAGGCCAGCGGGTCGTGCGCGCTGGTCTGGTCGGTGACGATGTCGACGGGGGCGCCCTCGGCGAGCATCCGGGGCAGCAGCTCCGCCGCGTTGCCGAGGAGGCCGATGGAGAGCGGCCGGCGGGCGTCCCTGGCCTCCACGGCGAGCTGGAGCGCGTGCTCCAGGGAGTCGGCGCGCACGTCCAGGTAGCGGTGCTCGATGCGGCGCTCGATGGCGCGCGGGTCGCAGTCGATACAGATCGCGACGCCGCCGTTCATGGTCACGGCGAGCGGCTGGGCGCCGCCCATCCCGCCGAGACCGGCGGTCAGGGTGATCGTCCCGGCCAGCGAGCCGTCGACCCCCTTACCCGTTGAGTGCAGCTTGGCGGCGACGGCGGCGAAGGTCTCGTAGGTGCCCTGGAGGATGCCCTGGGTGCCGATGTAGATCCACGAACCGGCGGTCATCTGGCCGTACATGGTGAGCCCGAGCGCCTCCAGGCGGCGGAACTCCTCCCAGTTCGCCCAGTCACCGACCAGGTTGGAGTTGGCGATCAGGACCCGCGGCGCCCACTCGTGAGTCTGCATGACACCGACCGGCCGCCCCGACTGGACGAGCATCGTCTCGTCCTGCTTGAGCGTGCGCAGCGTACGGACCATCGCGTCGAACGAGCGCCAGTCGCGGGCCGCCTTGCCCGTGCCGCCGTAGACGACGAGCTTGTCGGGGTGCTCGGCGACCTCGGGGTCGAGGTTGTTCTGGAGCATCCGCAGGGCGGCCTCCTGCTGCCATCCCAGGGCGGTCAGTTCCGTACCGCGCGGCGCCCGTACGGGGCGGGGTCCTGACATGGCGGTGCCTCCTCGCGACTGTGACTTTTCTATTCACATCTTGAGCGGGTGAATAGCCCCAGTCAACAGCCCCGGCCGGGCGGTCTCAGGAGCCGTTCCGTCCGTTTCGCGGCGGGCATTCTCCGGCAACCGCCCGCATGTACCGATGGAAAATGCCAAACCTCCACCTGGAGCGGGCACGATGCGTAGCCTCTGGGTCACACACGAACGCCGTGTCGGAGGGGAATCCGCGTGCCCGGAATCGACGAGTGCCTGCTCGACGTCATGAGACTGCCCGGTGCCAGGGGCGCCGCTGTCGTCGACTGGACGAGCGGTCTCGCCCTCGGCACCATCGGCGACTCGCCCAACGGTGACCACGAGGCCACCGCGGCGGAGACGGCGGAGGTGGCCCGGATGGCGGCCGAACAGCCCGCCTTCGCCGTCGGGCCGTCGGACGCGTCCGCCGCCGGGGAGACGGCCGCGCCACCCGTCGAGGACGTCATCGTCACCACCCGTGCCGGGTACCACATCCTGCGGTTCGTGGAGACGGACTTCGACAGCAGTGTCTTCCTCCACCTGTGGCTGGACCGTGCGGAGGGCAATCTCGCGCTCGCCCGGATACGCCTCGGCGAGATGGCCGAGCGGCTGGTCCTCGCGTGACCGCCGCCCTCGCGGACGAGACCGCCGCCCCCGTGCTCTCCCCCATGCTCCAGCGCCTCGCGGCCGAACGGGCCACCGGCGCCCTGATGCGCGACCGGGGCACGCTGTACCTCGCCGACGGCGAGGTCGTGCACGCCGAGAGCCCCGCGACGCCCGGCATCGACGTCCTGCTCACGCGGGGCGGTGCGCTGCGCCGCGAGGGCTGGTGGGACGCGGTCGCCGAGGCGGGGGCCGGACAGCGGGTCGGGCGGCATCTGGTGGACAGCGGGCGGGTCCCGGGCGGCGCGCTGGAGCTGTGCCACCTGGGCGCCCTGTACGACGCCGCGTTCTTCGCCCTCGCACCGACCAGGACACCGGCGCGTTTCCGGTACGGGGTCGCGCACTGGATCGGCCCCGTGCGCCCGGTCCCGGTGGACGCCGTGGAGCGCGAGACGCTGCGGCGCCGGGAGCTGCTGGACCGGATCTGGCCGGACGCGGCGGTGGACACGGCCCCGCTGATGCGGACGGGCCGCCCGGCCGACGCGCCCGTGCCGCCGGGCCGGCGCCGCGTACTGGAGCGCGTGGACGGGGTGCGTACGGCCACCGGCATCGCGCAGGAGCTGGGCAGGTCCGCGTTCCACGTCCTGGTCGACCTGCGGCGCCTCGCGGCGGCCGGGCTGGTCGAACCGGCCACGGGCCCGGCCGTCCGGGGCGCGGACCGGATCGCGCTGCCCGAGGTCACGGCCGACCCCGACGTCGCCCTGCTGCGCCGGCTCCGAGACGCATTGGAGGCCCTGTGATACGCGCGCTCAGACAGCGTGCCGGAAGGAGACAGCTGATGGTGCCCGAAGCCGAAGCACAGGACGTCCTGGCCGAGCTCCAGCGGTTGAGGGCACGGGTCCCGCTGCTCTCGGGCGCCCTGGCGGCCAGCACCGACGGCCTGGTCCTGGCTCATGACACACCGGGCGTGGAGGCCGAGGGGGTCGCCGCGCTGACCGCCGCCGCGCTGGGCGTCGCGATCCGGATGACCGAGGCGACCGGCCGGAACGGCTTCCGCGAGCTGCTCGTGCGCGGCGAGTCGGGCTACATCGCGACGTACGCGGCGGGCTCCCAGGCCGTCCTGACCCTGCTGGCCGAGGACCGGATCAACGTGGGCCGGCTGCATCTGGAGGGCCGCCGGGCCGGCTCCCGTATCGGCGAACTGGTCGACCAGGCCCTCGCCCGGGCCCCGCAGCCCGCCCCCGTGCCGCGCCCCCCGCAGCAACCGGGCGCCCTCCCCCACCGCCCGACCTGAGCCCCAGGGGAACCACCTGAGCCAGTAGGCCCACCGGAACCACTCGCACCACTCGCACCACGCAACGGAACCGGCCGCAGTGGCCGGTCAGAGAAAGGGAGCACCACTCATGGCGAACACCGAAGCGTCACTGAAGGAAGCGATGTCGTCCATCGAGGGCACCACCGGTGTCGCCCTCGTCGACTACACGAGCGGTATGGCGCTGGGCACGCTCGGCGGCGGCAAGGACTTCAACCTGGAGGTCGCGGCCGCCGGCAACACCGACGTCGTACGCGCCAAGCTCCGCACCATGGAACACCTCGGCATCAAGGACGAGATCGAGGACATCCTGATCACCCTGAGCACCCAGTACCACCTGATCAGGCTCCTCAAGACCCGGGGCAACAACGGCCTGTTCCTCTACCTGGTGCTGGACGCCGGCCGGGCGAACCTCGCCATGGCCCGCCACCAGCTGAAGAAGATCGAGGCGGACCTGGAGGTCTGACGGGGGCGCGGGTGCGGGCCGTACGCGGCCCGCACCCGCGCCCCGGTTCACTCCACGAACAGCCCCCGCGCCACCGCCCCCGTGTCGAACTCCTCCAGGCGGGCCTGGGCGTCCGGGAGGGCGTCGCACATGGCTTCCAGGAGCACCCGGCCCAGGAGCATCGGCGCACAGGCGGTGTCGAAGGCGAGGCCGGTGCCGACGGCGGCCGGGATGAGCAGGTCGCTGTGGCGGGCCACCGGCGCGAACGCGGAGTCGGCCACCGAGACCACGGTGAGCCCCCGGCCGCGTGCGTAGGAGAGGGCGTCCACGACCTCGCGCGGGTGGCGGGGCAGCGCGAAGCAGATCAGCGCACTCGCCCCGGCCCGCCGGGCCGCGTCGATCCGGTCGTGCAGCATGCTGCCGCCCTCGTCGAGCACCCGGACGTCCGGGTGCACCTTCGCCGCGAAGTAGCCGAACCCCCGCGCCTGCGAGGACGCCGCGCGCAGCCCGAGCACCGGCAGCGGGCGGGAGGCGGCGAGCAGCCGGCCGGCCCTCTCGACGGGGCCCGGGTCGGCGAGGAGTCCGGCGAGGTGGCGCAGGTTCTCGATCTCCCCGAGTACCGCCTGCTGGTACTCGTTGTACGTCTCCTCCCCCTCACCCGCCTCCGCACCGGCCGGGGCGACCTCGCGCAGGTGCTTGCGCAGCGCGGGGTAGCCGTCGAAGCCGAGGGCGACGGCGAACCGGGTGACGGAGGGCTGGCTGACCCCGGCCAGTTCGGCCAGCTCGACGCTGGAGAGGAACGGGGCGTCACCGGCCCTGCGCACCATCGAGTGTGCGATGCGCCGCTGCGTGGGCGTGAGCCGGCGCCCCTCGAACAGCTCCTGCAACCGCGCGGCCGGGCTGCTCCCGCTCATCCTGTCCCCTCGGTAGGTCCGCCGCGCCGAGGCCCGGCGCCGACGAATCCATTCAGCCAGCAAGGGGTCTGCATGTCCATATGCAGCCGGGCGCCGTGGGGCGTGCCGCCCGCCGAACAGGGGGGCCAGCCCCACTGACCCGGAGGCCTCCGCTTCGTACTGTGGGGCCCATGGACGCACCCGACACCGAGCTCGGCAAGGAGCTCAAGGCGACTCTGCAGGCCCGCGGCGAGCTGGGGGCCGACTACGACTCCGCGCTCGTCGAGTCGTTCCTGGAGAAGGTGGAGCAGCGGCTCGACGCCACGCTCGACCGCAGGGTCCGGCGGCATCTCGCCGAGGAACGGACCACCGTCGCCCGGGGCGCGCGGCCGCCGTCGCAGCCACAGGGGAACTTCGGCGAGCGGTACGGCTTCGGGGTCGTCTCGCTGGTGCTGGCCGTCCCGCTGTCCGCGATCGGCGCCGCGCAGGCGGGCCTCGGCGGGCTCGTCGTGGCCTGGGTCGGGATCGTCGGCGTCAACGCCTTCCAGGCCGGCCACGGCCGGCGGTTGTTCCGGGGCCGCGAGGAGCGGCGGCCGGCGTCCGACTGGGAGGACTGAGAGGCTGGGTAGGACTGGGAGGCCGGGTCACGCCTGACGGGTCGGCAGGACGACCAGCTGGCGCAGGTTGATGTGACGGGCGCGGCTGGTGGTGTACGCGATGAGGTCGGCGATCTCGTCGGAGGAGAGCCCGCCCAGCGCCTCGAACATGCCGTCCAGCTGCCCGCTCAGCTCCGCGTTGTCGACGTGGCCGGCCAGCTCCGAGTCGGTGAGGCCGGGCTCGATGTTGGTGACGCGGACGTCGCGCGGGCCGAGTTCGGTGCGCAGCGAGGCCGACAGGTGGGTGAGCGCGGCCTTCGTGGCGCCGTAGACGGCGTAGTGGGGGAACGTGATGTGCGCGCCGATCGAGGAGATGTTGACCAGGTCGGCGGTGCGGCCCCCGGCCGCGGCCGCCACCAGGTCCGCGGTGAAGGCCCGGATGATCCGCAGGGCCCCCGCCACATTGGTGTCGAGCATCCGCTGCCACTCGTCGGCGCGCCCCGCGTCCAGGGGGTTCGGCAGCATCACCCCGGCCGCGTTGACCACCAGGTCCACCGGGCCGAACTCCGCGTGCACCCGGTCGGCCGCCGCGTCCACGGACGCCTGGTCGGTGACGTCGGCGGCGACGGCCAGCGCCTGACCGCCGTCCGCGGTGATCTTCGCGGCCAGCTCGTCCAGCCGCTCCGCGCGGCGGGCCAGCAGCGCCACCCGTACGCCCTGCGCGGCGAGCAGCCGGGCGGTCGCCGCGCCCATGCCGCTGGCGGCTCCGGTGATGACGGCGGTGCGGCCTGCGAGCGTCTCGTACGACATGGGTGCTCCCCGATCCGTGTCCGGCCGGGGCGTCTCCCCGGCCGGACACCACGGTGCTCCGGTCCGCGCCGCCCACCCAGGGATGCGTTGTTCCCGGGTCCGCCAGTACCAGGCTGGGCGGGCGCCGGTCTCCTACGATCGGGCCATGGACGGTGAACTCGGAGACTTCCTGCGCTCACGGCGTGCCCGCATCCGCCCGGAGGACGTGGGGCTCGACTCGTACGGCCGCAGGCGGGTTCCGGGCCTGCGGCGCGAGGAGGTGGCGCAGCTCGCCGGGGTGAGCGTCGACTACTACATCCGGCTGGAGCAGGGGCGCGGCCCCCGCGTCTCGGACGCCGTGCTCGACGCGATAGCCCGGGTGCTCCGGCTCGACGCGACGGAGCACGTGTATCTGCGGACGGTGGCACGCCCCAAGGCGCGGACGGCTCCCACCCCCGAGGCCCGGCGGGTGCGGCCGGGGCTGCGGCTGCTGCTCGACATGTTCGAACGCGCGCCCTCCTTCGTGCTGGGGCGGCGGATGGACGTGCTGGCGTGGAACGCGCTGGGGGACGCGCTCGCCGGCTTCTCCCGGATGCCGGCCGCCGAGCGCAACATGCCGCGCCAGACGTTCCTGGCCCCGGAGGCGCGGGACCTGTACCCGGACTGGCCGGCCGTGGCGGCGGAGACGGTCGCGCATCTGCGACTGGACGCGGGGCTGCACCCGGACGACAAGGAACTCGCCGCGCTGGTCGGTGAGTTGTCGCTGAAGAGCGAGGACTTCCGCCGACTGTGGGCGGACCACCTGGTGAAGGCGAAGACGTACGGTGTGAAGCGGATGCACCATCCGGTGGTGGGCGCGCTGGCCCTTCCGTACGAGACGCTGGCGGTGCCCGGCGAGCCGGAACTCTCGCTGGTCGTGTACACCCCGGAGCCGGGTTCGGAGACCGCCGAGCGCATCGCCCTGCTGGCGAGCTGGGCGGCGGCCGAGGGGCCGGGGGAGCCGGAGGACGCGCGGGGCCTGCGCGCGTAGAAGGGTATGTCGCGGGGACCGCCGCACCCCCGGTTTCCCAGGGGGCGGGACGACGGCGGTCCCCGCGAAGGACGCGGCCCGGGTCAGGGCCGGGTGGCGCGTCCGGGCGACGGTGGAGGTCCGGGAGCCGCTCCGTAGTCCGTTGTCGCCGTTCGGGTGCCGGCGGGTTTCCCTGCCGACACCCACCAATGTGCCGGAGTCGTGTTAAGCCGGTGCTGCGGCCACGTGACGCACACGTACCGTTTTCGCGAAACGCGCGTCCACGTGCCCGTTTCCCCGGCTTTGCGCCTTTACGGCTTCGCTGCCGCCGGGGCGTCCTTGGCCAGATAGGCCAGCAGGTCCTGGCGGCTGACGACGCCCTTCGGCCTGCCCTCCACGAGCACGATCGCCGCGTCGGCGGCGCCGGTGCCGCCGAGTACCGCCATCAGGTCCTCGACCGGCTCGCCGGAGCCGACCTGCGGCAGCGGCGGCGACATGTGCTTCTCCAGCGGGTCGGTGAGGGAGGCGCGCTGGGCGAACAGCGCGTTCAGCAGTTCGCGCTCGACGACCGAGCCGATGACCTCGGCGGCCATCACGTCCGGGTGCCCCGCGCCCGGCTTCACGATCGGCATCTGCGAGACGCCGTACTCGCGCAGCACCTCGATCGCCTCGCCGACCGTCTCCTCCGGGTGCATGTGGACGAGGGTGGGGATGGGCCCCTCCTTGTGGTCCAGGACGTCCGCGACCCTGGCCGAGGGACCGGTGTCCTCCAGGAAGCCGTAGTCGGCCATCCACTCGTCGTTGAAGATCTTCGAGAGGTAGCCGCGCCCGCTGTCCGGGAGGAGGACGACGACCACGTCGTCGGGCCCGAGCCGCTTCGCGACCTCCAGGGCGCCCACGACCGCCATGCCGCAGGAGCCGCCGACGAGGAGGCCCTCCTCCTTGGCGAGCCGGCGGGTCATCTGGAAGGAGTCCTTGTCGGACACGGCGACGATCTCGTCGGTGACCTCGCGGTCGTACGCCGACGGCCAGAAGTCCTCGCCGACGCCCTCGACGAGGTACGGGCGGCCGGAGCCGCCGGAGTAGACCGAGCCCTCGGGGTCGGCGCCGACGACCTTGACCCTGCCGCCGCTGGCCTCCTTCAGATAGCGGCCGGTGCCGCTGATCGTGCCGCCGGTGCCGACGCCCGCCACGAAGTGGGTGATCCTCCCCTCCGTCTGCTCCCACAGCTCGGGACCGGTGGTCTCGTAGTGGGAACGCGGGTTGTTCGGGTTGGAGTACTGGTCGGGCTTCCAGGCCCCCGGCGTCTCACGGACCAGCCGGTCGGAGACGTTGTAGTACGAGTCGGGGTGCTCGGGGTCGACCGCCGTGGGGCAGACGACGACCTCGGCACCGTAGGCGCGCAGTACGTTGATCTTGTCCGTGGACACCTTGTCCGGGCAGACGAAGACGCACTTGTACCCCTTCTGCTGCGCGACGATCGCCAGGCCCACGCCCGTGTTGCCGCTCGTCGGCTCGACGATCGTGCCGCCGGGCTTCAGCTCGCCGCTCTGCTCGGCCGCCTCGATCATGCGCAGGGCGATGCGGTCCTTGACCGAACCGCCGGGGTTGAAGTACTCGACCTTGGCCAGAACCGTCGCCTGGATGCCGGCCGTGACACTGCGCAGCTTCACCAGCGGGGTATTGCCTACGAGACTGATCATCGAATCGTGGAATTGCACCGTGTACTCCGGGTCTCCGAGATGGTGCGGCAAGCGTATGCGCACGGGCACCGGATCGGTGGTGCGATTGAACGACGGCCGGTAGCGGGCAGGTAGCTCTGTGTACGGCTCTCCAGCGGTACGGGCGACGAGAGGTGGACCGGACTGTGTCGACGGCGAGGGTGGCACGGCGGATCGCGGCGGGCGCGGCCTACGGCGGCGGCAGCATCGGGCTGCTGGGCGCCGCGGCGGTGGGTGTCCTGCTGGCGGAGGTCCAGCTGGCGAAGCGGCAGGTGGGCGGCGGCGTCGCCCCGGTCCCGCCGAGCGCGGACGGGCGGTACGGGGTGGCGTTCACGGGCCCGGCGGAGCCGTTGCGCCTCGGGCTGCTCGGGGACTCCACCGCGGCCGGGCAGGGGGTGCGGCGGGCCGGGCAGACCCCGGGGGCGCTGCTGGCGTCGGGGCTCGCGGCGGTGTCGGAGCGGCCGGTGGACCTGCGCAACGTCGCGCTGCCCGGGGCGCGGTCGGACGATCTGGAGCGGCAGGTCTCGCTGCTGCTCGCGGACCCGGCCCGGACGCCGGACGTGTGCGTGATCATGATCGGCGCGAACGACGTGACGCACCGGATGCCGGCCACCCAGTCGGTGCGCTGTCTGACGACGGCGGTGCGCAGGCTGCGGACGGCCGGGGCGGAGGTCGTCGTCGGGACCTGTCCGGACCTGGGCACGATCGAACCGGTCTACCAGCCGCTGCGCTGGCTGGCCCGGCGGGTGAGCCGGCAGCTGGCGGCGGCGCAGACGATCGGCGCGGTGGAGCAGGGCGGGCGGACGGTCTCGCTGGGCGATCTGCTGGGCCCGGAGTTCGAGGCGAACCCGAGGGAGCTGTTCGGCCCGGACAACTACCACCCGTCGGCCGAGGGCTACGCGACCGCGTCCATGGCGGTGCTGCCGACGCTGTGCGCGGTGCTGGGCCTGTGGCCGGAGACGGACCGCCTGGACGGCGCCCGGCGCGAGGACATGCTGCCGGTGGCCAAGGCGGCCTCCCAGGCGGCCAAGGAGGCCGGTACGGAGGTCACGGGTGCGCGGGCGCCCTGGGCCCTGCTCAAGCACCGCAGGCGGCGCCGCCTGCCCGCGGCCACGGAGCCGCACCCGCATCCGCATCCGGAGCCCGGGGGCTCGTCCCGGATGGAGCACCGGCCCGGCACGGGCGCCGACGGCTCGCAGGCGCGGGGGGCCGCCGGCCGGGCGGGCGTCCGGAGGAATGAGCCCACTGACTGAGCGGTTGCTTAGAAAAGAGGCCCGCATCACATGCCGCGTCGGGTGACCCGGGCGCTACGTGCGGGTAATTTCCAGAGCAGTCGAGCCAGACAGCCTTCCAGCCCTCATGGAGCCGCGTGATGCCCGAAGCCGTGATCGTCTCTGCCGCCCGTTCGCCCATCGGCCGGGCCTTCAAGGGGTCGCTGAAGGACCTGCGCGCGGACGACCTGACCGCCACGATCATCCGGACCGCACTGGCCAAGGTCCCCGAGCTGGACCCCAGGGACATCGACGACCTGATGCTCGGCTGCGGCCTGCCCGGCGGCGAGCAGGGCAACAACCTGGGCCGCATCATCGCCGTGCAGATGGGAATGGACCACCTTCCCGGCTGCACGGTCACCCGCTACTGCTCGTCCTCGCTGCAGACCAGCCGCATGGCCCTGCACGCCATCAAGGCCGGCGAGGGCGACGTCTTCATCTCGGCCGGTGTCGAGATGGTGTCCCGCTTCTCCAAGGGCAACTCCGACAGCCTGCCGGACACGCACAACCCGCTCTTCGCCGAGGCGGAGGCCCGCACCGCGGCCCGCGCCGAGGAGTCCGGCGCGAGCTGGCACGACCCGCGCGAGGACGGCCTGGTCCCGGACGCGTACATCTCGATGGGCCAGACAGCGGAGAACCTGGCCCGGCTCAAGGGCGTCACCCGCCAGGAGATGGACGAGTTCGGCGTACGGTCGCAGAACCTCGCCGAGGAGGCCCTGAAGAACGGCTTCTGGGAGCGCGAGATCACCCCGGTGACCACGCCGGACGGCACCGTCGTGGCCAAGGACGACGGTCCGCGCGCGGGCGTCACGCTGGAGGGCGTGCAGGGCCTGAAGCCGGTCTTCCGTCCGGACGGCCTGGTCACGGCGGGCAACTGCTGCCCGCTCAACGACGGAGCCGCCGCGCTCGTGATCATGTCCGACACCAAGGCGCGCGAACTCGGCCTGACCCCGCTGGCCCGGATCGTCTCCACCGGCGTCTCGGGCCTCTCCCCCGAGATCATGGGCTACGGCCCCGTCGAGGCGAGCAAGCAGGCCCTCGAGCGGGCCGGGCTGACCGTCGGCGACATCGACCTGGCCGAGATCAATGAGGCGTTCGCCGCCCAGGTCATCCCCTCCTACCGCGACCTCGGCCTGCCGCTGGAGAAGGTCAACGTCAACGGCGGCGCCATCGCCGTCGGCCACCCCTTCGGCATGACCGGCGCGCGGATCACCGGCACGCTGATCAACAGCCTCCAGTTCCACGACAAGCAGTTCGGGCTGGAGACCATGTGCGTCGGCGGCGGCCAGGGCATGGCCATGGTCATCGAGCGTCTGAGCTGATCAGGACGGGTTCCGGGCCCGCGAAGACCTCCGAGCCCCGACCGTGACCGAATCTCCCCCAGGATGTGATCTATCTCCTGGGGGAGATTCGTTTCCGCAGGTCACACCGGAAACAGGGGGAAACCCCGGGCCCAAAGACCTGTCCAATTCGTGACGTAATGCACTGACACAGCGTCCCGCTCGGGCCCAAGCTGATGTAGGAAGTCGGGGGATCGACTGAAACCGGGAGTACGTCAGTGAGCGCCATGCCTTTTGCCCTGTTGCTGACCACCGCCGCCACCACGGCCGTGGGTGCCGCTGCCCTGCACGCCGCTCACGGGCTGCGCAGGCAGGTGTCGGCTCTCCGGAAGGAGATGGCCGACAGTCGCGCCCGTACTGCCGCCGTACCCCCTCAGACGCGTCACGACACCACCTCCGCCGAAGAAATCCGCGCGGCGGTCGCCGAGGCGCTGGCCGAGGAGCGGGAGCGGGAGCTGGCCGAGGCCCGCGCGTTCTGGGCCTCGCAGGAGGCGCGGGACGCCGCCGACGCCCCGTCGCTGCTGGGCGGACTGGCCGGCCTGGGCGAGGACGCCCCGTTCTTCATGCCGCGCCCGAGCGACTTCGCCGGCCTGGAAGCGATGGACCTCGACGCGACGGAGGCTTTGGACGAGCTGGCCGGGCTGAGCGAGCTGACGGAGGCCGCGGAGTTCCCCGAGGACTCCCCCGAGCTGGCCGCGGCCCGCCGTCGCCACCCCTCGCACCCCGACTTCGTGCCGGTCCAGACGCCTGTCGTCACCGACCACGAGCGCACGGTGAACCGCCTGGAGGAGCTGGCGGACAGCCGTACGGAGCTCTCCGACGTGCGCCCCGGCCCGCTCGGCACGCTCGACGTGTACGTGTTCGCCGACGGCACGACGCTCTGCATGACCCCCGGCCACCGCGAGACGGCCGAGCGGCTGGCCGACTCCCTGCGGGCCGGCGAGCACCCGGTGCTGCTGGGCGGCTCCGGCGTCTCGGGCGCGTACGCGCTGACGTTCTCGTGCGGCAAGGAGAACGTGTACATACTCGCCGACCGCGTCATAGCGAGCTTCTGAGCACGCACCCCCGCGGTCCCCGGCTCCACCGGAAGCGGCTCTCGCCGGCCGCCGCTCCCACGTCCCGCGGAGCCTACTGCCCGAAGGCCCGCGCGGCCGCTTCCCCGACGTATCGCACGGCCTCGTCCAGCTCCGCGGACGGGGCCGTTTCCAGTGCCACGGCCAGGTCCCGCCCGGCGACGGCGAGCTGGTCGCCGACCGCGAACATCCCGGCGTCCGGCATGACCCTGGGCTCCCGGCCGGGCTCCTCGGCCCGCTGGGCGCGCGCCGACAGCTCGCGCGCGGCGGCAAGGCCCTCGGCCGCCGCTCCCCGCTGCAGCCTGCTCTGCGGGGCGGCGCGCAGCCGGTCGGCGAATCGGTCCACGGCGATGATCAGGGCAGTCGTATCGAGCACCCCGCGACCCTATCCCGCACACGAAGAAGCGGCCCGCGGCCTCCGGAGGGGAGGCCGCGGGCCGCTTCGGGTCCGCAGGGGCCGGTCAGTCGTCGCCGCTGAGGATGGAGAGCAGGCGCAGCATCTCCAGGTAGATCCAGACCAGGGTCATGGTCAGGCCGAAGGCGGCCAGCCAGGACTCCTCCCGCGGAGCGCCGTACGCGATGCCGTCCTCGACCTGCTTGAAGTCGAGGGCCAGGAAGCAGGCGCCGAGGATGATGCCGATGACACCGAAGAGGATGCCGAGGCCACCGCTGCGGAAGCCGAGGCCGTCACCGCCGCCGAAGGCGGCGAAGAGCAGGTTGACCACCATCAGGAGCAGGAAGCCCACGGCTGCGGCCATCACGAAGCCGTAGAACCGGCGGGTGACGCGGATCCAGCGCATCTTGTACGCCAGCAGCACACCGGCGAAGACACACATGGTGCCCATCACCGCCTGCATCACGACGCCCGGCCCGATGTACGTGCTGACCGCGCTGGAGATGACGCCGAGGAACACGCCCTCGAAGGCGGCGTACGCGAGGATCAGCGCGGGTACGGGCTTGCGCTTGAAGGACTGGACGAGCGACAGCACGAACGCGATGAGCGCGGCGCCGATGGCGATGCCGTACGACTTGTTGAGGTGCGCCTCGTCGACCGGCAGCAGCGCCCAGGCGAGCACGGCACCGAGCACGACCGTGCCCAGGGTCATCGCCGTGCGGGTGACGACGTCGTCGATCGTCATCGCGCCGGTGCGGGCCGGCGCCTGCGGGCCGCCGTAGGGGGCGCCCGTGGGGGCGTAGGGATTCGTCGCGTACGGGTTCGGGGCGGTGCCCTGCGCGTACGGGTTGGCACCCGCTGCGGGGGCCCCGGCCTGCGGCGCCGCGTTGAAGCCCGCGTAACCGTTGTCGCGGCTGAAGCCCCGTCGCGAGAAGACCGGGTTGCTGCTCCTCATCTCACTCCTCCATGGCCACCCAGCGTGGCCTTCCTACAAGAGTAATGGGTAGGCAAAGCAATCGCCCTAGTGCCGAAGGAGGATCTTTCCGCCGGCACGGGCCCTGCGCGGCCACCCTGGTGGGGCGGGCGCCTCCCCCGCCGCACGCTCATCCGGCGAACCGGCCGGCCGCCTCCCGGGCCGCGCTCTCCACCTGTGCCCGGTGCCCGCGCCACCATGCCTCGTCCCCGGGCGCCATGTCCTCGCTCCCCCGCCGCAGCCCGGCGGTCCCGTCGATCAGCTCGCGGACGACATCGGCGTGGCCGGCGTGGCGCTGGGTCTCGGCGACGAGATGGACGAGGACGCGGTGGAGCGACAGCGCGGGACCGTCGCCGCCGTCCTCCCCGGGCAGCCGCCCCACGGCGTCCAGCCCGAACGCCTCGACGGTCGCGTCGGAGTGCGCCCACACCCGCCGGTAGCGCCCGGTGATCTCCTCACGGGTCTCGTCGGGCGTGGCCCACAGGTCGGCGTTGGGCTCGGCGTCCCCGGTGATCCACAGCCCCGGTGCGCGGACGGGCCGCCCGAAGACGGTCCCGAGGTAGAACGCCTCGGCCCCGGTCACATGCTTGACGAGCCCGAGCAGATTGGTGCCGGTGGGGGTGAGGGGCGGCGGATGTCGTACTCGGACAGCCCGTCGAGCTTCCAGAGAAAAGAGAAAGGCGTCGCGGGCGTCCTGGAGGTAGAGCCTCAGGTCGTGCTTGTGCTGATCGGTAGCAGACATACGCCCAACATGCCGGTGGAGCGGCCCACGCCCCACCCCTTTTCCGTCCCCGGCCACCTGCCGCCCCGGACTGCGTCCGCCGGGGCCCGTCGGCCTGGTGGGGTCCGCCGGGACCACGGCCCGGGACGGCCGCTTCGGGGCCGGCCGTGCCCGTCAGGACTTCGAACGCGATGGTGCCCGGAACCGGACTCGAACCGGTATCGGTAACCCCTCTGACCAGGCACAATGCGTTGACCTCGAACAATCGGCCCGCATCTCCCCGTTTCTTCCCGGATCTCCCCGCATCCGGGCCCGGTTGTGTTCCCACGGGAACACGGCTGGGAACACGCCCAGGAACGACGTAGGGCCCGGCAGTGAACTGCCGGGCCCTACCTGCGGAACCGTCTAGCTGCGGAGCATGGACGGGGCCTGCACGCACCCACGCCCCGGAGGGCGAGGGAACTTGTCAGAATGTTCAGGCTAATGTCCGAAACGTGTCGACCATTTAACCTGCGGCGGTCCTCCATGACTAGGCCGATTCAACAACTAGTTGAACGCCACCCGAAAGGAGTACGCAGACCCTTGGCCCGCTCAGGCCCTGTCAGATGGTCACGGTCCATCCGCCTCGCGAGAGAACGACCGTCCTGTCCGGGGCTACGGAGGCATGGGACCCGTAGACGGGCAGGCCGCCCGACCGATTCTCGTGGTCACACCTCCTAGGCCAGCGATCGCTCGGCCACGGCATCGAGGCGCTCTTGAAAGACCTTCGCTGCGTCCGGGGTGAGCGTGAGGAGGGCGACCATGCTGGTCAGCATCACGTCGCACAGCTCGTGCTGGACGTCCTCCCACGTGTGACTGTGGCCCTTGCGCGGGTTGGCGTTGTCGGCGCCCATCGCCGCCTGGGCGACCTCCCCCACCTCCTCCGAGAGCTTGAGGATGCGCAGGAGCCGGGCCTTGTCCGGCGTCGCGTTGTCCTTCGCGTCCAGCCACTCCACGAGTCGCTGGACCGTTGACCAAGCTTCTTCGCCGACACCGGTGTTGACGGTCATGCTGGGGTTGCTCCTTGCGTAGATGCGGGTGCTGAATTGAGGTGGTTCGAGACGCTACCGAGGCCGAACGCGGCCGACGCGATCTGCTCGGCAATCACTGTCGGTGATGCGGCGCCGGTATCGAGAACAAGGACCGGCACCCCCATGGCGCGCAGCAGCTCAGCGGCTCTGTCGTACAGAGCTACCTCCCTGGCCGGGAAGCTCGCGTCACGGTTGAAGCGGTGAGTCGCGCCGCGCTCGGCGATGCGGGCGGCAATAGCGCGCGGGTCCGCGGTGAGGATCACCGCGAGGTCCGGTAGGCGCAGGCCGGCGTTGAGGTCGAGAAGGTAACGCTGCGGCACCCCGTCGAGGGCCTGGACGACCAGCGTGGAAGCTATGTACCGATCGCAGACGACGGTGTCACCGGCGGTGAGGCGCGGCACGATCTCTCGCGCGAGGTGGTGGTGGCGGTCAGCGACGACCAGGCACGCCAGGGCGGCACCGTCGTAGTCGTCGGCGTTCGCTCGGATGAACTGCCCGAGCGGTGAGCCGGACGGCTCCTTCGTGGAGTGGACCTGCTCGCCGTGGGCCGCCAAAAGCCGGGCGACGGCGCCCGCTGTCGTGGACTTCCCGACGCCGCCCGGTCCGTCAAGGGTGATGAAGCGGCCGGGCCGCGTGCCCGTCACGAGGCCACCGCCGCTGTGCGGGCGTGCTGCTCGCGGGCGATCCGCGCGAGAGCAGCACGCAGCTCCGGGAGCGGCGTGCCGGCGAACTGGATACCGACACTGAACGCGAACTCGTCGCGCTGCCGCATCGCCTCGTCCGCCCCTTCGTCGGTCAGGTCGACGTCGGCGTACGCGGTCATCGCGACCGGGTCGTGCCCGTCCGTGACGAGCTTGTCCCAGACAGGCGACCCGGGATACGGGCGGAACTCGAACGCGCTCGCGCGGAAGCTCCCAGGCAACCGGTCGGCCAGTTCCCACAGCCGGTTCACGTGATCGAGGGTCGCCGCCAAGTCCTCCGGCTCCTCGCCGGGGTAGCCGAGGATGAAGTACCCCTTCACGTTCACGCCGCGCCGCATCAGCCGCTCAGCGACCCGGAGCGTCATGCCCGCGGTGATCCGCTTGTCCATCTCCGCCAGGACGCGGTCGGAGCCGGACTCGATACCGAGCGCGACCTCGCGCATCCCCGAACGGGCGAGGATGTCGAGCATCGCGTCGCTCTCGCGGTCGAGGACGTTGATCCGCCCCGTGGCATCCCACACCCACCGCTCTCCGACCCTGTCCGCGGTGAAGGCGTCCATCATCGGGTGGATGATCCGGCGCGCCCCGAGGAACAGGTCGTCAACGAACCGAAACGCGCTCACGCCCTGGCCGTCCGCCAACTGGTGCATCTCGGTGAGGATGTTCTCGGGGGTGCGGGTACGGATCGTCAGGTCCGGGTTCTTACTGACGGCGGCACCGCAGAACCAGCAGTCGTAGGGGCAACCGCGCGCCCCGACCATGTTCGCCTCCCGGCGGCCGTCGCCGGCGAGGTACGGGTCTTGCGGCAGGAACGCGCGGTCGAGCATCGGAAGGCCGTTGATGTCCGGGCTCAGCCAGTGCCCGACGCGGGCCGGGTCGTGCTCGATGCCCTCTGCGGTCGTGCCGAGGAGCCGGTCGCGCCACATCACACCGGGTAGCTCCGCGCGGCGGGCCGGGTCGTCCAGGAGTGCGGCCACCCGAGTCTCACCCTCGCCGACGACGAGAGCGGTCAGACGGCTCATGCGCGGGTCGACGAGCACCGATTCGGGAGCGGCCTTCGCGTGGTGGCCACCGACGATCAGCCGTATGTCCTCGTTCAGCCCTGCGGCGATCCTGGCCGACAGCTCGTAGGTAGGTGCCAGCAGGTTCAGCCCGCACCAGCGCGGCCCGGCGGCATTCGCCAGCTGGATGGTCTCCTCGACGCCCAGGCCGTGCGCCTCGGCATCGAGTAACCCCACGTTGTGGCCGGCCAGTTTCGCGTACGTAGCGATGTACCCCATACCGATGACCGGCAGGGTGTAGTCCGTCAAGCGGGGCCTCAGCGAGTAGTCCCGCAGCGGCGCGTTGATCAGCAGCAAGTCGAGGGGCCGGCCGGCGGCGGCGCCGACGATGCGGTCAGGGATGGCGGATAACGGCTGGTCGGGCATGAATCCCCCACGCGAGTGTGTAGGTGGTCAGGGCGTGAAGTTGCGGCCGATCTGGCGCCCACCGGGACCAGGCGGCTTCGAACTCCCGCGGCTTCTCAGGCAGCGCTGCGGTGGGGGCGGCCTTTGCCGCCCACGTGCGTACCGCCAAGTCGCCGTGCGGGTAGACGGAGTAGTCCCCCGTGAAGTCAGCCGCCGCGCACGCAGCGGTCCACGGGCCGATGCCCGGCACCTCCTGGAGGGCCTTCACCAGGTCGTCGGGCGAGAGCTGAATCCACGCATCGCCGTTCTCCAGGTACGCCGCCGCAGCAGCCGGCAGTGCCTTGCGGTGCAGCGCTGCGCCGATCTCGGTGAACTGCTCCGCGGCCAACGCAAGGACCCTCTCCGGGTCCGGCACGGTGTGCAGCACCCCGGCCGGGGTATCCCAGGCCGCGCCATACGCCGTGATCCACCGCTGATACAGGGCGCGGGCCTGCGCGGCGCGAATGATCTTGCGCAGCAGGCCGCTGGTGATCGCCTCCCACAGCGTGGGCGACGGCAACCGGTGCACGGTCCCGAGGCCGGCCAGGGCTGCCGTCAGAGGGCGCGGAGCGTTCGGTGGCAGGCTCACCGGCTCTGTCTCGATCGCGGCCACGGTCTCGTTGACGGCCGGGCCGCCGAGCTTCGACGGAACCAGCCGGGTGCCGTCCCAGGCCACGAACCAGGCGTCAGCACCGACAGCAAGGAGGCGGCAGCTCGTACCGTCTGCTCGTACCGTCCAGGCCGGGTGATCCGTCAGCAAGGTGGCGGTGGTCATCGTGGTGCCTTCCGTAGCGCGTCTGTGTATGCCCGGCCGGGGGCCCGGCCGGGCATACACGGCAGTCTGCTCGGTTTCCGGCAAGCAGCGGGTCCTGACGGTGATAGCCGAAGGTCAGATCGCGTCCGCGACCTTGCACAGCACCGCGGTGCTCGCCGGGATGTCGTGGTTGAGCCAGACGGCGCGGTGCGGCAGTTCGGCAAGTCGTGCCGCGACCTCGGCGCGGGCGCTCTCCCGGCCGCCGCCGTCCACGCCCTGCGCCTGCCCGAAGATGTCCGGGTAGCGGTCCTCGGTCGCCCCCGACATGAAATCGGCCTCGCCCAGCGTCCGGGTGCCGTCGGTAATGTCCGGCGCCGCGTCGGCGTCGATCTGGGGGAAAAGGAGGCCGGCCGCCCGGCCACCGGTGGCGAGCGGGACATCGAACAGGTCCGGGAACTGGTCCGGGAACACCTGGACCTTCCGCTCCCGCCGCGCGTTCTCCCACAGCGGCGTGTGGTCGCCGGCGAGCAACGCCTCGGTCACCGAGTCGTGCTGAGTCGGGTGGAAGCTGCCGCCCGACCGCAGGTGCTCGCGCGCCTTGCCGTCCCAGCCGAGCGAGTGGAGCAGGCCCAGGCCGAGCGCTGCGGCGGACGGCCAGGGCACGACCTCGATGTCCCGCTCGCCGGTCGGCCGCACCAGCACCCGGTCGTTGGCGAGGAGCTGCCAGCCGGCCGAGGCGAGCAGCAGCGCCGTGGTCGTCTTCCCGGCCCCCTTGTCACCGAAGGTCAGCAGGGTCGCGCCGTCGTCCGGCCGTACGACCGCGGAGGAGTGGAGCACCGCCCACCCGTCACGCAGGAGCTGACCACGGATCGCCTCCCGAGCCAGGCGCGCAGCGGCCAGGGCGAGAGGCTGCGCGTGCGTACCAGCGAGGACCAGACGGCCGGAGGACGGCGTGCTGCGGTACGCGATCCCCTCTTCCGGCGACGTCGCAACGATGTCCTCGCCATCGCGCGCCACCAGCAGCGGGTGCTTGGCATAGTCCACTTCCTCGGTGGACCGGCCGTCGTGGACCAGACGAGTGATCTCCTCGTAGCCGTCCGCGTTGACGTCCGCGAGCACAGCGGCCCCGGCGCACACGGATGCCGCATCCACCGACGTGGCATTCCACCACGGGCCGAAGTACCTCAAGGACCAGTCCGTGACCACCGTGCTGTTGCTGAGCACGGTGACGGCCGCCGCGGCGGCCTCGAGTCGGGTAGCGCTGATCATGTGCCGATCCTTTCGAGGAGGGGTAGTTGGGCATAGGCGTCGCGGAGGCTGCTGGCAGCCGAGTCCAGACGCAGACGCTCGGCGCGGGTGAGGGGAGGCAGGCACGGTACGGCCTTGCCGCCCGCGAAGTGGACCGGGATTCCGAGGAAGACGTCCCCGTACGGGACGGACAGCTCCTCGACGCCGTCGACCAGGCCGAGGGCCTTGCGGAGCGTGGAGAGCACCGCGCCGGCGGGCCCGCAGCGAGTACGGCCGATGCCGTCCCGGATCAGCGCCGGGCGCTGCTGGAGGTCGGCCACGACGGTGCGCACGGGGACGGCGATCGGGCGGCTGCCGACGGTGGTCGTGGACGCGCATACGACGGCGCGGTCACCGTGCTCGCCGATGACGTGGCCGCGCACCAGCTCCGGGGAGACCTGGGCGTAGCGGGCGAGCAGGAGCCGGTAGCGGGCCGAGTCGAGGTTCGAGCCGATCCCGAAGACCCGGGAGCAGCCCGAGACCTCGCCGAACCGGCGGGCCATCAGGTCGACCGGGTTCGTCACGACGAGGACGGTGCCGCCGTACCCGCGCAGCTCCCGCGCCAGCGCGCCGAGCGCGGGCGCGTTCGCCGCCGCGCCGCCGCGCCGGATGTCCCGCTGGGCCGTGTTCGTGAAGTCGGTCCGCAGGGCGATCACGACCGCGTCGCAGCCGTGGAGGTCGGCGACCTCACCGGCCTCGACCAGGGAGCGTGACTGGGCGGTCTGTGCGAGGTCTTGAAGGTCGGTGCATAAGCCCTGCACCTGGCTGGGCTGCCGGGACACGACGAGGAGCCGTTCGGGCAGGCCGGCGGTCACCAGGCTCGTAGCGACGGTCTGCCCGACGGCGCCCGCCCCGACGATCCCCACCACCGGGCCGCTCACCGCGCGCTCCTCGCGGTGTGCTCCACCTCGGAGAAAACCGCGTCCAGGAGCCGGGGGCCGGTCATCGACCCGACGAGGAGGGCGCTCGCCCGGTCGACGACGCCCGCGACCGTGCGGGCCTGGGCGACGAGGGCCTGCTGATGGGGTGCCAGGGGGAGTCCCGGGGGCGCACTGAGGCAGGTACTCAGGATGCTCACGGTGTCCATGAGCCACAGGACCAGGACCTCCCGCAGCCGCCGGGAGTGCTCGTGCTCGGGCAGCGTCGCCACGTACCGGTCGATCGTGTAGGCGGCCCCCTGCACGATCTGCCAACCTGCGGCCGGCTCCTGGTGGCTGAGGGCGAGGAGGAGCGTGCGGCCGACGAGCTTTGCGATGTCCGGCTCGGGACCAGCCGCCCACTGCACGGCCGGGTCAATGAGTGTGAGGCGAGAACCGACGGCGAAGACGTGCTCCGGCTTGAGGTCGCCGAACACGGCCGTGTCACGCCGCGTTGACAGGCCGTCGACCATCTTGAGGAGCCGCCGCACCGTGCTCTGCAACAGGGCGGTGGCCTCCAGTCGCTCGAACTCCGGCAAACCGCTGTCCGCGCCGAGCGACCGCAGATAATCCGAGCTGCCCAAGCTCCCGAACTTCCGACGGAACACGCCGACAACGGACCGCTCGGTGATCGGCGCCGCGTCCTGCAGGGCCTCGGCCCCAACCGGACCGTGGAGGCCCCGCAGCTCGACGAGAACCTGGTCCAACAGCGCTGCCGTGTCCCAAGGGCGAACCGACAGTTCGTCGGCCAGCGATGTGCCGGGCACAACCCGCGTGAGAAGAAAGCCATCGCACAGGCCCGCTGTCTTGCACACCCGGGGCCGTCCAAGGCGGCGCAGGAAGCGGAGATTCTGCGCCTCCCGGGCAGTCAGCAGGTCCGCGCTCGCCACATAGGCCCGCTGCGCCTCCAGCACGCTCTCCCACGGTCCGGCAGCACCCCGCAGGAGCGAGACCAAGGACATGCCCAGCCAGGAGTACTTGGCGATCAGAACCTCGCCGTCGACCATGACCCGGCAGACGTACGACGTGACGCTTGGGCACTGCGGCCCGAGGACGAGTTCCTTCTCCGGCCACCGCTTCGTGACCGCCTGGTTGATGATCTCCTGAGTGGCGGCTCGCAGGGCGGCCACGTCTAACGTTCCGTGCTCCGTGGTGATGGTCACTGGCGTCTCCTTGTGGGATCGCGCTTCCTCTGGTGGTGGTAGGGGATGTGCCGCGGGGTGGGCGGCCAAACCGGGTGGGAGACCGGGGCTCGGCTGCTTACCACCCGGCTGCGATGACGATCATGACGAGGGCTCCCAGGAAGACGCCGACTTGGCAGAGGCGTAGTACGAGGGACTTTCGGGCAGAGCGCGGCGGCTGGCTCACTCGCCCTCCGGTAGGGAGGCGGCCGGCTTCCGCGACGAGGCGCTGCTGTGACGGGGATGCCTGTTGAGCAGGACGCGACAGTCCGCAGCGCGGGAGTGGTCGCCGACCCTACGGGCACTCGCTTCTTCCTCACGCAGACGGGCGCAACGGGCGCACGTGGCCATGATTGATTCCCTTCATCCGCTCTGTGTGATTCCGATGACGAGCGAGACGGCCACCCCGAACAGGACCGCGATGTACAGGACCTGAAGGGTGCGCTCACTCACCGAAGTCCCCGTCGCTGGCGTCCAGATCGGCCCAGACCTGCTTGCCCCAGCGCTTCGGATCGACCCCCCACCGGCCGTGGCTCAGCGCCTCCACGATCTCCAGGCCGCGCCCGCCCTCGTCGTTCACGCCTGGCGTCCTGGGCCGCGGGTGCTCCCGCGACAGGTCCACCACGGCCACCCGGACGCGGGCTTCACCGAGCCGGGTCACGGTGACCCGGACCGAGTCGCGTCGCGCGTGTACGACCGCGTTGGTCACCAGCTCGCTGAGGACCATCTCGGCCGCATCACGCACGCCGTCCATGCCCCAGACATTCAGCGCCAGGCGCAGCAGTCGGCGGGCGTCGGACGCCGATTCCGGACGCCGTGGCAGCGTCTCGGTGTACGCGGGCAGTACGCCCGTGCCGGTCTCGACCATGGCGATCGAACCAATCCTGGAAGGACGTCTATCGGCCGGGGAGAACAACGTGCCCGTACCGCTGAGCGTCGGGGTGGTCATCAGCTGCCCCCACTGGCGCGGACGGTGCGGGCGTGCCCGGCGAGCGCCACCAGAGCGACGTCGCGCACCAGGCACAGAGCTCCTGGGCCGTCCATCGACGTGACCCAGTACGTCCGGCCACCGCCCTGCCGCGCTTGTCCTGGCACCGGCACGGTCACCAGCCCTCCAGAGCCTGCGCACACGGTGCCGGGCATGGCCGGCCAGACCCTGGCGGCGCTGGGCGGGACGAGAGCGCGGTACCGCCGGCTCACGGAGTCGTAGAACACCGGGCCGACCACGCTTTCGCGAAGGAAGGCGGCGACGGCCTCGCGAACCGCCGTCCCGGCCGCAGCGTGGATCAGGAGCTCGGGCAAGCCCACCGTCGTGAAGAGGGCACCGCAGCGCAGGACCGCGCTCCTGGTCGTCCTCCACTGGTCGAGCGCGGCGTCCTTGTCCGCAGCCGACAGCAGCAGCCACTCGGCGACAGCGAGGTCTCGGTCCGCCCGAGTGTGCACGAGGGCACCGCCCACCCGAACTGGGTCCCTGGCCATACTCGTGGTCACCTCGACGCTCCTCGAATCAGGGGGCAAAGCGTGTTCGTCCACTCACGTTCAGCGAGGGCGCCTAAGAGCCTTGCAATTGCACGGGGGACGGCTCTACCCCCAAACCCACCTCGGATCGTGGTGCGAAGTTGACGTAAATCCTCTACTTGCCCTCGGACCTTCCCCGGATCCGCTAAACACCGTCTGGATGGGGGAACTTGAAGAAGTAGCCGGTCTACCGTCGAGACCGTGACGTGCCAGCGGATGGAAGGAGACGCATGCTGTTCTTCCGGCAAGTCCTCGAAGACAGGGGCCTACGAAGCCCAGAGGACTTCCTTCCGCAGTACCGGGCCGCTGCCGCGCGGCTCGGCTTAGAGAACGCAGACCCGGCCCCGAAGACCGTCGAGGGATGGATCTACGAGGGGCGGAAGCCTCAGAGAGCCTTCCGTCCCGTTGTGGTCGAGATGCTGGGCTACAGCATCGAAAACCTCTGGTCCGAAGTCCCCGAGGGCGCCGGCCAATCACCGCGTTTCGTTCCTCTTACCGCCGCGTCACCAACTGCACCTCATGCCCCTGGTGGCATGGACTTGACCGAGATGAAAAGGACGGGCGCGATGGCAGTGCAACGGGCAAAGGCGTTCCTGCTGGACAAGGACCGCGAGCGTGTGGGCGACGACACGCTCGGGCTGCTCGACGACGAGGTGTCGCGTCTAGTCTCCGCGTACCCGCGTGAGCCTCTCTCGGAGATTTGGGATGACCTGCTGGAAACCCAGGACCAGGTCTTCCGCCTCCTGGACGGCGGCCGGGTCCGACCGTCCCAACTGCGCGACCTGAACTTCAAGGCGGCGGTGCTGTCGTTCCTGGTCGCCAAGGGCTTCAACGACATGGAGTCCCCGCACGACGCGCGCACCATGACCCGCGTCGCGGCCTCGTGTGCCAAGGAGGCCGAGCACCCTGGCCTGGTCGCCCTCACCGACGGCCTCAAGTCCTTGATCGCTTACTGGGCGGACAAGCCGCACGACGCCTACCACTACGCGAGCCAGGGGGTCGAAGCCACGGCCGACCAGCGCGGAACGGTGGGCCTGTGGCTGCTCGGCCTCCAGGCTCGTGCCGCCGCCGCTCTAGGCAACGGAGAGGCCGTACGCACCGCAAACCGGCAGGCGACCGACCGGCGGGAGCGCGTAGTCCACGACGACCTCGACCAGCTCGGCGGCCTGTTCACCTACGCCCCGGAGAAGCAGCTCTACTACGCGGTCGAATCGGAGGTCCTGCTCGGCAACGGCGATGCGAGGGTCATCGCCCAGGCGGAGCAGGCCGTGCAGGGCTTCAGCGACCCCTCATCGCCGACCTGGGCCTTCGGCGATCTCGCAGGAGCACAGTGCGACCTCGCCCTGGCCCGACTCTTCGGCGGAGATGTAGAAGGGGCAGTCGAGGCCATCCGCCCGGTCCTGGACCTCCCGGTCTCTCACCGGAACAACGGGATCATCGTGTCCGCGCAGCGCGTCCGCCAAGCACTGGGGGGCAACCCCGCACGCACCGCCGTGGCCGCCCAGGACCTTCTTGCGGAGATCGAAGCCTTCCCCGTGAGCCGGCGCACTCTGCCCCGGGGATAGGGTCCGAGCCATGTACCCGATCAGCCGATCCAGCTCCCGCCTCGGTCTGCGCGAACTCACCCACGAGGACATCGACGCAGTACTGGCCCTCTACGGCAGTCCGGCGGCTACCGAGCATCTGTCCTTCGAGCCGCGCACGCGTGAGCAAGTCGAGCAGATCGTTTCTCGGTCCGTCGCCTCGGCGACGGAGACGCCTCGTACCGAGTACGCGCTGGCTGTCGTCCAGCGAGACACCGACGAGCTGATCGGGTTCGGCCGCATCGCCACCGACCCCCATCAACCGCGCGGCGCCACGTTCGGTTTCGCGCTACGTCCGGACACCTGGGGAGCCGGCCTCGGCCTCGAAACGGTGCGGCTGCTCCTTGGCCTCGGGTTCGAGGAGCTGGGCCTGCACCGGATCTGGGGAGCGCGGAGCCCTGAGAACATCGCGTCGGCGAAGACCTTGACCGCTGCGGGGATGGCCGAGGAAGGCACCATCCGTGAGCACATCTTCAAGGCCGGCCAATGGCGAGACTCCGTCGTCCACGCCATGCTCGACCGTGAATGGCGCGCATGACGGAGCCATCCCGCTGACACAATGACCATCCCCTCGTAGCGTGGAGCCCGTGATTGCAGGGGAAGTTGGGATTCATGGGGTCCAATAAGAAGCCGCCGTACGACGCCGAGTTCCGTGAGGGCGCGGTGCGCATCGTGGTCGAGACCGGGAGGTCGGCCGGGGAGGTCGCCGAGGAGCTCGGCATCAACCCGGGCACGCTGCACAGCTGGGTGTCACGGTGGCGGCGCAACGGGACGACGTCCTCGGACCGGCCCGTACAACCGACAGCCGCCAGTGGCGGTGGCGGTCGGGTGCGGGAGGCCGAGCGGGCCGAGCTGGAGCGGCTGCGCCGGGAGATCGGGGAGAAGAACAAGCGGATCCGGGAGCTGGAGATGGAGCGTGATGTCTTCAAGCCATGCATGGCCCTCTGGGTGAAGTGACCGAGAACGCTCCGGAGGCGGTGGTCGCCTTCATCGGTAACCAGAGGGTCGAGCATGGCGTCCCGCACCGGGTGTCCTGCCGGGTGGTCGGGGTGAGCGAGGCATGGTTCTACAAATGGCGCCGGCGCCCCGACGAGACGCGAGGTCAGGAGGGCGAGGCTGGAGGAGCGGATCATCCACTTCTTCACCGGGTCCGGCGGCACCTACGGCTCGCCGAGGATCACTTTGGACCTGTGGGCGGAGGGCTGGCAGGTGTCGGTGAACACGGTCGCGGAGATCATGGCCGAGCTCGGTCTGCAGGGCGAGGCCCGCCTGAAGATCGCCACCTGGATCACCGGGTTCTACAACCCGCGACGCAGGCACAGCGCGGCCGGCGGCCTGCCGCCGGAGGAGTTCGAACGGACCATCACCGAAGCACGCAAGAAGAGCGACCAGAGGTGCAAGGCCGCATAGGAGAGGTCTCTACGAAACCAGGGGATTGACACTTCTTCGTTCTGGGCTTTGCCCCGAGGGCAGCGTCCGGGCCAGGTACCCGATCAGCCGATCCAGCGCCCGTCTCGGTCTGCGCGAGCTCGCCCACGAAGTCATCACCGACGGGGCAGGCCGGCCGTCGCTCGGTGGGGCCACAGAGCAGGCACCCGTTCCAGGCCCCCGGATCGACGGGGCCGCCGGGTGCTGCGCGCACCGGTTCGCCCACACCTCGCCATGGGCGCCCTTCACCGCGGGCCGGGGCCGTTCGAGCTCGGCCGCGAGGTCGGCCGGCGTGCGGCCATCGACGTCGTGCCGGGTCGAGAACTCGCACAGGGCGCGCAGCGAGGCGCCGATCGCGGGCAGGAGATCCGGGTTCATGCGCCTGCCACCTGTCGGTCGTTGGTGCTCCGAGCCGCGGGGACGGAGGGTCTGTGGTTCCGGTCGCGCCATCCGGCCATGTGGCGCCCGACATGGTGGTCGAGCATCTGGCCGTACATCCCCGATTCGCCGAGGCGCTGACGGATCGTGGCCTCTTCCGCCGCTTCGCGTTCGGCCCAGACGCCCACGACGGCCTTCCGGGCGACCAGGGCAGCCGTATCGGCCTCCAGCTTGGCTTTGGCCTTCGCAGCGGCCCCCGCGGCCTCTCTGGCCTCCTCGCGGCGCTCCTGGCAGTTGCGACAGGACCCGCCGCCGATGATCTCTCCGTCCTCGCACGACGGATCGGGGCAGTCCTGGGCGAGGATCGCGGCGGCAAGCCAGGAGCAGCGGTTGCGGATGCGGTCGTCGCCCTCGTAGTCGGCCGCGGTGCGCTCGTCTGCGTTCTCGCCGTACCAGCGCCGGTTGAGCCGGGCGATCACCTGCTCCGGGGTCCGGCTCGGGATGCCCGCCGCCTCGTTGCCGTCGAGCAGGTCGTTGATCGCACGGTGCAGCCCGGTCCACAGCTTCGTTCCGGGACCGGTAACGGCGGCCGGGATGGCAGCTCGCACCATCTCGAACCCGGCGGACTCCTTCCGGGGTCTGGTCTTCACCGTCGCTGGCCGAGGGGACTGCTTGCGCTGCTCGGGGAGGGAGCTCGGTTCCGACGCGGCGGCGCCGCTCCCAGCCTCGCCGGTTTCATCAGCCGCACCGGCGCTCGATCCCGCACGCGCTAAACCACCTGCACCCCGGCCTACGGCGTCAGCCACGGCTTCAGCTGTCGAAGAAGGATCTTGAGCAACGGTTGTAGACAGGGCGTCACCCGTAACGCCACCCGTCACGTCACCGGTGACGCCACCGGGAGCGTCACCGGTGACGTCACCCCCCTCGGATGCCGCACCCCCAGGGGTGGCGTCACCGGTGGGACCACCCCCCTTCTTCGGCTTCTTCCGGCGGGCCCTCTCAGCGCGTCGCTGCTCCTCGCGCTTGGCCTGCTGTGCCCGCTTCTTCTCCTCGTGCGCGGCGCTCCAGCCGGCCAGGTCGAAGTCGGGCGCGTGCTCGGCAATCCAGGCGCCGACGTCCAGACCGGGAACCGTGTCCCCGTACCGGGCGACCAGCTGCGGCGGCGTGCCCGCCGGAGGCGTCACGCCGTGGATCAGCCACGAGTCATGCAGCTCGTACAGGTTCGCGTCGTTCTCATCAGGCTTGCCCTCCACCTTCCGGCGGTGGACTGTCACGAGCCCGATCTCCTTCTCCAGGTACTCGGAAGCCCGGTCAACGGTCTGCTTCGAGCAGTCCAGGTACGAGGCCAGAGCCTCGCGGTACGGGTAGCCCCGGCCGGTGTCACGAGAGCTGACGTCCGCGTAGCTGACCAGCAGGTCGTAGAGCGCCTTCGCCTTGCTCCGGTTCAGCCCTGGGTCGGAGTCGCGGACCACGCACACGGCGAACATGCCGAACCGCAGACCGCTGGAACCGGGACGGCTCACACTCGGCCGGTGCGTGTGGGAAGGCCGACGGGTCATCGGACACCCCCTGGTGGGGCGGGGACACCGAGCAGCGCAGACGCGGCAGAAACCGCCCTGAGTGCTGCTTCCTGGCTCATGGCGTCTCTTCTCGGTCGTGCGTCGAGTGGGAGTCCTGGCGTGGCGGACACATCGAAGACGCACCGCCTTGTGGCCACAAAAAGTAGATGACTTGTGGCTACAAACGCAACCGCTGCGGCAGTCTTTTCGTGGCCACAAAATCGGCGGCTTGCGGTTGCCCTTGTGGGCACGACGGCTTACGATCACCGGCATGTCCACCGACACCGCGGCCGAGTACGACCCCCCGCGCAAGTTCCGTGCACCCGACGACGAGTGGAACGGCTTCGAGGCTGCCACCAAGGCCCAGCACCCCACGGGGCGCAGCCCGCGAGCGCAGGTCATCCGCGAGTTCATCCGCTGGTACATGCGGCGGCCGGGCGCCAAGCTCCCGGTGCGCCCGCCGGCCGGGCCCTGGTCGACACCCGCAGCCGGGTGACCTCGCCTCACTGCCGGCCGTCCTCGCCGAGGGCGGCCTCTTCGCCGTGCGCAGTCCTTTGCCGGGCAGCCAAGGCGGTGATGCCGACCGCCTGCCACCGGCGACGTCCGGGCGTGAGCGTCACGCACCGGGTGCAGACCGAGCGGACGCGGGCGGCCGGAGCGCACCACGTCGGGAAAAGGTCCTCAGTGGACATCTCGACGTCGCCGACGGGCTCGACGAGGTGCGAGGTCCCCCGGAACGCCAGGGACACCTAGAACCGGCCGTAGCCCCTGTCCGTCTTCGCCTGGCGGTACCGGCCGTGCAGGGACTCGGAGCTGATCGCGAGTTCCCGAGCGACGGCGGCGACCGTCCTACCCGAGGAATCCACGAGCGCGATCTCGTCCCGCTCGACCTCCTCGGTGTACCACTTCGCGCACTTGCCTCCCCCCTGATGCCGCTTCTTCCGGAACCTCAAGATCCCAGTCTCCAGGTGTCCGCGACCAAGGGAAGCCTCACGTGGCCCTTCACCCAGCCCAGGCACCGCTTCATCCGACAGCTCGTGACATCGCCCTGCTCGTTCTTGCGCTTCGCGACGTACGCCATGAGGGGACCGCCGGACGGCGGTGCGCTCGCGGTGCGCCCCTATACCCGAAAGAGGGACCTGCGGAATCAGTCATTCCGCAGGTCACGCAGGGTGAACGCGATGGTGCCCGGAACCGGACTCGAACCGGTACGCCCCCGAGGGGCAGCGAGGTTTAAGCTCGCCGTGTCTGCGTTCCACCATCCGGGCTTGGCGCGGCTCCGCGTTGGCACATGACCCTATCCGGGGGGCTCGGCGTGATCAGCCGAACAGTGGCTCGATGTTGTCTTATTTATCGATCTCTTGAGTCCCCGTCAGCACACGTCGGAGGCATACCCACATGCCCGGGCCAAATGGCGGCAGCGCAGGGCTCCCGGCCGAATTGACGGAAAGTCGCCGCACCGCCCCGGACGATTCGCCAGGGGCGCGCCACTGATCACCAGGGGCACGCCACCTCGTGGCTGATTCTAGAGCTCGATCCTGTCGTTCACGCACCGCAGGACCGGGTGCGCCCCGAGGGCAGA
Source organism: Streptomyces sp. NPDC019224 (assembly GCF_040632605.1). Lineage (NCBI taxonomy): Bacteria > Bacillati > Actinomycetota > Actinomycetes > Kitasatosporales > Streptomycetaceae > Streptomyces > Streptomyces sp. NPDC019224. The sequence goes on along the minus strand of NZ_JBEYCF010000019.1, from coordinate 47,935 downwards.
CGGGTCCTCCAGAGCCGCGCCCGTCACCCGGAACACGGTGCTCTCGCCCGGGAGGAGGGTGACGAGCATGGTGTCGGTCCCGGCGTCCGGGTGGAGGCGGTCGGGGAACAGGGAGAGGTCCCGGAGGAGGGTGGCCGCGGTGACCTCCACCCGGTACGCGGGCACCGCGCCCCCCTCCTCCTCCGTGACCGTCACCTCGTAGCGTGCCGGCGGGAGGGCGAGCCTGGTGTCCTCCTCGTAGAAGTGCAGGGTCCTGATGTCGTCCAGGCGGACGGACAGGAGTTCGCGGGCGGGGTCGGCGGGGGTGGCGAGCGGCGGGGGCAGGGGGACGCTCGTCGTGGCTCGGGGGGCCGTGGTCACCGGCAGGGCCTCCTCGGCCAGGACCGTGCCGTCCAGGGCGTGGCGGGTCAGGCGGAGGGTGCCCGCCCAGGGGGTGGCGGTGTCGTTGACCAGGTGGGCGGAGCCGTCGCGGACCGCGATCAGGCGGTCCGCGTACACCGAACGCAGCGCGTGCCACAGGGGCTTGCGGCGGCCGTCGCCGTCGACCGCCGACCAGGAGACGACCGGCCAGCAGTCGTTGAGCTGCCAGACGATCGTGCCCATGCAGTACGGGGCGTGGGAGCGGAAGTGGCGGATGCCGAACGCGACGGCGCGGGCCTGGTTGAGCTGGGTGAGCCAGTGCCAGTCGTCGAAGTCCGCGCCCGGTTGCGGCAGATGGTCGCCCAGGCCGCGCAGCAGCTTCGCGTTGCCGTCCTCGGCCTTCTGGTGGTGGGCCAGGAGCGGGGCGCCGGGGGTGAGCGGGCCGCTGACCGCGCGGCGCAGGGTGGCGTAGGCGGGCGGGCCCTGGAAGCCGAACTCCGCCACGAAGCGCGGCACCCGGTCCGCGTAGGCGCGGTAGTCGGCGCGGTTCCACACGTCCCAGATGTGGATGGTGCCCCGCTCCGGGTCCTGCGGGTGGGCGTCGGGGGTGCCGGAGTACGGGGAGCCCGGCCAGTACGGACGGGTCGGGTCGGTCTCGGCGACGATCGAGGGCAGCAGCTCGTGGTAGTAGCCGTGGCCCCAGGTGCGGTCGCCCAGCTCCTTCTGCCAGCCCCAGTCGGCGTGCCCCTCCAGGTTCTCGTTGTTTCCGCACCACAGGACCAGGGAAGGGTGCGGGGCCAGCCGGGTGACGTTCTCGCGGGCCTCGGCCGCCACCTCGTCCCACAGCGGCTGCTCCTCCGGGTAGGCGGCGCAGGCGAAGGGGAAGTCCTGCCAGACCAGCAGCCCCTTCTCGTCGCACAGTTCGTAGAAGTCGTCGCTCTCGTAGAGCCCGCCGCCCCAGACCCGGATCAGGTTGACGTGGGCGGCGACGGCCTGGTCGAGGCGGTCGGAGATCTGCTGCCGGGTGAGCCGGGCCGGGAAGCAGTCCTCGGGGATCCAGTTCACCCCTCGTACGAAGACCGGCTCGCCGTTGACCGAGATGCGGAACGCCTCCTGTTCGAGGGTGACCGCGCGGAAGCCCGTACGGAACGTCCGGACGTCGTCGCCGACGCGGACCCTCACGTCGTACAGCGGCTGTGCGCCGTGGCTGTGCGGCCACCAGGGCTCGGCCTGCGGGACGGAGAGGGTGACCGAAACGCGGTCCTCGTCCTCGGCGATGAAGACGGCCCCCGCCCCGAGGACCCCGACCTCGCCCGACAGCGGTTCGAGGCCGTCGTGCTCCACCTCCAGCTCGGCGGTCAGGCGCGGCACCCCCTCCGCGTCCAGGTCCGGCAGCAGCTTCACGGACGCGAGACGCGGGCCGCTCCACGTCTCCAGGGCGACCGGACGCCAGATGCCGGAGGTGACCAGCGTCGGGCCCCAGTCCCAGCCGAAGTTGCAGGCCATCTTGCGGATGAAGGCGTACGGCTCCGCGTACGCGCCGGGGCGGTCGCCGAGACGTTCGCGCAGTTCCTCGGCGTAGGTGTACGGCGCGGTGAACATGACGTCGAGGGTGTTCTCGCCCTCGCGCAACAGCGCGCGTACGGGGAAGCGGTAGGAGCGGTGCTGGTTGGCCGTCCGGCCGATCTCGGTGCCGTTGAGCAGGACCGTGGCGACCGTGTCGAGGCCGTCGAAGCACAGGGCGGCGTGGTCGTGTCCGTCGGGCGTCCAGTCGAAGGTGGTGCGGTATCTCCAGTCGGTGCGGCCGATCCAGCCGAGCCGGGTCTCGTTGTCGTCCAGGTACGGGTCGTCGATGAGCCCGGCGGCGAGCAGGTCGGTGTGGACGCAGCCGGGGACGGTGGCGGGGACGCCTCCTGTGGGCAGCCCCGACGGCACGGGGCCGGCGGGGTGCAGCGTCCAGCCGTCGTGCAGGGGCAGGTGGCGAAGGGTCACGCGGGGGTCCTTCCGCAGTCGGGGAGCTGGGCGCAGGCGACGAAGTGGTCCGGCTCGGCCTCGTACAGGCCGGTGGCGACAGGTCCGCCCGGCTCGGCCTCGTACGAGCCGGTGGCCGCCGCTCCGCCCGCCTCGTGGAAGGCGCAGGATGTCACGGGCTCCGGCGGGTCCCACGGCTGGTCGAGGCGCGGCACGGCGGCGAGCAGGGTGCGGGTGTAGGGGTGGAGGGGGGTGCCGAACACCTTCTGGGTGTCGCCGCGTTCGACGACCCGGCCCCGGCGCAGCACCACCGTCTTCTCGGCGAGGTACGTGCCCAGCGCGAGGTCGTGGGTGATGTAGAGGACGCCGAGGCCGCGTTCCTTGAGGCCGGCCAGGAGGTTGAGGACGTCGATGCGGGTGGAGGCGTCGAGCATGCTGGTGATCTCGTCGGCGACCAGGAAGCTCAGGTCGAGCAGGAGGGCGCGGGCGATGAGGAGGCGTTGCAGCTGGCCGCCGCTGAGCTGGTGCGGGTAGCGGCCGAGGACCTGCGCGGGGTCCAGGCGTACGTCCCGTACCGCCTTCTCGACGCGGTCGGCCCACTCCTTGTCGGGGACGCCGGGGTGGTAGGCGCGGCGGACCAGGTCGAAGACGCGGTCGGCGCGGAAGACGGGGTTGTAGCAGGAGAAGGGGTCCTGGAAGACGCCCTGGACGCGGCGGTAGAAGTCCTTGCCGGGGCGCACCCGCCGCCCGTCCAGGGTGAGGGTGCCGGAGCTGACGCCGGTGAGGCCGAGGATCATCCGGCCGATGGTGGACTTGCCGCTGCCGCTCTCGCCGATGAGGGAGACGACCTCGCCGGGTGCGGCGGTGAAGGACACCCGGTCGACGGCGGTGACGGAGCCGCCGCCGAACGCCCCGGCGCGGTAGGTCTTGGTGACGTGGTCGAGGGTCAGCATCAGGCCTTCCAGCATGCGACGGAGTGGCGGGGGGCGATCTCGACGACCGGGGGCTCCTCGGCGCAGCGCGCGTCGGCGACGGGGCAGCGGTCGCGGAAGCGGCAGCCGGCCGGGGGGTCGAGCAGGGAGGGCGGGGCGCCGGCGATGCCCTTGAGGGGCCGGTCCGCGTACCGGGCGCCGACCTCGGGGAGCGAGCCGAGCAGGAGCTTGGTGTACGGGTGGCGGGGCGCGGTGGTCAGGGTCCTCGTGGGCGCCTTCTCGGCGAGCTTGCCCGCGTACATGACCATGATGGAGTCGGCGATGTGCGAGGTGAGGCCGAGGTCGTGGGTCACGAAGATCATGCTGGTGACCAGGCCCTTGTCGCGGAGCCCGGTGAGCGCGCCGACGACGGCGCGCTGGGTGGAGACGTCGAGGGCGGAGGTGACCTCGTCGGCGATGAGGACGGACGGGTCGAGCAGGGTGGAGATCACCATGACGGTGCGCTGTTTCATCCCGCCGGACAGTTCGATCGGGTAGCGGTCCAGGACGTCGTGGTCCAGGCCCACCAGGTCGAGCCTGCGGTGCAGTTCGGCGGTGTCCACGCTCGCGCCGCGCGAGGCGAGCAGTTCGCGGATCATGCGGCCGATGCGGCGGGTCGGGTTGAGGGCGCTCATGGAGTACTGCGGGACGAGCGAGATGCGGTGGAAGCGGAAGGCGTTCATCGCCCTGTCGTCCGCGACGGGCACGTCGTCGCCGTCGAGGGTGACGGTGCCGCCCGCGTGGCGCATCCGGCCGTCGAGGCGGATCAGCGACTTGCCGAGCGTGCTCTTGCCGCAGCCGGACTCACCGGCCAGGCCCAGGATCTCCCCGTCGGCGAGGTCGAAGGAGACGCCGTCCAGGGCCCGGACCTCACCGCGCAGGGTGCGGTAGTGGACCCGGAGGTCGCTCACGGTCAGGGTCATGAGGTCCGGCCTCCCGGGGAGCGGTGGTGCGCAGCGGTCATGGTCCGGTCTCCCGGGAAGCGTTCGTTCGCGGGGGGCATGGCTCAGGCCTCCCGCAGCTTGGGGTTGAAGACCTCGTCGAGGCCGACGTTGGCGACGTACAGCGCGCCGACGATCGCGGTGATCCCGGCGCCGGGCGGGACGAACCACCACCACATGCCGAGCTGGAGGGCGCTCCACTGCTGGGCGCTCTGGAGCATCAGCCCGAGCGAGACGCCCTCGGTGGGGCCCAGCCCGATGAAGTCGAGCGAGGAGGCGATCAGGACCGAGCCGCCGAACAGCAGGATGAACATCATGAAGAGGTACGAGCTCATGTTGGGCGCGATCTCGCGGAAGATGATCCGCCAGGTGCCGCTGCCGCTGAGCCGGGCCAGGTCCACGAACTCCCGGGTGCGCAGCGAGAAGGTCTGCGCCCGGATGGCCCGTGCCGCCCACGGCCAGGACGTCAGCCCGATGAACAGGCCCTGTACGGGGACGGAGCGGACGCCGAGGTAGGCGTTGATGATCAGCAGGACGGCCAGGGCGGGCAGCACGAGGACGACGTTGGTGAGCATGTTGAGGATCTCGTCGACGGCACCCCCTCGGTAGCCGGCCAGGAAGCCGACGAGCATGGCGATGGCGGCGGCGATGGCCCCGCCGACGACGCCGACCAGGAAGGTCGCGCGCAGCCCGTGCACGAACTGGGCGTAGACGTCCTGCCCGAAGGTGGTGGTGCCCATCCAGTAGGTGCCGTCGGGCGGGGCGGCCTGCGGGCCGACGTACTCGTTGGGGTCGGTGTTGTCGAGCAGCGGCGGGCCGATGATCCCGACGAGCAGGAGCAGCACGACGACGGTGAACCCGATGAGCAGCTTGGGGTTGCGGACGGCGTAGTGCAGCGTCTCGCGGCCGGGCCGGACGGCGGGGGCCGAGGGCGCGGCGGGCTCGGCGGCCGGTTCGGGCACGGTGCTCATGACTGGCCTCCTGCCATGCCGGTACGGGTGCGGGGGTCGACGACGACGTACACGATGTCGATGAGGAAGTTGGCGATCAGGACGCCGATGACGATGAACAGGAACGCGCCCTGGAGCAGGAAGAAGTCCTGGTTCTGGATCGCGGCGAGGATGAGCGAGCCGAGTCCGGGGTACGCGAAGACGATCTCGGTGACGAGCGCTCCGGCGACCAGGACGCCGAGCTGGAGGGCGAGTCCGGTGATCTGCGGCAGGACGGCGTTGCGGAAGGCGTAGCGGCGGATGAGGCGCTGGGGTGCGCCGAGGGCCGACAGATAGGACGAGTAGTCGGATTCCAGCTCGTAGATGATCATGTTGCGCATGCCGATGGCCCAGCCGCCGAGTGCGACGAGGAAGAGCGACAGGAACGGCAGCACCCAGTGCTGGAACAGGTCCGCCGCGAAGGCGAAGGACCAGGTGGGCTGGATGTCGAGGCTGTAGCCGCCGGAGAGCGGGAACCAGCCCGCCTTGGAGCCGAGCGCCCAGGCGAGGATGACGGCGATCCACATGTAGGGCATGGCGGTGAGCAGGTAGCCGGCCGGGAGCACGGTGTTGTCGAGCACCTTGCGCCGGGCGGCCAGGGCCCCGGCCCAGTTCCCGACGAACCAGCTGAGCAGGACGGCCGGGATCATCAGCCCGAGGGTGTACGGGAGTGCGTCGAGCAGCACGTCGGCGACGGGTTTGGGGAACACCCAGATGGAAAGGCCGAAGTCGCCCTGGAGGAGGGCGCTCCAGAAGTGCAGATACTGCTGCCAGACGGGTTCGTCGAAGCCGAAGAGGTCGTTGTAGTAGGCGCGCATGGCCTCGACGGCCTCGGGCTGCGAGACCCGGGCCCGGGCCACCATGGCGGCGACGGGGTCGCCGGGCATGAAGCGCGGGATCATCCAGTTGACGGTGACGGCGACGACGAAGGTCAGCGCGTAGATGAGCAGTTTGCGGGCGAAGTAGCGGCGCAAGAGGGCTCCCCGGAGAGAGCCCCGCCGTGCGGGCTGCGGTCAGGTCGGCGCGCACGGCGGGGCGGTCATGGGTCATGGACGGGGGCGGGGGCGCGAGGCACCCCCGGGGGCGGCGCGGGGCCGGTCCGCGCGGGGCCGGACGCCGGCGCGGGCCGGCTGCGGTCAGAACCGCCCGGTCACTTGGCGGGCTTGAGCTGGGTGAGCGCCTCGAAGCCGCCCATTTCCAGCCAGTTGCGCCACATCGCAGGCGCGTACTTGGGCGCTCCGGCGGCGTCCGAGGGCCAGTTGGTCCAGGTGCCGGTGGTGGACTGGGCCCACAGGCCGTTGTACCAGAGGGGGATGACCGGCATCTCCTCCAGCTGGATCTCCTGGATCCTGGAGATGACCTTCTTCATGCCCGCGGTGTCGTCGGTCTTCACCGCGCCGAGCTGCTGGACGAGCTTCCAGGCGTCCTCGTTCTCGTAGCGGCCGAAGTTGACGGTGTTCTGCTGCTTCTGGACGGGAAGCTGGAACATGTACTCGTAGTACGTCCACGGCGTGCTGGAGAGCTGGCGCTCGTTGTTGACGACGAGGTCGAAGTCGCCCTTGCCGCGCTGCTCGTTGAGGGCGTTGACGTCGGGGAACTCGGTGGTGATCCTGATCCCCGCCGCCTTGGCGGACGAGGCGATGACCTTGGCGGCCTCCATCCAGTCGGTCCAGCCGGTGGGCACGGCCAGCTTCAGGCTGATCTTCGAGCCGTCCTTGTTCTCCACCAGGCCGTCGCCGTCGGTGTCCTTGTAACCGGCGTCCGCGAGGATCCGCTTGGCCTCGGCGGTGTCGAAGGTGAAGCCCTTGCTCGCGACGAGGCCCTTGTCGATGAACTTGTCCCACTGCGGGAGCAGACCGGTCGGGTCGGCGCCCTTCACCAGGCCCCCGTACACGCCCTTGACGATCTTCCCGGTGTCGACGGAGGCGGCGAGCGCCCTGCGGAAGGCGGCGTCGTCCATCGGCTTCTTCGTGGTGTTGGGCACCAGCCAGGCGGTGTTGGCGGAGAGCATGTAGGGCGGCTCGTCGTAGTACGAGACGACCTTCTTGCTCTTGACCAGGGAGGCGGCGCCGGGCAGGAAGTTGTTGCTCAGGTCCAGCTGGTTCTGGCCGAGCTGGCCGATGACGACCTCGTTGCTGGGGTTGGAGACGTCCACGATGTAGCGGGGCGCGGGCTTCATGGAGAGCGCCTCGACGCCCCACCAGTCGTCGCGCCGCTGCCAGACGACCCGGTCCTGGGTGTGGCTCTTGAGCGTGTACGCGCCGGTGCCGACGGGCTTGTCGTTGACGCCGTCCAGAACCTCCTTCTCGGAGCGTTTGCCCCAGATGTGTTCGGGAACGACGGGCTGTCCGTAGAGCGTGAAGTCCCACTCCTGGTAGCGGGCCTCCTTGAAGGTGAAGCGGACCGTGGTGGCGTCCACCGCCTCGGCGCCGGAGAGCCAGCTCCACAGGCTGTGGAAGGCGGACGCCTCGATCTTGCCGATCCCGTAGGAGTAGGCCACGTCCTTCGCGGTGAGGGGCTTGCCGTCGGACCACTTGACGCCGGGGCGCAGCTTCACCTCGTAGGTCTTGTCCCCGGTCCAGCTGCCCGACTCGGCGAGCCAGGGCGTCAGCTTGCCCGCATCGGGGTCGAAGTGGAACAGGGTCTCGTAGACCAGGCCCTTGGTGCCGGTGGCGTGGTCCCAGTTGTGGAGCGGGTTGTAGTTGGCCGGCGGCCCCCACTGCGTGCCGGTGGTGTAGAGCGTCTCGTTACGGGGAAGCGCGCCGCCGCCTCCACCGCCGCCGGAACCGCCCGAGCCGCCCGACGAGCCGCCTCCCGTGCACGCGGTGGCGGCGAGTGCGATCACGGCGAGCGTGGCCGCGACTCGTCCCCGGAATCCCGTGCCCATCGTCCCTCCTTCTCCCCGCCGTCCCTGCCGAGCGGAGTTACTGAACCGGGTAAGTGCCGTGAAGTTAAGACCGCACCATGCCCCTGTCAAGGGTGCGGGAGCGCTCCCATTTCATGTACCGCACAGGCGAGTTGAGCGATCACTTGTCGCGCGGGACCCCTGTGCGCGCCCCGCAGGGCGTCTAGGATGTGCAGGCTGCACGAACCGGTTAAGCGAGGTCACATGCCCAAACACCGCCCCACGATCGCCGACATCGCGGCCCGCGCCGGGGTGTCCAAGGTCGCCGTGTCCTACGCGCTCAACGACCGGCCGGGGGTCTCCCCCGCGACCCGGTCCGCCATCAAGGCCATCGCGCAGGAGATCGGCTGGCGCCCCAACAGCGCGGCCCGCGCCCTCACCCGGGCCAGGGCCGACGCGGTGGGACTGGCCCTGTGCCGGCCCGCCCGGCTGCTCGGCGTCGAGCCGTTCTTCATGGAGCTGATCAGCGGCATCGAGTCCGAACTCTCGCCGCGCGGCTGCGCCCTGCTCCTCCAGGTCGTCACCGACCCGGCCCAGGAGCTGGAGGTCTACCGCCGCTGGTGGGGCGAGGGCCGGGTGGACGGCGTCTTCCTCACCGACCTGCGCGGCCCCGACCCCCGCATCGAGGGCGTCGCCGGACTCGGCCTGCCCGCCGTGGTGATCGGCCACCCCTCGGCGGCCGGCCCACTGCCCGCCGTGTGGTCCGACGACGGGGCGGCGATCCGCGACACCTTCGCGTACCTCGCCGCCCTCGGCCACCGCTCGGTCGCCCGGGTCGCCGGGATGCCGGAGCTGAACCACACCGCGCTGCGCGACCGGGCCCAGCGCGAGGTCTGCGCCGAACTGGGCCTCGGCGAACCGGTCATCGTGCACACCGGCTACTCCGGCGAGGACGGGGCGCACGCCACGCGCCGGCTCATCAGCTCGCCCGGGCGGCCCACCGCCGTCGTGTACGACAACGACATCATGGCCGTCGCCGGGCTCTCGGTCGCCCAGGAGATGGGGCTCGACGTGCCGGGCGACCTCTCGCTCGTCGCCTGGGACGACTCCCAGCTCTCCCGGGTCGTCCGGCCCCCGCTGACCGCGCTGGGCCGCGACATCCCGGCGTACGGGGGGCTCGCGGCCCGGACCCTGCTGTCCCTGGTCACGAACGGCGCCGCCGAGGGCTGCGAGGACACGACGGCCCGGCTGGTACCGCGCGGATCGACGGGGGCGCCGACGAAGGCCCCGTAGGGCCCGGCCGGCGGATCTTCGTGGAGGCGGAGGTCATACCGGAGGAGGATGCCCGAGGCCCGGTCGTGCGACTCGAGAGGGCCCCGGGAACGGGCACCGGGAGTGACGACCGGCGCCCGTCCGGCGGAGACGATGGAGCGGTACCCCTGACCCGGGGCCCACGCCCTCGCGGCGGGCCGCCGGGCGGGCTCCGTCCCGTACGCCCCCACCCCCTCTGGAGTCTGCCGTGACCACCATGTCCACCGCCCACCGCACCACCGCGGTGGCCGCCCGCGCCACGGAACTGTCGAAGGTCTACGGCGAGGGCGAGACGCGGGTGACCGCCCTGGACCGGGTCACCGTGGACTTCCCGCAGGGCGAGTTCACCGCGATCATGGGCCCGTCGGGCTCCGGCAAGTCCACGCTGATGCACTGCGTGGCCGGCCTCGACAGCTTCAGCAGCGGTTCGGTGCGCATCGGCGAGACGGAACTGGGCTCGCTCAAGGACAAGCAGCTCACCCAGCTGCGCCGGGACAAGATCGGCTTCATCTTCCAGGCGTTCAACCTGCTGCCGACGCTCACCGCCCTGGAGAACATCACGCTCCCGATGGACATCGCGGGCCGCAGGCCGAACCAGGAGTGGCTGCGCCGGGTCATCGACATGGTGGGCCTCTCCGACCGGCTGAAGCACCGCCCCACCGAGCTCTCCGGCGGCCAGCAGCAGCGCGTGGCGGTGGCCCGCGCCCTGGCCTCGCAGCCCGAGATCATCTTCGGGGACGAGCCGACCGGCAACCTCGACTCCCGCTCCGGCGCCGAGGTCCTCGGCTTCCTCCGCAACTCCGTGCGCGAACTGGGCCAGACCGTGGTGATGGTGACCCACGACCCGGTCGCCGCCTCCTACGCGGACCGGGTCGTCTTCCTGGCGGACGGGGCGATCGTCGACCTGATGGCCCACCCCACCGCCGACGGGGTGCTGGACCGGATGAAGGCGTTCGACGCCAAGGGCCGCACCAGCTGAGCCCGCCCGCACCGGCGCTTCGTACCACTCCCCCCGGCCCCTCCCGCCCCGGGCTGACAGACTCCCAGGACTGACAGACATGTTCCGTACCGCCCTGCGCAACGTGCTCGCGCACAAGGCCAGGCTGCTGATGACGATCCTCGCCGTGATGCTCGGCGTGGCCTTCGTCTCCGGCACCCTCGTCTTCACCGACACCCTCGGCAACGCCTTCCGCAACCAGTCGGCCAAGAGCTACGACGACACCGCCGTCGCCGTCACCACCCACGCCGACCGGCGCGACGGGACGACCGCCGCCGTCGACGAGGCCACCCTGAAGAAGATCCGGGCCCTGGAGGGCGTCGCGTCCGCCACCGGCCGGGTCGACGGCTTCGCCGGGGTCGCCGACCCCGACGGCAGGCTCATCGGCAACGGCTGGTCCAACACCGGCTCCAACTTCGCACCCGGCGAGGACGGCGAGGACCCCGCGTACGCCTTCACCGACGGCACGGGTCCCACCGGGGCCGGCGGCATCGCCCTCGACGAGGACACCGCGAAGAAGGGCGAGTACGAGGTCGGCGACACCGTGCGCGTCGCCACCAACGGGCCGGTGAAGGAGTACACCCTGTCCGGGGTCTTCACCACCGAGGACGGCGCGGTCAACGCCGGCGGCAGCCTGGTCCTCTTCGACACCGCCGTCGCGCAGAAGCTGTTCCTGCGTCCCGGTGAGTTCAAGGACGTCTCCGTCACCGCCGCGCCCGGCGCCTCCGACCGGCAGCTGCTGGCCGCCGTGAAGCCGCTGCTGCCGAAGGGCGCCGAGGCCAAGACCGGCGAGGTCCGCGCGGCCGAGCAGGCGGAGGAGATCGAGAACGGTCTCAGCGACCTCAACAAGCTGCTTCTCGCCTTCGCGGGGGTCGCCCTCTTCGTGGGCGTCTTCCTGATCGCCAACACCTTCACCATGCTGGTCGCCCAGCGCACCAAGGAACTCGCCCTGCTGCGCGCCGTCGGCGCCTCCCGCCGCCAGGTCAAGCGCTCGGTGCTCCTGGAGGCGGCCGTGGTCGGTGTCATCGCCTCCGTCGTCGGCTTCGCGGTGGGTCTCGGCCTCGCGGCCGGGCTGCGCTCCGCGATGAGCCTGATCGGTGGAAAGATCCCGGCCGGACCGCTGGTGATCGCCCCGCTCACGGTCGTCGCCGCGTTCGCGGTCGGCGTCCTGATCACCGTCCTGGCCGCCTGGCTGCCCGCCCGCCGGGCCGCGAAGATCCCGCCCGTCGCCGCGATGAACAGCGCGCACGCGGTGGCCACGGTCCGGTCCCTCGTCCTGCGCAACACCCTCGGCGGGATCGTCACGCTGCTCGGTGCGGCGGCGATCGTCGGCGGCGCGGCGCAGGCCGGGTCGGACGGACAGCTGCTCGTCGCGGGCGGCACGTTCCTGGCGCTGATCGGTGTCATCGTCCTCATCCCGCTGCTGTCCCGCCCGGTGATCGCCCTCGTGCGCCCGCTGCTGCGGCGGCTGTTCGGGGTCGCCGGCAAGCTCGCCGCGCAGAACGCGGTCCGCAACCCCCGGCGTACCGGTGCCACCGCCTCCGCACTGGCGATCGGCCTCACCCTCGTCACCGGCATCTCGGTGCTCGGCGTCACCCTCGGCCAGGCGGTCGACAAGGTGACGACGGACAACATCAAGGCCGACTACATGGTCTCGATGGCCGGCGGTGACGCGCTCGACGAGGCCGCGCTGACCGCCCTGGAGAAGGCCGAGGGCGTCACCGCCGTCTCGCCCCAGCAGGCCGTCTGGCTGACGATCGACGGGCAGGGCGTCTCGGCGTCCGGCGTCACCCCGGGCGACGTGCAGCAGGTGCTCACCGTCGACACCGTCACCGGCTCCCTGGACACCCTGGAGAAGGGCGGGATCGCCGTCGCGGAGAAGACCGCGAAGTCGCACGGCTGGAAGCCCGGGGACACCGTCGCGGTCACGTACCACGACAAGAAGAAGGAGACGCTGAGGATCGGCGCGCTCTACGAGGACAACGAGTTCCTCTCGCCGGTCCTCGTGCCCCGCGCGACCGTCGCCCCGCACGAGGGCGAGGGCGACATCCGCGAGATCTGGGTGAAGACGGAGGGCGGTGCGAGCGCGGCCGACGAGCAGGCCCTGGTGGACGCGCTGGGCGACAACCCGGGCATGAGCGTCATGGACCGTCAGGACATCCGGGACATGTTCGGCGGCGGCGTCAACCTCGCGATGAACGTCATGTACGGGCTGCTCGGCATGGCGCTGATCATCGCGGTGCTCGGCGTCGTCAACACCCTGGCCATGTCGGTGTTCGAGCGCCAGCAGGAGATCGGCATGCTGCGGGCGATCGGCCTGGACCGGCGCCGGATCAAGCGGATGATCCGGCTGGAGGCGGTGGTGATCTCGCTGTTCGGCGCGGTGGTCGGCATCGGGCTCGGACTGTTCCTCGGCTGGGCGATCGGGCAGACCGTCGCCGAGAGCATCCCGCAGTACGTGCTGGTCATCCCGTGGGGCCGGATCGCCGTCTTCCTCCTGCTGGCCGGCGCGGTGGGGGTGCTGGCCGCCCTGTGGCCCGCCCGCAGCGCTGCCAAACTCAACATGCTGACGGCCATCAAGACCGAGTGACCGGAGCGGTACGAGGGAAGGGGCCGGTGTCCGCGGAGACCGGCCCCTTCCGTGCTTCACGGCGCTCAGGCGGTCGCGTCGGCCTTCCAGGCGCGGGCGCGCAGCGGCATGCGCGAGGAGCCGTCCTCCTCGGGGCGCACCGCCAGGATCTGGTTGACGCCGATCCTGTTGCGCTCGAAGGAGAGCGCGGAGGCGGCCATGTAGAGCCGCCAGACCCTCGCCCGGCCGGGCGAGACCATCTTCACGGCGCTCCCCCAGCCCTCTTCCAGGTTGGCGACCCACTGGCGCAGGGTCAGCGCGTAGTGCTCGCGCAGCGCCTCGACGTCCCGGGCCTCGAAGCCGGCCTCCTCCAGGAGGGCGAGGGTCCGGCCGACCGGGGCCAGTTCCCCGTCCGGGAAGACGTAGGCGTCGATGAACGCGTCGATCTCGTAGGCGGACTCGTCCTTCTCCGGGCGGCGGCCGATCTGGTGGTTGAGGAGGCGCCCGCCGGGCTTGAGGAGGGCGTAGAGGGCGTCGGCGTACTCGCGGTAGCGGACGGAGCCGACGTGCTCCGCCATGCCGATGGACGAGATGGCGTCGTACGGCCCGTCCCTGACGTCCCGGTAGTCCTGCACCCGGATCTCGATGCGGTCGGTGAGCCCCTCGTCGGCGATGCGCTTCCTGGCGTAGCCGGCCTGTTCGGCGGAGAGGGTCACGCCGGTGACGCGGGCGTTGTACGCGCGGGCGGCGTGGATGGCCATGGAGCCCCAGCCGCAGCCGACGTCCAGCAGGCGGTCGCCCTCCTTGAGCGCGAGCTTGCGGCAGACCAGGTCGAGCTTGTCGCGCTGGGCGCTCTCCAGGGTTCCGGCATCCTCCCAGTAGGCGCAGGAGTAGACCATGGACGGTCCCAGAACCAGTTCGTAGAAGTCGTTGCCCACGTCGTAGTGGTGGCTGATGGCCTCCTTGTCGCGGTGCCTGGTGTGCAGGGGGCCGCTGCGGCGCCGTACCTCCTCGGGCGGCGGCGGGGGCGGCAGCCACGGCCCGGACAGCTTCAGCAGATCCTTCACGGCGGCCCGCACCGCCGGTTCACGCAGGGCCTGGAGGCCGCCGCGCACATCGGCGCCGCGCTCCCAGACGAGCCCGGCCATCAGGTCCAGGGCCTCGTACAGGTCGCCCTCGATGTCGAGTTCGCCGGCCACCCAGGCGCGGGCCAGGCCCAGTTCGCCCGGTTTCCACAGCAGCCGGCGCAGGGCGCGGCGGTTCCTGATGACGAGGACGGGGGCTCCGGGCGGTCCGGATTCGCTGCCGTCCCAGGCCCGGACGCGGACCGGTAGGGGTTCTCCCAGCAACTCCTGGGCGAGAGTGGTCAGCCGCGATGCGGCGTCTGCCATGGCGCACACCTCCGTGACGGTGTTTCCCGACGTGCCCGGAGATGCCCACACATACCCCGGGCCACGCCCCGGCACCCCGGGCGCCGTGGCGTGGTACATCCCCACAACAGTTTCCGGCGGCCGGGCCATCCCGCTACCGGGCAAGGGAACGGCAAAATACGTGCACAGCACATACATCCGTCGGGGGTCCGGCCCGCGCCCCCCGGGGCTCCGCGCCGTCCCGTCGTCCCCGGATACGCCGAAGGGACCGCCCGCACCACGGATGGCGGACGGCCCCTTCGGGCGTCGTACTGCTGCTCCGGCGGGAGCGGGAGGGCTAGGAGGCCTTGGCCTTCTCGCCCACCGGCTTGGCGGCGGCCGGGGCGGGGGCCGGCTTGGCGGCCTCGTAGAACTCCTCGCGCGGCGTCTCCATGGCGCCGAGCGAGACGACCTCCCGCTTGAGGAACATCGCCAGGGTCCAGTCCGCGAAGATCCGGATCTTGCGGTTCCAGGTCGGCATCGCCATGCCGTGGTAGCCACGGTGCATGTACCAGGCGAGGCGGCCCTTGAGCTTGATCTTCATCTTGCCCATGACGATCATCGCCACGCCCTTGTGCAGGCCCAGACCGGCGACCGCGCCCTTGTTGGCGTGGCTGTAGTCGGACTGCGGGAAGCCGCGCATCCCGGAGATGACGTTGTCACCGAGGACCTTGGCCTGGCGCAGCGCGTGCTGGGCGTTCGGCGGGCACCAGGCGTTGGGGTTGCCGGCCTTGCGGCCGACCATGTCCGGGACCTGGGCGTTGTCGCCCGCGGCCCAGATGTAGTCGGTGCCCTGCACCTGGAGCTTCTCGGAGGTGTCCACGTGACCGCGGGGGCCGAGCGGCAGGCCGAAGCGGGCCAGTGCCGGGTTCGGCTTCACGCCGGCCGTCCACACGATGGTGTTGGAGTCGACCTCGAGGCCGTTCTTCAGCACCACGTGGCCGTCGACGCAGGAGTCCATGGAGGTCGAGAGGAAGACCTCGACACCGCGGGACTCCAGGTGCTCGCGGCCCCAGGTCCCGAGCTTCGGGCCGACCTCGGGAAGGATCTTGTCGGCGGCGTCGACGAGGATGAAGCGCATGTCCTCGCGCTTCACGTTCGTGTAGTACTTCGCCGCGTCGCGGGCCATGTCCTCGACCTCGCCGATGGTCTCCGCACCGGCGAACCCGCCGCCCACGAAGACGAAGGTGAGGGCCCGGCGGCGGACGTCCTCGTCGGTCGTCGAGTCGGCCTTGTCCAGCTGCTCGAGAACGTGGTTGCGCAGGCCGATGGCCTCCTCGATGCCCTTCATGCCGATGCCCTGTTCGGCGAGGCCGGGGATCGGGAAGGTGCGGGAGACCGCGCCGAGCGCGATGACCAGGTAGTCGAAGGGCAGCTCGTAGGCCTCGCCGACGAGCGGCGCGACCGTGGCGACCTTGCGCTCCTGATCGATGGTGGTGACGCGGCCGGTGAGGACCTCGGCCTTGGGCAGGACGCGTCGCAGCGGGACGACGACATGCCGAGGCGAGATGCTGCCGGCAGCAGCTTCGGGGAGGAAGGGCTGGTAGGTCATGTACGACCGGGGGTCGACGACCGTGACGGTCGCCTCGCCGTAGCGCATCTTCTTGAGGATGCGCCGAGCTGCGTACAGGCCTACGTACCCACCGCCTACTACGAGGATCCTGGGACGCTCCGTGGTGCTCATGCCATCGAGTATCCACCCCCCTCCGAGGACATGCTCGTGAGCCCCTTCACAAGGTTGCGGCCCCCGTCTGCTACACTCCGCCGCCCACGTGACCCAGGTCATGGCCGCAGGAGGGAACCACTGCATCCTGGTGAACGTTGTTCACCGGCTGTGAGCTGGCCCTTGAACCCCGGGCCCGGGGGAGGGCCACTTCCGGTCCACACCCCTGTAACACTCCCGGAACCCTTCGGTCCGGCCGCCGAGTGACCCCGCTCACCCTCGGCATGACCCATCCGGGTCAGGAGACCGGCCCGAGGGGGCCAATCTCTTGTGAAGAAGTTCACGAAGTTGGTGGCGAGGCGGCCCGGAAACCGCCCCACCAGGCACGTCCCACCCACTCAACAGTGCGGGCGGAGCGACGCATGAGCGCCCCGGCCCGTCGGGACTCCACCGGCTCCGGGTCGGAAGCCGCCGGGTCGCCTACCAGATCAATGACGGTGAACTCGTCATCCTCGTGATCGAGGTGGGCGACCGGCGGGACGTCTGACGCAGCCTGTGGGCGATCGGATCAGGGACCGGGCGATGCCGTCGAGGACCGCTCCCGAAGGGTCACTCCGCGGAGGCGCAGCTCCAGGCGATTCCGTCCAGAATGTCGTGTTCACTCACCACGACCTCGCGCGCCCCGGCCCGCTCCATCACGGCCTGGAGGATCAGCACCCCGGCCGCGATCACATCGACCCGGCCCGGATGCATGGCGCCGATCGCCGCGCGCTCCGCGTGGGTCGAGGCCAGCAGCCGCGCGGCGATCTCCCGCACCTGCTCCAGAGTGACCCGGGAGTGGTGGATCGCCTCGGAGTCGTACTCCTCCAGGCCCAGCGCGATGGCGGCCACGGTGGTGACCGTCCCGGCGAGACCGACGAGCGTGGCCGCCGAGGCGAGCGGAACGCTCTCCTCCGCGAGGTCCAGCGCGGCCGCGACGTCCGCCCGTATCGCGTCGGCCTGCGCGGCCGCGGGCGGGTCGCTGACGACGCCGTCGCGCACGAGGTGACGCTCGGTCATCCGGACGCAGCCGATGTCCACGGACCGGGCGGCCCGTACCCGGTCGTCGCCCACCACGAACTCGGTGGAGCCGCCGCCGATGTCCACGACCAGGTACGGCTTGGCCAGGTCATCGCGCCCGGTCAGCTCCTTGGTCGCCCCGTCGAACGAGAACGCGGCCTCCTGGTCGCCACTGATCACCTCGGGCTCGACGCCCAGGATGTCCAGCACCCCGCGCACGAAGTCGTCCCGGTTCTCCGCGTCCCGGGAGGCGGAGGTGGCGACGAAGCGGACCTTCTCGGCGCCGAGCTCCTTGATCACCGCCGCGTAACTCCGGCAGGCGGCGAACGTACGCTCCAGCGCCTCGGGGGCGAGCCGGCCGGTCCGGTCGACCCCCTGCCCCAGCCGGACGATCTCCATCCGACGGGCGAGCTCGACGAACTCCCCCGTGGCCGGATCGGCGTCCGCGACCAGCAGACGGATCGAGTTGGTACCGCAGTCGATGGCGGCCACGCGCGTCATGTCGCCGCCCTCAGCCCTCGTCCGTACCCTGCTCGCCGCACGGCGACACACACGGCCCCTTGCGCCACCACTCCGGGAGCATCGCGATCGCCTCGTCCCCCAGCGGGTTCACGCCGGGCCCAGCCGCCAGCGAGTGCCCGACGAGCACGTGCAGGCACTTCACCCGGTCCGGCATGCCGCCGGCGCTCGGGAAGCCCTCCAGGACCTCGATGGCGTCGCGGCGCGCGATGTAGTCCTCGTGCGCCGCCCGGTAGGCCGCCGCGAGCTCCGGGTCCTTGCCCAGGCGCTCGGTCATCTCCTTCATGACCCCGTTCGCCTCCAGCGTGCCGATCGCGGACGCGGCGCGCGGGCACGTCAGGTAGTACGTCGTCGGGAACGGCGTGCCGTCCTCCAGCCGGGGCTGCGTCTCGACCACGTCCGGGTTGCCGCACGGACAGCGGTGCGCGATAGCGCGCAGCCCGCGCGGCGGGCGGCCCAGCTGCTGCTGGAACGCGGCGATGTCCGCCTCGGTGGGGACGGTGGACTCGGTCTGGGGAGGGGGCGTTTCCATGCCTGCCTAGGGTTCTGATCGGACTGCTCGAACCGCGGGTTCTGCAGAGGTACGGGGGTGGGGGCGGCCGTCAGCCGCGGTCGGCGCCGTCGACGCCGTCCCACAGGTTGGAGTGCCACGGCCGGTCCGTGCCGGACGGCTTCCCGTTGCGCTCCTCGGCCGCGTCGGGGTCGACCACGGTGTAGGAGGTCTCCCCGGGAAGAAGGTAGTGCAGGTGCTCGCGGGCCAGCCGCTTGATGTACGCGTCGTCCTGGAGCCGGGCCTTCTCGTCCCGCAGCTCCTCGGTGCGCTTCTCGGCCTCCCGCGCCAGCCGCTGCTGGTCGGCGATCTCGTCGCGCTGCGACACGTACTGCCGCATCGGGTAGGCGAGGGCGACGACCAGCGAGCAGACGACCAGGGCCAGGAAGGCGGCGCGGCCGGTGAGGCGGGAGCGGCGGGCCTGCCGCCGGTTCTGGGACCGGTAGACGCGGGCGGCGGTCTGCTCGCCGAGCAGCCGCAGCCGGGTCGCGGTGGAGAACCGGTCCCGGTCCTTCGCGGCCATGTTCCCGCCTCCCCATTACGCACGTCCGTCCCCGCACACGGTACGGGACCGAGCGCGGGGACGGACGGAGGCGGGGGCCGAGGGGCGTCCCGCCCCCCGCCGGGCTGTCAGCCCTTGAAGCGCGGGAACGCCGAGCGGCCCGCGTACACCGCGGCGTCGTCGAGGATCTCCTCGATGCGCAGCAGCTGGTTGTACTTGGCGACGCGGTCCGAACGGGCCGGGGCACCGGTCTTGATCTGGCCGCAGTTCACGGCGACCGCGAGGTCGGCGATGGTGACGTCCTCGGTCTCGCCGGAGCGGTGGGACATCATGCACTTGAAGCCGTTGCGCTGGGCCAGCTCCACGGCGTCCAGGGTCTCGGTCAGCGAACCGATCTGGTTGACCTTCACGAGCAGGGCGTTGGCGGAGCCCTCCTCGATGCCGCGGGCCAGGCGCTCCGGGTTGGTGACGAAGAGGTCGTCGCCGACGATCTGGACCTTGGCGCCCAGCTTGTCGGTGATGACCTTCCAGCCCGCCCAGTCGTCCTCGTACAGCGGGTCCTCGATGGAGACCAGCGGGTACGCGGAGACCAGCTCCTCGTAGTACTCGGTCATCTCGGCGGCCGAGCGGGACTTGCCCTCGAACTCGTAGGAGCCGTCCTTGTAGAACTCGGACGCGGCGACGTCGAGCGCGAGCGCGATGTCCTTGCCCGGGGCGTAGCCGGCCTCCTTGATGGCCTCGATGATGAGGTCGAGGGCGGCGCGGTTGGACTCCAGGTTCGGCGCGAAGCCGCCCTCGTCACCGAGGCCGGTGGACAGGCCCTTGGTCTTCAGGACCTTCTTCAGCGTGTGGTAGACCTCGGCGCCCCAGCGCAGGGCCTCGGAGAAGGACTCGGCGCCGATGGGCGCGATCATGAACTCCTGGATGTCCACGTTGGAGTCGGCGTGCGACCCGCCGTTGAGGATGTTCATCATCGGGACGGGCAGCAGGTGCGCGTTCGGGCCGCCGAGGTAGCGGAACAGCGGGAGGTCGCTGGCCTCGGAGGCGGCGTGCGCGACGGCGAGGGAGACGCCGAGGATGGCGTTGGCGCCGAGCGAGCCCTTGTTCTCCGTGGCGTCCAGGTCGAACATCGCCTGGTCGATGAGGCGCTGCTCGGTGGCGTCGTAGCCGACGAGCTCCGGGCCGATCTGCTCGATCACGGCGAGGACGGCCTTCTCGACGCCCTTGCCCTGGTAGCGGTTGGGGTCACCGTCGCGAAGCTCAATGGCCTCGAACGCGCCGGTGGAGGCGCCGGACGGAACAGCAGCACGACCGGTGCTGCCGTCGTCGAGGCCGACCTCGACCTCGACCGTGGGGTTGCCCCGGGAGTCGAGGATTTCCCGGGCTACGACGACGTCGATGGACGGCACGAGGCATCTCCTTCTGGGATATGACGCTGGTTGTGCAGGGTCACTTTGGCCTTGCGACAAGAGCCTAACCGGCCCGGCCGTCTGCGTCGGCCGACCGCCCGCCCCCTGGGACGAAAAAGGACCCAAGAGCGGGCATACCGGTGCGAACTGCCAGATATTTACTGACCAGTAACTACAACAGTTGAACGATCGGGACCGGTCGGCGGCCGAACGGAAGCAGCCGGGAAGCGGTCACCACCGAACGCGGCGTGCCCCGGCCCGGCAACGCACGGGGGGAGGGTGCGCGCCGGGCCGGGGCGGCCTGAGCGATCAGCGAGGAGGGATCGCGGCTACTTCGTCAGGTGGAGCTGCTGACCCGGGTAGATCAGGTCGGCGTCCTCGACGATGTCCTTGTTCAGCTTGAACAGCTGCTCCCAGCCGCCCTTGACGTCGTGCTCGGCGGCGATCCCGCTCAGCGAGTCACCGGCGACGACCTTGTACTCGCCGTCACCCTTGGCGACCTTCTCGCCGGTCGGGGTGGTGACCGTCTTCTTCGGGGCGTCCGAGCGGTCCGAACGGTTGGTGGCGGGGGCCTCGGTGCGCTCGGCCTGCTTCGGGGCGGCCTCCTGCTTCGGAGCGGCCTCCTGCTTCGGAGCGGCCTCCTGCTTCGCGGCACCGGAGCCGGTGTCGACGCCCGGGTCGACACCGTCGTTGGTCAGGTTGCCGGCGCCTGCGCAGCCCCAGGCGCCCGGACCCTGCATGTCGAGGAGCTTCTCGGCGGTGGCGATCTGCTGGGCCTTGGTGGCCAGGTCCGCGCGGGGCGCGTACTGCGTACCGCCGGCGGCGGCCCAGCTGGACTGGGAGAACTGCAGGCCGCCGTAGTAGCCGTTGCCGGTGTTGATGGACCAGTTGCCACCGGATTCGCACTGGGCGACGGCGTCCCACGTGGCGACGGAGGCGGCGGAGGCGCCGGTCGCGCCCATCAGCGGCACGGCGACGGCGGCACCGGCGACACCGGCGAGCGTGGCGATACGGACGACCCTGGACGGGCGGCGGTGCTTGTTGCCCTTGCTGTTGAGCAGCATCGAGACTTCTCCTCACCGACGCCTGCGAGGTGAGCTGTCGGGTTCGGGCCAAGTGAGTTGCCCGGCCGCGCTCCTGGCGCGGCTTCACCCCTAGCCGGTCCTGATGCGTCTCCCGACGATCCGGCCCAGCGCCTACCTGGGTCCCCCGCTCCTGCCTACGGCGCTTTCGCGTCTGTTCCCTCCGACCGACGGCAGGATTCGGCGTGACGGTCGACGGGGCCCGCGGTGCGAGCGGCTCCGACGGTAATCACACCCAACCCTCATATTCAAAGATGGACATACCGGATAATCATGCCGCACGAGCATCCGATGAACCCTCATTTGTGCAGGTCGGAACGGATGCGGCAGGACCTCCCGGACAAGAAGCGACAGTTCACGCGAAGAGACCCATGTCTCACTCGATCAGAAGTGGGACATGGGCCTCATAAACCCCCAAACCTCAGGGGCTCTCAGCTACTCGTCGGGCCGCTCTCAGCGGGCGTCCTGGCCGGGCTGGGGGTTCTGGCCGTCCAGGTCGGGGCCGGGCTCGGGGTTCTGGCCGTCCAGGCCGAGGTCGAGGTCCTGACCGGGCAGGATGAGGTCCGGGTCGGACCCCACCTCGGCCTTGTTCGCCTCGTACAGCTCGGGCCAGCCGCCCGGCAGGTCCTGCGCGTCGGCGATCGCCCAGAGGTTGTCGCCCGGCCGGACGGTGTACGTGTCGTCAGCCGGCCGCGCCGCGCCGTCGCGTGCCTCACCGTCACCCCGCGAGGCGTGCCGCCCCATGTCGCGGCCGCCCTCCGCCCCGGTGGTCTCGTCGGCGGCCGGGGCGCCCCGGTGCTTGCCGCCCTTCTCCCGCGCACCGTCCGACGCGCCGGCGGACAGGCCGGACGAACCGGAGGGGTCGGCGGCCGGAGCGGTGGAGGCGCCTGCGGAGGACCCGGCGGACGGGGAGGCGGACGCACCGGCCCCGGCGCCCTTGCCCGCGGACTTCTCCGCGCTCCCGCCCGCGTGCTCGCCCTTGCTCTCGGCGGCACCCTTGGCGGCGGCCGTCCCGCCGGCCGCCTCGTCCGAGGAGGTGGCGGACGAGCCCGACGAGGCGTCGTCCACCGGATCGGCGCCGAGCCCGGCGTCCAGGCCCGCTTCCGCGCTCCGGGGGGGCGCGTCGGAGTCCTCGCCGCCCGGGTCGACGTCCGCCGCGCCCGTGCTCTTGCCGAGCCCGGAGATCACCGCGCAGCTGGGCCACGCATTCGGGCCCTTGTCCGCCAGGACCTTCTCGGCCACCGCGATCTGCTGCGAGCGGCTGGCGAGGTCGGCGCGCTCGGCGTACGCCTCACCGCCGTACGCCTTCCACAGCTTCGGCGAGAACTGGAGGCCGCCGTAGGAGCCGTTGCCCAGGTCGGCGCTCCATGTCCCGCCGCTCTCGCACTCGGCCACCCGGTCCCAGGTCGAGGCGTCCGCCGCGTGTGCGCCCGCCGCGCCGAGCAGCGGGATGGCGATGGCCGAGCCGGTCACGCCTGCGGCGACGACGATGGCGGGTGCCTGGCGAGGGCGACGGTGTCTGCCGTTCGCGGAGCCCATGGGAGATGCCTTCCGTGTGACTGACAAGCGACTGGTGGGTCGAACGGTGAACCTAGCGGGACTCGAACGAGAGTCACAAGTCGATGCAGCGCAGATCACGCGAAAGTCACAGAGTTGACTGGGCGTCACTTCGCCGGTGCGCGCCCCCTGCGTGAACCGCGCCGGCGGCGTCCGTGATCCCCGCCTGACGAGCCCGCCGCCCGGCCGTGCAAACGATCGCCGGCCCCGTGTCCCGGACGGCCGCGTGGAGGCGATGCGCCGCCGGCGACGGAGCCGGAGCCGGAGGCGCCGGATACCGTCGTCATGTGAACCGCACCCCGCCGCCCGAACTCTTCACCTGGGAGTTCGCCACCGACCCGTACCCCGCATACGCCTGGCTGCGAGAGCACAGCCCCGTACACAGGACGACCTTGCCCAGCGGCGTGGAGGCCTGGCTCGTCACCCGGTACGCGGACGCACGGCAGGCCCTGGCCGACAGCCGCCTCTCGAAGAACCCGGCGCACCACGCGGACGACGCGCAGGGCAAGAGCAAGACCGGTATCCCCGGCGAGCGCAGCGCCAACCTCATGACGCACCTGCTGAACATCGATCCGCCCGACCACACGCGGCTGCGCCGGCTGGTGTCCAAGGCGTTCACGCCCCGGACGATCGCCGCCTTCGCCCCCCGTGTGCAGGAGTTGGCGGATCGGCTCATCGACGAGTTCGCGGAGAAGGGCGAAGCCGACCTGATCCACGACTTCGCCTTCCCTCTTCCCATCTACGCCATCTGCGATCTGCTCGGCGTGCCGCCGGAGGACCAGGACGACTTCCGGGACTGGGCGGGCATGATGATCCGGCACGGCGGCGGGCCGCGCGGCGGGGTCGCCCGGTCGGTGAAGAAAATCCGCGCCTACCTCGCGGAGCTGATCCACCGAAAGCGGCAGGATCCCGGGGACGACCTGATCTCCGGACTGATCCGGGCCAGCGACCACGGCGAACACCTCACCGAGAACGAGGCCGCCGCGATGTGTTTCGTGATCCTCTTCGCGGGTTTCGAGACGACCATCAACCTGATCGGCAACAGCGCGCACGCCTTCTTCCGCGACCCCGTCCAACGCGCCGTCTTCCAGAACGCGGTCCAGCAGGGCGACAGCCGCCTCCTGGACACCGCCATCGAGGAACTGCTGCGGTTCGACGGCCCGGTGGAGCTCGCCACCTGGCGCTACGCCACGGAGGCACTCGACATCGGGGGAACGCGCATCAGGGAGGGCGACCCCGTACTCGTGGTTCTCGCCGCGGCCGACCGTGACCCGGCCCGTTTCGCCGAGCCGGACACACTCGACCTGTCCCGTCGGGACAACCAGCACCTCGGGTACGGACACGGCATCCACTACTGCCTGGGCGCCCCTCTCGCGCGGCTCGAGGGCCGCACCGCGCTGGAGACCTTGTTCCGCCGCCTGCCCGACGTGCGGCTCGCCGTGGAGCCCGGTGACCTCCGGTGGAGGGGCGGTCTCATCATGCGCGGCCTCCGCACGCTACCGGTGGAGTTCACGGCGGTGCGCGGTACTCCGGTATGACGGAGGGCCCGCCCGGCCGCCGTTCGCTCCCCGCCGCTATCCGGTGCCCTCCGCCGTCCTGATCGCGTCCCGGTACGCGCGCCCCGCGGCGCGCAGGGCGGCCTCCGGGTCGACGCCGTCCTCCTGGGCGCGTACGGCGAGGGCGAGGAGGCGGTAGCCGATGTCGTCGCCCTCGGGGAGGGGGACGTCGAGTCCGGCGGTACGGGCCCGGCTCGCGAGCTTCGCGGCGAGCGCCAGGCCGGGCTGGCCGAGCGGTACTCCGTCGGTGACCGATTCACGCTGCTTCTCGATCGCCTTGGTGCGCAGCCAGTGGGCGCGGACGTCCTCCGGGGTCTCCGCGGCCTCGTCGCCGAAGACGTGCGGGTGGCGGTGGACCAGCTTCTCGATCAGCGTGCCGGCGACGTCGTCCACGGAGAACGGCTCCTGCTCGTCCTCCTCGGCGATGCGCGCGTGGAAGACGACCTGGAGCAGCACGTCGCCCAGCTCCTCGCGCAGTTCCTCGCGGTCGCCGTCCTCGATCGCCTCGACCAGCTCGTACGCCTCCTCGATGGCGTACTTGGCGAGGCCCTTGTGGGTCTTCTGCGAGGTCCAGGGGCACTCGGCGCGGATGCGGTCCATGACCTGGACCAGATCGAGGAGCCGCGCGCCGGGCAGGTCGTACGAGCCGGGCAGCAGCTCCAGGTCCGGCATCCGCACCCGCCCCGAACCGGCCAGCCGGGCCAGGCCGTCGGTGAGCGGCTGGTTGCCCTCGCCGCCGGTGAGCACGACCACGGTCCGGCCGCCCGCGCAGGCGTCGACGAGCTGCTGGGCGTCGGGCACGCCGGGGGTGACGGTGACACCGGCCTCGCGCAGATACGGCAGCTGCGGCTGCTCCGGCTCGCCGCAGCGCACCTCGTCGGCGGCGTGCAGCGCCTGCCAGGCGGGCCAGGACAACAGTCCGGGCGCGACCCGGTGGCTGGCGGTGAGCAGGACGATGCGGCCGGGGTCTTCAGCGTTCACAGCGCCGAATCTACCCGGCCGCACGCGGCGGCTCTCAGGCCCCGGCCTCCGCGGCCGCCTGGGCGGGCTCGGTGACCTGGGAGATCCAGGGGGCCTTGTAGTCGGTGAGCTGGATCTGCTGGTTGTCCCAGGTGCCGTAGCGCGGGTTGACGTCGACGTTCAGCGCCTTGGACGCCTTGGTCAGGGCGTCGCCGATGGCCTTGGTGCCCTCGGGGGTGGACGGGTCGGCGCCGAGGGCCTGGCCGAGCTTGGTGATCTGGATCTGCTCGCGCAGGAAGGCGTCGATCTGGTCCGGGGCGAGCCAGCGCTCCTGGAGGACGGCGGCCCGCAGCCCCTTCTCGCCCTGGTACTGGGCGACGGCCGACTTGCGCATCTCCTGGATCTCCGCGCGGGTCACCGTGACGCCCGCGTCCGCCGCCGCCCGGTCGAGGACCCGGTCCAGGATCAGGCCGTGCAGCTTGGCGCGGGCGAGTTGGCCGGACTGGTCGGTGAGCTGGGCGGACTGCTCGGAGGAGCTCTGCGCCTCGCGCACGTCCGCCACCTGGGCCTGCACGGTGGACACCGTGATCCGGTCGCCGCCGACGACGGCCGCGGCGCCGGGGTGGGCCTGGCTGCCGCAGGCGGTGAGGAGCGGCGCTGCGGCGAGCAGCGCTGCGGAGACGGTGAGCGCGGTGCGACGGCGGCGGTGCAAAGGAGCCTCCCGAGGAGATTGTGCGGCGGTGCACAAGGCCTTGCGGTGATCGATGTTAGGGAGTGGAACGGGTCCGGGCCACTGATTCGACCAACGATTCGGGAAGAGTCGGGGATGCGGGCCGCCCCGGTTCAGACGGTGGCTCCCGCGACGGGGACGAGTCCGGCCACGGTGTCCAGGCTGTTGTTCCTGACCAGGGCGGGGAAGAAGATGCGCAGCGCGCTGCCCGTGGACTCGTCGACCAGGTCGAAGGACTTCTTCAGGACCCGGTTCTTGATCTCGGTGCGCCTGAGGCCCTGGAGCGGGTACGTGGCCAGGTGCCGGTCCGGCTTGGCGAAGGTCTGGTTGGCGACGAAGAGGAAGAGCCGCTCGCGGCTGACCGCCAGGTACATCGGCTGGGGGGTCGCCGCCGCGACCATCGTCCCGCCGCTCAGTACCGCCGCGGCGACGCCCATCGCCAGGTTCCGCTTGACCGAGACCTCGCTCAGGTTCACCAGGGACATCGCCACCACCTGCTCCCCGGGCTCCAGCATCGGCGTGACGGCCTTCAGCAGGGCCCGGCTTCGTCTTCCGTTCACAACACTCCTCGGTGACTCGTGCGATCCATGCGGCGCGAGGACGGTCCCCTCGCGTGCCGGGGACATTGTGTCCCACCCGTCCCGGCTTCCCGACCGCTGTCCCGGGCCACCGGTTCCGCCCGCTTCCGGGGCGGTGCGTCCGGCCGCAGCATGACCGTGCGCGAGACCACGAACGTGATGGGGATGGCGGCCGCGGCGGCCACCAGCGGGGCGTAGCGGTCGCTGAATCCGGCCAGGTCGACCAGGAGGTAGACCCCGCCGGTGGTGATGACGAAGTTGGCCGCGTTGGTGAGGGGGAAGAGCAGGAACTTCCGCCAGGTGGGCCGGGTGCGGTACGTGAAGTACGAGTTCAGGAAGAACGACCCGGTCATGCTGAGTACGAAGGCGAGCACGTGGGCGGCGATGTACGGCAGCAGATGCAGCAGGAGCAGGTAGCAGCCGTAGTACGTGCCGGTGTTCACCGCGCCCACGAGGGCGAAACGTACGAGTTGCGCGCGGACCGTCATCGGCGTACGAACTCCCGGGGCTCCTCCGGTGCGGTCGTGCGGGCGCGGGTGTTGGTGTCCTTGACCAGGAAGTGCGGGCGACGTTTGACCTCGTAGTAGATACGGCCGACGTATTCGCCGACGACTCCGGCGAGCACCATCTGGACGCCGGCGAGTGCGGTGACGACGACGAGCAGGGTGACGTAGCCGGGTGTGTCCACGCCCCGCACGAGGGCGACGCCGACGATCCAGGCGGCGTAGCCGAGGGCGAGGGAGGTGAGGAGCAGGCCGAGGTAGAGGGCGGCGCGCAGGGGCTTGTTGTTGAAGGAGAGCAGCCCGTCGAGGCCGTAGTTGAGGAGTTTCCCGAAGGTCCAGGCGGAGCGGCCCTGCTCGCGTACGGCGTTGTCGTAGCTGAACGTCGTGGTGGGGAAGCCGACCCAGGCGAAGAGGCCCTTGGAGAAGCGGTTGTACTCGGTGAGGGCG
This sequence comes from Streptomyces sp. NPDC019224, assembly GCF_040632605.1. Taxonomy (NCBI): domain Bacteria; kingdom Bacillati; phylum Actinomycetota; class Actinomycetes; order Kitasatosporales; family Streptomycetaceae; genus Streptomyces; species Streptomyces sp. NPDC019224. The sequence goes on along the minus strand of NZ_JBEYCF010000019.1, from coordinate 20,457 downwards.
AGCACGGCGTCGGCCGCGCGGCGCGACAGGAGCCGGAAGTCGCCTACTCCGTCCACGAGTTCGACGTCGACGAGGCGGTTGATCAGCCAGTAGTAGGCACGTGCGGTGAGGGTGCGGGTGACGCGGTCGCCGGCGCGGGTGCGGCGGGCGATGACCTGGTCGTGGCCCCCGGCGTGCTCCTGGAGCATGCGGCCGACGAGCTCCGGCGGGTGCTGGAGGTCGGCGTCCATCAGGACGACGGCGTCGCCCTCGGCGTGCTGGAGGCCGGCCAGCATGGCGGCCTCCTTGCCGAAGTTGCGGCTGAAGGAGACGTAGCGGACGCGCGCGTCGGCGGCGGCCAGCTCCTGGATGAGGGGCAGAGTCCGGTCGGCGCTCCCGTCGTCGATGTAGACGACCTCGAACGCGTGGCCGAGACTGGACATTTCGTCCGTGACGCGTTCATGGAAGCGTTCGAGGATCTCTTCCTCGTTGAAACAAGGCACCACCAGCGAGATCAGCACCCATGTACATCAACCGGTCAAAGTGTCGCTCTCCGGAGCCCGGTGTGGCCGGTGGGCGGCCATCGGGTGAACGGCCCCGGACGCCTTCCCCGGAGCCGGTGCCCTCAACCGCCCCGGACCTCCATCTGGCGCTCCAGCTGCCTGCGCAGTTCGACGGCCTGCGGGTGGTGCGGGCCGTAGGTGCGCTCGGTGTCGTACAGCAGCGCCTGGAGCTGGACGCGCGCACCCGCGTGGTCGCCGAGGGCGAGCAGCAGCTGTCCGATGCGGTGGCGGATCTCGTACGAGCGTGCCGGGTCGTTGCCCGTGGCGTACTGGTTCTCGTAGTACGGCAGGACGGCGCGGTACTCGGCGAGTGCGGCGGCGGGCTCCCCGAGCTGTTCGAGGCACTGGGCGGCGTCGCAGCGGTGGCCGAGGGCCTGCGGGTCGGCGGCGCCCGCCTCGGCCGCCCGGTCCTCGGCGAGTCGGCGCAGCTCGGGCAGGGCGCGACGGTACTGGCCGTCGTCCATGAGGGTCGCCGCGTACTGCTTGCGCAGGATGCGGACGACCGGGGAGCCGGGTCCGTGCTGTTCGGCGGCGACGGGCAGGAGCCCGCCGAGCAGGTCGACGGCCTGGGTGATGCGGCCCTCCCCGAGGAGCCTCTTGACCTCGTCGACGGCGGCGGCGACGTCCGGCCGGGCGGGCGCTGGGGCGGGCATGGCCGGCGGCGGGACCGTGGCGCGGTCGGGCCAGGGGGCGTGCGGGCGCAGGAACGGGCGGGTGGGGTCGAGCGGTCCGGACGGCGGCCGGGAGCCGCGCGCGGGCAGCAGCGGGGCGAGGTGTTCGTACACCTCCTGGGCGCTGCCCGGACGGTGCTGCGGGTCCTTGGCGAGCAGCCGCAGGACGAGCGCTTCGAGGGCTTCGGGGATGTCGGGCCGGATCTGCCGGACGGGCACCGGCGCTTCGTAGAGGTGGCGGTGCAGTACGCCGAGGGCGGTGGAGCCGGCGAACGGCACGTCGCCGCTGAGCAGTTCGTGCAGGAGGACACCGAGGGCGTAGAGGTCGGTGTACGGGCCGACCGCGCCGCCCATCGCCTGCTCGGGGGCCATGTAGGCCGGGGAGCCGATGGGCGAGCCGGTGTGCGTGAGGCGGGTGGTGTCGGTGTCGAGGACGGAGGCGACGCCGAGGTCGAGGACCAGGACGGTGCCGTCCGGACGGACCATCACGTTGCGGGGCTTGAGGTCGCGGTGGACGATCGGCACGGCGTGCACGGCGCTGAGGACGGCGCACAGCTGCGCGGCCACCGCGACGGCCCACGGCCAGGGGTACGGGTCGTGCTCGGCAAGGTGGTCGCCGAGGTCGGCGCCCTCCACGTACTGCATGACGAGGTACAGGTCGTCGCCGTCGCTGCCCGCGTCGTGCACGGTGACCAGGCCGGGGTGGTCCACTTGGGCGGTGACCCGGCACTCGCGGACGAAGCGGCGGCGCAGCTCGCCGGCGGCCTCGCTGCCGATGGGGCCGGTGACCCGGTCGGGGCGCAGGAGTTTGACGGCGACCCGGCGGTCCAGGCGCTGGTCGTAGGCCGTCCAGACCTGGCCCATGCCGCCCTGGCCGAGAATCGTCGCCAGCTCGTACCGCCCGCCGATGAGACGACCGCTCACCGGTCCTCCCCCTTGCGGAGGTAGTCGCTCAGCTCGTCGAGCTCGGCGCGGACCTGGTCGATGCGCTGGGGCGCGGGGTGCTGCCGGGGCTCCGGAGCGGGGCGCACGTCCTCGGGCTGGGGGCAGCGCGTGAGGGGGAGGGGGTAGGGCTGCTGGTGGGGGTGGGGCGGGTACGGCTGCGGCTGCGGCTGCCCGTACGGCGGAGTCGGCACGGGCACGGTGGTCATGTATCCGTAGCCGGGTCCCGGGTGCGCGGGTACGGGGCCCTTGCCCGTCAGTTGCGCGTAGTGGCGGATCTCGGCGGTGAGGTAGTGCGCGACGGCGCCCATCATCGCGAGGAGCAACAGCGAGAGGAGCATGTAGTCGGTGCTGTTGGCCTCGGCGTCCGAGCCGTCCCTGCCGAGGACTGCCAGCAGCACGCACACGAACACGAGACCGGCCACTGCCGTCCACCAGTCGAGGGCCCGGCGACGGACGATCGCCAGCCGGATCAGCGGCGTCCACAGCAGCAACCCGATGGAGAGCACCGAGAGCGCGACGAACAGCACGCGCATGGAAACGATCCAGGCCCTGCCGGGGACTCGGCGAGGCGCCGTGGGCGGAAGACCCGGGGCGTACATGGCGGCTCCTGGATTGCCTGGTGGTGGAACGTCCGCACGCACGAGGACGTGCGTGCGGATCCGAGCGTAAGGGGCGACACCTGCGAAGGGCCCGGGGTTGTGCGGAACCGTTGTGGTTCCGGTCACTCCGGTGCGACCGTACCGTCCGTCAGACCGTCGTACAGGCCCTGGACGAGCTGTCCGCCGAGGCGTCCGGCGAGCCGCAGCGCGTCCTCGAACGCGGCGAGCGCGCGGAACCGTTCGCCGTACCGCTGCTGCTCCGCCAGCGGCAGGCGCGGCAGTTGGAGGCGGCGGGCGTCGAGCCGGGTCGCGGTGGAGGCGTGGCTGCTGGCCTGCCGGTTGTTGGTGGTGCCGCGCAGGAAGCCTGCCAGGAACCAGGGGTCGAGCACGCCCGGGTCGGGGCGCAGCAGCTGGAGGTTGCGGCCGAGCGCGGCGCCCGCGGTGGCGTCGTCGACGACGCGGACGACGGTGACGCCGCCGAGCACGGGCACGACGACGTCGCCCGCCGCGACGAGCACCGGCTCCTCGGGGGACCCGTCGACGGGCAGACTGCCCGAGGGCGCGGTGCCCGCGAGCACGTCGTGCTCGGTGAGGACGGGGGCGGCCCCGGTGCCGGTGCCGCCGTGCCGGAGCTGCAGGGCGCCGGCGCGGGCGAGTTCGCCGATGGTGGTGAGCGGGCGGTGCGCGGGAACGGTGAGGGCGGGCGGCGGCGGTGTGAGCCCTGCGGCGAGGCCCAGGGTGCGCGTCAGCCGCTCCCGTACGCCGGCCAGCTCGGCGGGTCCGCCGGTGGCGGCGGGTGACGGCAGATGGCGGGCGGGGGCGAGATCGACGTCGTCATCGAGGAGTTCGATGACGGGGACGGTACGGGAGGCGGCGCCGGGGGCCGTCTCGTCCCCTTCGCTCCTGGGCGTTTCGCGTGGGCCGTCGTACGCGTGCCAGGCGTCGAGCACGGCGCGGCGCAGGGCGGTCAGGTCGAGGCGGTCGCGGCCGCCGCCGGTGGTCTGTTCGGCGGGCTCGGCGGTGTCGACCAGCAGCAGTTCGGGCGTGGGGTGCGGCTCGACGCCGGCGGGCTTGCGCAGCACCCACAGGTGCAGCGGGATGCCGTACGGGGGTGCGGCGCCGGCCGGGAGCGCGATGACGGCCCGCAGCGCGCCCCGGCGCAGGAGGTCGGCGCGGATGCGGCGGCCGGAGCGGCGGGACGCGGCGGCCGGCGGCATCAGCAGGACGGCGGTGCCGCCGTCGCGCAGCCGGGCCAGCGCGTGCTGCACCCAGGCGAGTTCGGACTCGGTGCGGGCGGGGAAGCCGTACTCCCAGCGCGGGTCGTAGGCGAGTTCGTCGTGGCCCCAGTTGCGCTCGTTGAACGGCGGGTGGCAGAGCACGGCGTCGGCGGCCAGGCCCGGGAAGGCGTCGGTGCGCAGGGTGTCCCCGGTCCGCACGTCGACCGCGCGGCCGGCGGGGGCGGTGCGCAGGGCGAGACGGAGCGCGGTGACGGCGGCGAGACCGGGGTCGCTCTCCTGCCCGTACAGCCCGGCCTGCCCGGCGGCGGCCAGCAGGGCACCGGTGCCCGCCGCCGGGTCGAGGACGGTGCGCACGCCGGGTTCGCCGGCGCCGGCCAGTTCCGCCATCAGCTCGGCGAGTCCGGGCGGGGTCAGCGTGTACTGGCGCGGGTTGGCGTCGAGCTGGCGGCCGAGCAGGAACTCGTACGTCTCCCGGGGGCCGGATTCGGCGGCCAGCTCGGCGGCGCCGCGCAGGAGTGGTACGGAGGGCAGGAGTTCGGCGCGGTCCGGCGTGTGCACGGCGCGCCCGTGGCCGGCGGGCCCGAAGCGGTGGGCGAGGACGTCGTTCAGCGCGAGGGAGAGCACATTGGCCATCCGTTCGTCGGACACGCCGGTGAACTCGCGCCAGGCGGCGGGGCTCCGGTTCACCAGGAGCAGGGCACAGCCGACGTGGACGAGGGCGGTGACGGCGCCCGCCGGGTGGCCGGACAGCTGCTGCCAGACGCGTTCGCGGAGCGGCACCTCGGCGAGCTTCCCCTGGTCGCGCAGCCATCGCTCGACCTCGGAGAGGGCGAAGGACGGGCTGGTCTCGGTGCCGCCGACGGGCTGGGGGAAGTCGGCGTGCCGACGGCGCCAGTTGCTGACGGCGGCGCGCCCCACGCCCGCCAGACGGGCGATCCCGGCGGCGGTCACCTCTGTCGCGTTCTCCGGCACTTGCTGTCTCCCTGGGCTGTACCGCTGACGGTCGGCCGCGGCGGCACGCATCACGCGATGCGTCGACCGGCCACGCGGGGCGAGCATACCGATCCATTCACAGCGCACACCCCGCCAACCGGTTCACAGTCGAAGCGGGGTCGTTTCCCGTGAACCGTGTTGACTCGGTTCACAGATGATGCTGTCATTGACCCGTCGCTGCACGACGGCGACAGGTGGATCCGCTCACCACTTCATCCCGTACTTGCCGAAGGGCACAGCCATGTCCCAGTTCACGCAGCCGCCGCAGTCCCCGTACTCCCAGCCGCAGCAGCCGTACGGCCCCGACCACGCCCCCGGCCTGCGCCCGGCACGCAACGGACTGGGCATCGCCGCCCTGATCCTCGGGCTCATCGGCGCGGTGTCCGGCCTGATCCCGCTCCTGTTCTGGCTGGCGGGCATCCTCGGCACGATCGCGCTCGTCCTGGGGCTCGTCGGCCGGGGGCGTGCCAAGAGGGGCGAGGCGACGAACAAGAACATGGCCACGTTCGGCGCGGTCCTCGCGCTGATCGCGCTGATCATGTCGGTGGTCGGCGCGGTGATCACGTTCAACGCGGTCGACGACGCGGTGGACGACCTGAACAAGGCGGTGTCGGAGACGACGGCGTCCGCGAAGCCGAAGGCGGGCGGGGACGCCGGCAAGGGCCAGGAGAAGGGGAAGTCCGGCGACGACAAGGCCGGCAAGGAGGAGAAGCCCAGCGGCGAGGCGCTGGAGGCCGGTGACGCGGCCGTGTACGACGACGACCTCACGGTCACGGTCGGCGACGCGACGAGGTACTCCCCCACCGAGTACGCGGCCGGTCACACCAAGGGCAACAAGGCCTACCAGGTGGCCGTCGTCATCGAGAACGCGGGCAAGAAGAAGTTCGACTCCGCGCTGGTCACCGTCGAGGGGCGGGCCGGGGAGGAGGGGGTCGACGCCGAGCAGATCTTCGACGACAAGGTCGGCGCGGGTTTCACCGGCACGATCCTGCCGGGCAAGAAGGTCACGGTGCTCTACGCGTTCGACGCACCGGCCGACGCGAAGAACCTGACCGTGGAGGTCAGCCCCGACTTCACGTACGACTCGACGCAGTGGGACCTGGGGCTCTGACCCGCACAGCGCACCCGGCACCCGTGGAACCCGCCCCCAGGGCGGGTTCTCCGCGTCCGCTCAGCCCTCACGCACCCCCGGCCAGGCGGCCAGCGCCAGTTCGGCGATCCCGGCCAGCTCGTCCGGGCCCGCCTCGTCGCAGGACCGCTGCGACATGCCCTGGATGACCGTGGCGAAGTACCCGGCGAGAGCACGGGGGTCCGCCTGCTCCGGCAGCTCGCCCGCGCGCTGCGCGTCCCGCAGCCGCGCCTCCCAGGCCGCGAGGTTCGCGTTGCGCAGCCCTCTCAGGTGGGCGCCCACCTCGGCGTCCTGCGGGGCGACGTTGACGGCGGCCCTGATCGTCATGCAGCCCGCCGGGTGCGAGGGATCCGCGTAGATCCGGGCGGCCTCCCGCAGGATGCGCGCGAACGCGCGGTAGGCGGTGGGCTCCTGCTCCAGGGCGTCACCCATGAAGGTTCCGGCCGGCGTCGTCCCGTACGCGGCGACCGCCTCCTCGAAGAGCGACCGTTTGTCGCCGAACGCGGCGTAGAGGCTCGCGGGCCTGATGCCCATCGCCTCCGTCAGCTCACCGATCGAGGTCGCCCCGTAGCCCCGCTCCCAGAACAGCCGGATCGCCGCCGCGAGTGCGGCATCCCGGTCGAAGGAGCGCGGCCGCCCGCGCGCCGCACCTTTCTCACCCATGCCCACATTCTAGAGCGCCCGCTCAACAAGTCGTGCTACGTTCTTTCTGGATCGATCACTCAACAAATCGATGAGAGGCAACAGCCATGCGCACGAACGGGCTTGAGGGAAAGGTCGCCCTGGTCACCGGCGGCAGCCGGGGCATCGGCCGGGGCATCGCGGAACGGCTGGGGCGGGATGGAGCCGTCGTCGCCGTCGCCTACGCCCGGGACTCGGCGGCGGCCGCGGAGGTCGTCGAGGTCATCCGGAAGAACGGCGGCACGGCGTTCGCCTTCCGCGCCGAGCTGGGGGCACACGGCGACGCAGCCGCGCTGTGGGAGGCCTTCGACGCGCAGATCACCGCGTACGCGCCCGGCGGCGGCGTCGACATCATCGTGAACAACGCCGGCGCCGGGCTCTACTCCGAGCTCTCCTCCCTCACCGAGGAGGCGTTCGACGCGGTCTTCGCCGTCAACGTGCGGGCGCCGTTCTTCATCGTCCGCCACGGGCTCGGCCGACTGCGCGACGGCGGCCGGATCATCAACATATCCAGCGGCGCGGCCCGGGTCGCGATGCCGGAGATCATCGCCTACAGCGCGACGAAGGGCGCCCTGGACAATTTCACCCTGACTCTCGCCAAGGAGCTGGGCCCGCGCGGGATCACGGTCAACTCGGTGGCCCCCGGCATCATCGACACCGACATCAACGCGGACTGGCTGCGCGGCGACGCCGAGGCGCAGGCCCGGTCCGCGTCCCTGGCCGCGCTGGGCCGGGTCGGGCAGCCGGAGGACGTCGCGGACGTCGTGGCGTTCCTCGCCTCGGACGACTCCCGCTGGGTGACGGGCACGGTGCTCGACGCGACGGGGGGCTCGGCGCTCTGAGGGGAGCGGACGCGGGGCGGCGGCTTGTCGAGGGGGCGTACGAGGCACATCCGGACCGGTTGCCGGGGTGCCGAGCGAACCACGGCCGTCCCGGGCGCCGAACAGCGAGGGTCACCCATGCCCCGCCATCAAGTACGCGGGCACCCGAGCCGGCCGACGCCTGCACGAGAAGCATGATCGGATGCCGGCAGCACACGAAGCGGAGGAAGACATGTCAACAGCGCCAGCTCCGGACTCGTTTGTCCAAAGTGACGGCTCGGCGGAAGTGTCGCAGAGACCTGGCGGATTGATCATTTTTTTGAACGGTACATCGAGTTCCGGGAAGTCGAGCATCGCCGAGGAACTCCTCCCCCTCCTGGACGACACGTACTTCTACATGCCGGTGGACGCCTTTCACGCCATGCGGACCACACCCCGGGACCTTGCCCCCGACCAGCTCCGGAGCGTGCTCAAGCACACCTGGACGGGCTTCCACAGGGCAGTCGCAGGGATGGCCGCAGCCGGCAACAACGTCGTGGTGGACCATGTCCTCAGTGAGCAATGGCGATTGCTCGACTGCCTAGCCCTGTTCGCCCCAAGAGACGTTGTCCTGGTCGGAGTGCACTGTCCTTTGCCGGAGCTGGAACGGCGCGAGTTGCAGCGCGGTGACCGACCAACAGGTCTGGCCGCACGCCAGATCGCCCAGGTCCATGCCCACGGCCTTTACGACATCGAATGCGACACCAGCACAGCCGGCCCGCTCGCCTGTGCTCGGCAGATCAGGGACTTCCTGCCGCAACGTCCGACCCCCACCGCTTTCGAGCAGCTCCGGAATTCTCCGGTGTCTGCCGGCTCACGATCGGCCCTGTCGTGATTCATCAGACCGTCCCGGCCGCGCCTTGCTGCCGCTGGAGGTAGAGCCTCAGGGCACCGAGACCGTCCTCCACGAAGCTCCATCGCTGCCTCGCCTCCAGGAACTCCTGAGGAGTGAGCCATGCATGCCAGGCGATCTCCGATGGGTCGACGACCACATCTCCCTCGATCACCACTTCGTGGAGCCCCAGCCAGTAGGGGCTGATGGCCCCCCGGCACAGGTACTTGAAGACGAACTGCGGTGAGGCGCTGATACCCAGCTCCTCGGCAAGCTCCCGCGCAGCCGACTCCTCGTACGACTCACCGATGTCCACCGCCCCGCCCACGAGCCAGTTGTACTGGCCGGGGAACCGGGACACGGTCTGTGGCCGTCGATGCACCAGGATCCTGCCGTCGGGGCGGCGACAGACGGTCGCCGCAACGCGGTGCAGCCATCCACTCCGGATGGCTGCACCACGCTCGACGACTCTCAGCACCTGGTCCTGATCATCGACCTGCTCCACCAGTTCACCCATGGCGCACACATTTCCACACAGCCCTGACAGCGCCTGGGTGCGTGCCTGCCGGACAGCAGGCCGCTCAATCGCCGCACTGCCTGAGCATCGTGCTCTTGTCCGCCGCCGTGACGGAAAGCTCGTACTTCTCCGCCACCTGTGCGAACCGAACTGCGTACGAGCAACGGACCGCCTTGCTGGGCGGCAGCCAGGACGCCGGGCCCGAGTCCCGCTTGGCCGAGTTCGTGGGCCCCGAGACCGGCAGAAGATTCAGCACATCGTTGGCCAAGCGCTGCCGCTTCTGGTTGTCCCATCGAGCGGCGCCCATCTGCCAGCTGTAGGACAGCGGGACCACGTGTTATCCGCACCCTGAAGTGAGTGCCGTTGACGTCTGTGACAGATGGAGATTGGACCGTTTCCTTTCTGTGAGCGTTGCGTTATCCGGTACAGCGACTGTCTGCCGCTGACAGCGATGACATGCAGGGGGAAGTGTTGGCGAGTACGCAACGGGTGGCGATCGGAGAAGGGGTCACGTGGACGGTTCTCGCGGGTGACTACCGGGTCGCGGAGCCGGTCGAGCAGTATCTGGAGTATCTGAGGTCGACCGACAGCTCGCCCAACACGATCAAGAGCTACGCCAGGGGCCTCGCCCTCTGGTGGTCCTTCCTGGAACAGCGTTCTCAGGTGTGGGATGCCGCCGGTGTGACCGAACTCGGAACCTTCGTAGGGCAGTTGCGGCGCAGGAACGTGGCGCAGGAGGTCGTCCCGCTTCGGAATCAGGAACGGGCCGCCGACGCCACGGTCGCAAGCCGGATCAGGGCGGTAATGGGCTTCTACCGCTATCACGCGGCGCGTGGGGTCGAAGTCGCGGGCCAACTGTACGAGACGGTGCATGCCCGGCCGGGCAGCTATCTGCCGTTCCTGGAGCATGTGGCGCGCAAGCACGGACGGCGATCGAGTGTGGTGAAGGTAAGGGTCCGGGCGAAGCCCGTCCCTGTTCTTCTTCCCGGGCAGATGACGTCACTCCGCGAGGCAGAGGCGTCCTGGGACCCGGCGGCCGGGATCTGGTCGGGTGAGCTGCGCTACCGGCTGTTGTGGATGCTGTTGGAGGAGACCGGACTGCGGCTCGGCGAGGCGCTGGGGCTGCGTCACCGAGACTGGAAAACCGGGACCGGCACGACCGCCCAGGTCGAGGTCGTCCACCGTGAGGACCATCCGCACGGCTTGAGGGCCAAGAGCGGCTACCGGCGGATCTTCATCGGCTCCGCGCTGGACCGGCTGTACGGGGACTGGGTGTGGGCCCTGTGCGAGGCCGGCGCCGATGTCGAACTGGAGGACTGGGACGGCGCGTACATCTTCTGCAACCTGCATCGCGGCCGCCGCTTTGCTTCGCTGAGGCCAGAGAGCGTCTACAAGCACCTGAGCGCGAGGAAATCCCAACTCTCCTCGCTGCCACCTCGGATGACACCTCACTGGTACCGCCACACGCACGCCACCGCCTTGCTACTGGCCGGAGTGCCGATGCATGTCGTCAGCCGCAGACTCGGTCACGCCGACGTGCAGACCACGATCAACACCTACGCCCATGTGACCGAGGACGCGGAGCTTCGGGCGTGCGCGGACTGGCAGAAGATCACGCAGTCCTGGGGGAACTGGAATGAACGCTGAACCAACCATCCTTTCGGCCGTTGGGGCGCGGGTGCTGCCGTCGCCGCGGACCGAGGGGCGTAAGCGCCTGGACAAGCGGGACCCTCGCCTGTCGATCGCTCAGCTCTTCAGCGAGGAGCGGGCCCGGCAGCTGTGGGAGAGCCTGCCGGAGGAGCACCGCCGAGACCACTTCGACTCCACGAACATGCCCCAGGACTACGGACAGGCTTTCACCACGCGGACCATCGACAGCGAGCGCGGCTGGTTCACCCAGGCGCTCAGCTTCCGAGGTCTGCCCGAGCCGATGGTGTGGGAGCTCGCTTGGTGCGTCCACCAGCAGGTTGCCGACGGATACTCCATCAACATCGACCGCTTCCAAAAACTTCGGCGGGGACTGAACCTGGCCATCGAACACGGTGGCCCGTCGATGCTTTCCGTCAGATCGCTCACGGCGCTCACGCACGAAGAATGGGCACGGGAGGTGCGAGGTGCGGGAATGCGCACCAACACTTCGGCCACTGCGAATCTCTCTACCCCCGTCCTGCACAGCGTCAAGCATCTTCAGGATCGGCTGGCATACGCGTATCACGACGGCGAGTGGTGGCGGCTCAACGTGTGGAATCCGGGCCTAGACCGACGCATTCCTCAGAGGGAGCACGAGCCCAGCGGCCGGAAGCTGGCCAACTTCAGCCAGCTGACAACGGACTGGTTTCGGGAAGCCGCGAAATGGTGGCTGTCGGTCCAGCTCTCGACTGAGCAGTACGTGTGGTCGTCGGTGAAGAGCCGGCTGGACCATCTGAAGTGGTTCCAGTGGTACATCGACCAGGCTGGCTGCACGGGCCCTCAACTGGTCGACTCACCGGAGGAACTTCGCCCCTGGCTGCGTGGGCTCGTGGACTCCCTGAACAGCCATGTCGCGATGACCGGGCCGAACAAGGGCGGGAAGCTCGCGAAGAACAGCCGTCGGGGGCCGCTGGTGACCATCGAGGTGTTCTACCGCTGGATGTACGACAACCGAGCCGAGGCGGTCTCGGTGCTCGGTGAGCCGCGTTGGGCACGGCTCGGTCTCCACCACACGGTGCTGTTCCGCCTGGAGGACAAGCCCAGACTGACCAACCAGCTCCCCGACGACATGGCACTCGAGGACGAGGTGATCAGCCAGATCGCCGCGGGCTCCGGCGCCCTTGCCGCGCCCAAGGCCGAGGGCGGCCTCGACGATCGGCAGGCTTTCCACGCGCTGATGCTCCTGATCCGCACCGGCCGCCGGATGAACGAGGTCCTGATGATGGACTTCGAGCCGCTCCTGCCGCTCCTGACCACGGGCAGGAAGGACAACCGGGAGCCGGACGGCTTCGTCGCGCGTCTGCGCTACCAGCAGACGAAGATCACGGGCGGGGATCCGCCGACCATTCCGGTGGACCAGGAGGTCGTGGACATCATCCGTGTCCAACAGCGGTGGGCCAGGGAATTCGTCGCCGCGCACGGCGCGCCGGAAGGGACAGACCCCCGCTACCTCTTCCTGGGGATCCAGAACAACCGGCTCGGCCTCCGCCCCTATGCTTCGGCAACCTTTCACATGCGACTCAGCGCGCTGACCGGCATGCTCGCCATCACAGACAGTGTCGGGCGCGCGGTTACCATCTCCAAGACCCATACATTCCGGCACACCCGCGCTACCGACCTGATCAACGCCGGAGTACCGATCCACGTGGTCATGCGCTACCTCGGACACCTGACTCCGGCCATGACCATGCACTACGCCAAGACCCTTGCCGTCACGGCCGAGCGCGAGTTCCTCCGCTACAAGAAGGTGACCGCAGACGGCCGGACCGCCGAGGTGGACCCCAGCGACCTCTACGACCTCCTGCACCTGGACCAGCGAGCCGACCGCGTCCTTCCGAACGGCTGGTGCATGCTGCCGCCCCGGCAGGTCTGCTCGAAGGGCAACGCCTGCCTGACCTGCGACAAGTTTGTCACCGACGCCAGCCATCGCGACGAACTCCAGCACCAGCTCCAACAATCCGAAGCGCTGATCGCCCGCCGCCAGACCCAATTCACCGCCCGCCATGGCGAACCGATGGGCGAGGACAACGTCTGGCTCGCCGGTCGTCTCACCGAAACCCGCGCCCTCACCAAGGTCCTTGTCGCCCTGGACCAGGTCAGCGTCCACGAGGACGGACAACTCCGGGCCGTCCGCGGAGCGGGCGCGATCGACCGTCCCGAACCGCTGTCTCCTACTCATCGACAGGAGCCGACCGCATGACGCCACTGCCCGACCACCTCCAGCAGGCCACCCTCGCCCGGAGTCAGGAGGCCGAGAAACGAGCGCGCACCGCCCTCGCTGAACTGGTCAAAGCCGGCAGGCCTGTCAGCTTCACCGCCGTGGCCCGCCAGGCCGGAGTGAGCACCGACTTCCTCTATCGGAGCCCGGAACTGCGGGCGCAGATCGAGCGACACCGCGCCAAGGGCGGGTCTGCCCCGGCATCGGCCGCAGTTGCGCTGGCAGACTCCTCGACCTCGGCTGCAGTCAGGGCGCTCAGCGCCCGCCTCACCCGACAGCAGCAGATCCACCACGAGGAGGTGACCCGGTTGCGGAAGGCCCTCGAAGTGGCACAGGGGGAAAACCTCGACCTCCGTCGGCGCCTGGACCGCTACGAAGCTGATTCAAGCAGGTGACGACTCCGCGAGGGTCAACTCACCGACGCGCTCCAGCCGTCACTGGCCGCGATGTGTAAGGCTCCCTGGTGCAGGTCGAGGCTGCAGGCGGCGGTGGGCTTCCCTTCCTGGGCGAACGGGCCAGGGCCGTGGAACGCGACGGCGTCCAGGTGGAAGGCGTCGGGTTCGGTGCAGCTGACCGTACGCAGCCTCCAAGGTGCCGAGGGGTCCTCGCCCGACCGGGGCGGCAGGGCGAGCTGGAGTTGCGCGGTGGCCGGACGCTCCGTGCGGTAGTCGGTGTGCCTCGCGGTCCAGGAGGCCATGCTGAGGGCGGCCTGTGGGGGCACACCAAGTGCGGGCGGGCTGTCGGTGAGGGAGCGGGGAGTTCGTTGGCCCGTCTGCGGGACCTCGAGGAGGTCCGAGCGGCCGGCACGCGCCTTGAGTGTGCCCGCGAACCAGCGTGTGAGTGTCGGGCCGCCCTGGTCGGCCCAGGTTCGGATCACCGTACGGAAGGCTGCTTCGCGGTGGCGGGAGCCGCGTCGGGATCCCGCGTCCAGGATCGCCTCGCCCGCTCGGGAGAAGGCCCTGCACAGGTCGAGGACAGGGACATGATCGGCGTGGTCGGCGTAGCGCACCGAACGCAATTCCCACATGGCGTGGCGCAGGAGTACCGCGGCGGTCCGGGCATCGGTTCCCAAGTCCTCGGAGGGAGGCTGGCGCAGGCGGCTCGGTTGGCCGGTACGAGGCGGGGTGACGGCGTCCGCACGCCGTCCGGCAGCTGACAGGTGCCATGAGCGGTCGTCAAGGCGGTACTCACCGGCGGTGGCGCGGAGCCGGCCGCCCGTGCCCAGGGATATCGCGGTCTCCAGCGAACCGGCGTCCAGGATTACGCCCCGCGTGTGGGAGAGGTCAAAGACGGCATCGGTGACGCCATCCAGCCAAACGTTCAGCAGGGCGGGTGGCGAGGGCGCGTCCTCCCCGACGGCGTACGTACGGTCAGCGACCAACTGCAGGAAGGCGGTCAGGCGAGTACCGGCACGCTCTACTTGGAGATGGTGGACGGACGCCGTCGCCAGGTCGTAGTCGGGAGCCAGATCGTCCACGCTCTGGCGGGTGAGTCGGGGCTGCGGTGCCATGACGTGTCCGAGGTAGTCGCGACCCGGGATGTACGGCTCGGCCGGCGGTAGGAGCGTCCCGATGTCGTAGCCAGCGATCGCGGCCTGCTCGGTCATCCAGCTTCGCCGCCGCTCTCCAAGGCCCGCCATCCACTCCAGCGCCGTCATCGCCCGGCGCTCGCGTTCATCGGCGTCCGACGTACTTACGGCCCAGAACAGCGGAAACACGTTGTTGTCCCACACATCCGCTGCCGCACGAATCGTTTCCCGGTCGAACTGGCGGACGTCTGCAGCGGCCTCCGCAATCTGCTCCACCGAGCGGTCCAACAGTGCCACCAGCGCGGAAACGGCCGACGTACGGCTTTCCGGCAAACACAGCGAGTCGGAGAGTGGACGGGTACGTCTGGCCATGGCGTGATCCTCGCATACCGCCGTATCCACCCCGTGGGATAACGTCCGCGGTATACCGCCGACGTGATGAACGCGGTGGCATGGTCGGCGGCCCACTGGCGAAACGTTCGCGGCGCCGTCCCAAGGATGTCGGCCACGGCAGTGGTGACGTACGCGGGCTGACCGACCGCCGCGCTCCACGCGGCGAGCAGCATGTCGACGACCGAGCTGGGCGCCGTGCCCTGGCCTCGCGTGGCGGGCAGACACAGGAGTCACGGCATGGCCACATCGTCGCGGTCACGGGTGGCGCTGGAATGGGGAATCCGACCCCCTCCCGGCCGCGAGCTGCTCCCGCTCAATACTCTGTTTCGTTGTGATACCTCACCACGCCTCACATGCTTCCCGCCGCCTGCTTCCACTCACCCCGCTTCTGCTGTCGGGCTTGCTCGCCGTGGGCGGGTGCGACATCGGGAACAGTCCGGCAGGACCTCCCCTCCAAACCGGCGCAGCTGCCGACGGAGCAGCGCTGCAAGCCGTCGGAGAACTCACGGTGAAAGGGCGGGCCCCGAAAACGGGATACGACCGAGAGAAGTTCGGCCCCGCCTGGGCGGACACCGATCACAACGGCTGCGGCACCCGAGACGATGTCCTCGCACATCAGCTGACGTCCGTCTCCCGGGATCCGGACGGGTGCAAAGTGCTGCGCGGAGTCCTCGATCCCGATCCCTACACCGGAACCCGTATCACCTACGTACGCGGTCACAGCAAGGTCGACATAGACCACCTCGTCGCACTTTCGGACGCCTGGCAGAAGGGCGCTCAGCAGTGGAGCGAGAGCAAGCGGCGGGCCTTCGCGAACGACTCACTCAATCTCGTGGCTGCCGATTCCTCCACCAACCGTCAGAAGGGGGACGGGGATACGGCAACCTGGCTACCGCCCAACAAGTCCTATCGCTGTGACTACGTGGCGGGGCAGGTCGCGGTCAAGAAGAAGTACGGACTGTGGGTGACACAGGCGGAGAAGGACGCGATGGCGAAAGTGCTCACAGCCTGCCCGAATAAGAAGCTTCCTTCGGGCGGCAATCCCACGGAAGCTGCCGTTGGTTGAGATACCGGACCTCCGTGCCGACGACCTCCATGTGAGACGCCCTCGCTTGGGACACTGCCGGTAAGAACGCCCAACGGATCTTCGCCCGGCACATCCACGGCTGGACCTCGCCACCACCCATCGCGCCCTTCTGGTCACCGAAACCGCAGTCGTCACGATCATTCAGCGCGTCGCGCTCAGGGTGTTCTGATTCCAGACGCCATCCGCGTCAGCGCCATACCGCTGACGTCACGACAAGGGGGAACGTGAGCTCTTGGGCGTCGCGGCTACGGATACGACGTGGTCGATCTGCACCTCGGCCGCCTTCGCCTTCTTCCAGGCGATCTCCTTGCCGGTGTACGGGTCGTACAGGTCCATCGAAACGACCACGCAGTCCGAACCCGCCCGGAACTGAACGTTCCGGCCATGGAGCTTCAGCAGGTCGTTCCGCGTGTCGCAGCCGTTGCGGGACAGCGGGATGCCGTCCACGGAATCCTTCCACGCGTACCCGAACTTCTCCCGCTCGTAACCGGTCTTGGGACCGCGCCCCTTGGTCGTGACCTTCTCGATGATCCTGCGGGCCGCCGCCCGGTCCTCGTCGGAGGTGAGGGGCGCGAGGCCGGGCTTCGTACCGTCCTCGTTCTCCAGCGGGCCGGCACCGAAACCGGTGACGGACCGGCCGCCGTCCGCGCCGCCGGAGGAGATCCGGTCCGGGTCGCAACCGCTGAGCGCCAGCACGGCCGTCGCGGCCAGGGCGGGCGCCATCCATCGACACACACGGGGAGATATCACTCGTAGCCGTCCTGACAGGGAGAAAGCCGAACCCACCCGGGAATCCTACGGACGTCTTCCCCGTCAGGGGCGGTTCAAGACCGCCGTTCACCGCCGATGCGGCCCGGATCACACCTTCCCGATCCCCAACGTGTTCTCGGGCGGCAGCAGCCCCGACCCGATCGCCGCCACCCACAGCGGCCCCAGCAGCCCGACCAGTCGTTCGCGCTCCACGTCCGCGAGCACCCGCCACGGTCCCGTCGCCGCCTCGTCCGTACGCCGCTCCACCTCCGCCCGCAGCGCCCGGCCCGCCTCGGTCGCCGTGCCGTCGCCGGCCACCAGGCCCCGCTTCTCCAGCCGGTCCAGCCCCGCCTGCCACTCCCCCTCGTCCCAGCCCCGGCTGCGGAAGACCTCGGGCCGGGCGGCCCCGATCGCCGCGAAGGAGACCAGCGACTCGACGGGGTCCAGCTCCGCGTGCGCCAGCGCCGCGAGGTGGCCGTCTCCCCGGTGTTCGCGCAGGACGGTCGCGGCGTGCCAGAGGGCGAGGTGGGGTTCGTCCGGCCAGGGCAGCACGGCGTTCGCAGCGGCGAGCGGCCGGTCCGCCGTGTCGGCGGCCTCCGCGACGCGCCGCAGCAGCGCGGCGGCCTCGGCCGTCCCCGGCGCGGCGGCCTCCTCCCCCAGGAGCGCCCGGTACGCGTGGTCGACGGCCCTCACCCGCGCCGCGAGCACCGCGTCCGGCGAGGCGACGGACCAGACGGCGGGGACGTACGCGCCGACCATGCGCGGGCTGAAGCTGTAGAAGGTCTCCGTAACCCGGGCCGCCCGCGCCTCCCCCAGCGGCGCCGCCCGCCAGGCGAAGTAGCTCGGCCACCGCTCGTCGACCGCGTACCCGAGGGCGGCGGCCTCCTCGAACGCCTCCGGCGCGTAATAGAGCACGGCGTGCAAGGGCTCCAGCAGATGCCACATCTGCCGTACGCGACCCAGTTCCCCGGACATGTCCACACCTTCCGCCACGCACCGGCCATCTAGCCACCGCCTAGATCCCCAGAGTGCGCGCGATCCGCAAACTTGTCAATGACTAGATCACGCCTACGATGCTGTCCATGACCAGCGACCGCGCCTACCACCACGGCGACCTGCGACGGGCCGTCCTCGCCGCCGCCCTCGACGTCATCCGCACCGAGGGCCCCGCCGCGCTCAGCCTGCGCGACCTGGCCCGCCGGGCCGGCGTCTCGCACGCCGCGCCCGCCCACCACTTCAAGGACCGCACGGGCCTGCTCACCGCGATCGCCGCCGAGGGCTACGGCCTGTTCGCGGACGCCCTCGCAGCTGCCCCGGACCTGCGCGAGCGGGGCGTGGCGTACGTACGGTTCGCGGCGACGCACCCGGCCCACTTCCAGGTGATGTTCCAGCCGGACCTCTGGCGCGCGGACGATCCGGACCTGCTCGCCGCGAAGGCCCGCGCCACGGCCGCCTTGCGCACGGGCGTCGCCGCCCTCACCCCCGCCGCCCCGACCGACGACCCCCGCCTCGCGGGCGTGGCCGCCTGGTCCCTCGCCCACGGCTTCGCCACGCTGCTCCTCAGCGGCAACCTGGCCGACGCGGTGGGCGCCCGCGACCCGGAGAAGGTGTTCCGGGCCATCGGCCGGCTGCTGTTCACACCGGAGGGGACGCCCGGGCAGTGAGGGCCTATTCGGCCGTGAACTCGTACTGGACCTCGTACAGGTGCCCCGCCTTCACCATGACGGTCGCCTCGATGGGCCGCTCGTCATCGCTGTAGACGACGCGCAGCGTACGCAGCACCGGCAGCCCTCCGGGCAGGCGCAGTGCCTGGTACTGCTCCTGGGTGGGCACCCTCGCGGACACGCGGTCGACGCTGAGCCGTGGCGGGTGCCCCAGCTCCGCGAGCAGCGTCGGGGTTCCACCCGGGATCTTGCGGCGAGCCGTCATCGCCGTCCCCCTGACGATGTCCAGCGGGTAGTACGAGGCGACGAGTTCGGCGGGTTCGTCATCGATCGCGAGCAACTGGCGCCGCAGCAGCGCCGGGTCGCCCTCCGGAAGCCTCAACGCCTCCGCGACATCCGCCGGTGGCTGGACCTCGGCCACTTCGAGCAGCGTGCTGTGAGCCCGGGAGCCGCCCTTCGCCGCTTCGGTCAGCCAGCGGTACGGTTCTCCCGCACCGGCCGGGGCCATGGACGCAGCCGGGCGGACGGTCCGCTGGCGGTGCTCGCGGACGGTGACCGACGCGCCCGGCCTGCCGATCACCAGTTCCTCGTCCTTGAGCAGCTGCACTGCCTTCTGGATCGTTGCGTTCGAGGCGTCGAACCGCTGCTTGAGGTGGGCGGTGGAGGGCAGGTTCGCACCGGGCGCGAGGTCACCGCCCATGATCTGGTCCCCGACCTCGCCTGTCGCACTTGGGCCATAACTCACCTCCTGATCTGGTCCATTCGGCTGTAAACAGGCGATCGCACTTCACTCCCCACCGCCCGGCTGCCGACAACGACAGCATGATCACTTATCCCTCACGACGCTCCAAGGCCCTCGCCGCCGCAGCCGCCACGGTGTGTGCGCTCACGGTCTCGGGCGCACTGCCCGCCTCCGCCTCCGCCTCCCGGACCACGCCGGCCGCCCCCGCCGAGGCGCCGTTGCTGGTGTCCGTGGGCGACAGCTTCATCTCCGGCGAGGCGGGACGCTGGGCCGGCAACAGCAACGTGCGCGCGAACGGCCACTCCGGCACCGACCGGGCCTGGGACCCGGAGACCGGTAGGAGCGACCCCTACCGGGTGTACGGGTCGTCGTACGACAACGGCTGCAACCGCTCCGACGTGGCCGAGGTCCAGTCCACCACGCTCGATGTCAGCCGCATCAACCTCGCCTGTTCGGGGGCGACTTCGAAAGCGGTGCTCCTGCCGGAGAGCGGCGGCGCGCCGTTCAAGGGCGAGCGCTCGCAGGCCGGGGAGCTGGAGGACGTGGCGGCCGGCCGGACGGTGCGCGCGGTCGTCGTGTCGATCGGCGGCAACGACCTCGGCTTCTCCGACATCATCACCGGCTGCGCGACCGAGTTCGTCAAGCCCTTCGGCGGCTCCCCGTGCGCCCCCGACGCGGCCCAGCAGGTCGCCCAGCGCCTGCCCGGTGTGCGGCAGGCAGCCGTGAACACCCTCGCCGACGTGCGGACCGCACTCGAGCGGGCGGGGCACCCGGCGGGCTCGTACCGGCTGGTCCTCCAGTCCTACCCGTCGCCGCTCCCGGACGCCGGCCGCATCCGCTACCCCGGCGAGAAATACGACCGCCTCAGCTCCGGCGGCTGCCCCTTCTTCGACAAGGACCTCACCTGGGCGCACGACGAGCTGGTCCCGGAGATCAGCTCCGTCCTGGCGGACGCGGCCGACGAGGGCGGCGCGGAGTTCCTGGACCTGTCCCGGTCATTCGAGGGCCGCGAGGTGTGCTCGACCAGCACCCGGCAGGCCGACGCCGGCCACTCCCCCGCCGGTGACACCAGCGAATGGGTCCGCTTCGTGACCTCCGGCGCCGGGCAGGGCCAGCGGCAGGAGTCCCTGCACCCCAACCGCTACGGCCAGCAGGCCCTCGGCACCTGCCTGACCCTTCAGCTGGAACAGCCGTCGGGCGACCGCCGCTGCACCAACACCGCCGGCCAGGGCCCCGCCGCGATGCGGCTGAGCTCCATCGGCTGACCCCTTCACGGGAGCGGGGGGGGGGGGCCGGGGGGGGGACCCCCCCCCGCCCCGTGCCCGGGGCGGGCCGGGACCCCAAAAAGGGAGAGGGGGGGGGGGGGGAAAAGGGGTTGG
>NZ_JBEYCF010000018.1:0-135551 GCF_040632605.1 Streptomyces sp. NPDC019224 | reverse complement strand
TCCTCGATTATTTTTCTTGTGTCTGGTGTTCAGCCGTGTGCTCGTCCGTTGGGCCGCGGGGGGGGCGGCCCGCGCCCGCCCCCCCCCCCCCCCCGGCGCCGGGGTGCTACGCGTCCTCGTCGTTGACCCAGCTCATGAGCTTGCGCAGCTCACGGCCGGTGGTCTCCAGCAGGTGGTCGCTGTCGGCCTTCTTGTACTCGTTGTACTTGGGCAGACCGTTGTGGTACTCGGCCATCCAGTTCTTGGCGAAGGTGCCGTCCTGGATCTCGGCGAGGACCTTCTTCATCTCGGCCTTGGTCGCGTCCGTGATGATCCGCGGGCCGGTGACGTAGTCGCCCCACTCGGCGGTCTCCGAGATGGACCAGCGCATCTTCTCCAGGCCGCCCTCGTACATGAGGTCGACGATGAGCTTCAGCTCGTGCAGGCACTCGAAGTAGGCGATCTCCGGCTGGTAGCCGGCCTCGGTCAGGGTCTCGAAACCGGCCTTGACCAGGGCGGCGGTGCCACCGCAGAGGACGGCCTGCTCGCCGAAGAGGTCGGTCTCGGTCTCCTCGGTGAAGGTCGTCTTGATGACGCCGGCGCGGGTGCCGCCGATGCCCTTGGCGTACGACAGGGCGAGCGCCAGGCCGTTGCCCGAGGCGTCCTGCTCGACGGCCACGATGCACGGGACGCCGCGGCCCTCCTCGTACTGGCGGCGGACCAGGTGGCCCGGGCCCTTCGGGGCCACCATGCAGACGTCGACGTTGGCCGGCGGCTTGATGAAGTCGAAGCGGATGTTCAGGCCGTGGCCGAAGAACAGCGCGTCGCCGTCCTTGAGGTTGTCCTTGATGGACTCCTCGTAGACCTGGGCCTGGATCGGGTCCGGGACGAGGATCATGATGACGTCGGCCTCGGCGGCGGCCTCGGACGGGGTCACCACGCGCAGGCCCTGCTCCTCGGCCTTGGCCTTGGACTTGGAACCCTCGTGCAGACCGACACGGACGTCGACACCCGAGTCACGCAGCGACAGCGCGTGGGCGTGGCCCTGGCTGCCGTAGCCGATGACCGCGACCTTGCGGCCCTGGATGATGGACAGGTCGGCATCGTCGTCGTAGAACAGCTCGGCCACTGGGTCTTCTCCTTGGTGTGCAGGTGTTGCGTCCCACCGTACGGCGGGTGCGTCGGTTACGTTTCCGGGTCTCGCCGTACCAGCGGGACGGCGGGCCCCCGATGTTTTTACGCCGTGCGGTCGAGGGCGCGCAGGGAGCGGTCGGTGATCGAGCGCGCGCCACGTCCTATGGCGATGGTGCCGGACTGGACGAGCTCCTTGATGCCGTACTGTTCCAGCATCTTGAGCATCGCCTCCAGCTTGTCGGCGCCGCCGGTCGCCTCGATCGTGACGGCCTCGGGCGAGACGTCGACGGTCTTGGCGCGGAACAGCTGGACGATCTCGACGATCTGGGAGCGGGTCTCGTTGTCCGCGCGGACCTTCACCAGGACGAGCTCCCGCTGGATCGCAGCGGCCGGCTCGAGTTCGACGATCTTCAGGACGTTGACCAGCTTGTTGAGCTGCTTGGTCACCTGCTCCAGGGGCAGGTCCTCGACACTCACGACAATGGTGATGCGGGAGATGTCGGGATGTTCGGTGGTGCCGACCGCGAGCGAGTCGATGTTGAAGCCGCGGCGGGAGAACAGGGCGGTGATCCGGGCCAGGACACCCGGCTTGTTCTCGACCAGGACGGAGAGCGTGTGCTTGGTGGACATGGAAGTCGGTCTCTCTCTGTCTCTCAGTCGTCTTCGTTGTCGCCGAAGTCGGGGCGGACGCCGCGGGCGGCCATGACCTCGTCGTTGGAGGTGCCGGCGGCGACCATCGGCCACACCATGGCGTCCTCGTGGACGATGAAGTCGATGACGACCGGGCGGTCGTTGATCGCGTTGGCCTCGGCGATGACCTTGTCCAGGTCGGCCGGGTCCTCGCAGCGGAGCGCGTAGCAGCCCATGGCCTCGGAGAGCTTCACGAAGTCGGGCACCCGGGTGCCCTTCGCCGCGTTGCCTTCCGTGTCGGCGCCGGAGTGCAGCACGGTGTTGGAGTACCGCTGGTTGTAGAACAGGGTCTGCCACTGGCGGACCATCCCGAGGGCGCCGTTGTTGATGATGGCGATCTTGACCGGGATGTTGTTCAGGGCGCAGGTGGTGAGCTCCTGGTTGGTCATCTGGAAGCAGCCGTCGCCGTCGATCGCCCAGACCGTGCGGTCCGGCATGCCGGCCTTGGCGCCCATCGCGGCGGGGACCGCGTAGCCCATCGTCCCGGCGCCGCCCGAGTTCAGCCAGGTGGCGGGCCGCTCGTACTGGATGAAGTGCGAGGCCCACATCTGGTGCTGGCCGACGCCCGCGGCGAAGATCGTGTCCGGCGGGGCGAGCTCGCCGATGCGCTGGATGACCTGCTGCGGCGAGAGGCTGCCGTCCTCCGGCAGGTCGTAGCCGAGCGGATAGGTCTCGCGCCAGCGGTTGAGGTCCTTCCACCAGGCACTGTAGTCGCCGGTGTTGCCCTCGGTGTGCTCGGCCTGGACGGCCTGGACGAGGTCGGCGATGACCTCGCGGGCGTCCCCGACGATCGGGACGTCGGCCGCGCGGTTCTTGCCGATCTCCGCCGGGTCGATGTCCGCGTGGACGATCTTGGCGTACGGGGCGAAGCTGTCCAGCCTGCCGGTGACGCGGTCGTCGAAGCGGGCGCCGAGCGCGACGATCAGGTCGGCCTTCTGCAGCGCGGTGACGGCGGTGACCGAACCGTGCATACCGGGCATTCCCACGTGCAGCGGGTGGCTGTCGGGGAAGGAGCCGAGCGCCATCAGGGTGGTGGTGACGGGCGCTCCGGTCAGCTCGGCCAGCACCTTGAGTTCGGCGGTGGCCCCGGCCTTCATGACGCCGCCGCCCACGTAGAGCACCGGGCGCTTGGCCTGGGTGATGAGCTTGGCGGCCTCGCGGATCTGCTTGGCGTGCGGCTTGGTCACCGGGCGGTAGCCGGGCAGGTCCATGACCGGCGGCCAGCTGAAGGTGGTCTTCGCCTGGAGCGCGTCCTTGGCGATGTCGACGAGGACCGGGCCGGGACGGCCGGTGGAGGCGATGTGGAAGGCCTCGGCGATCGTGTGCGCGATGTCCTCGGCGCGGGTGACCAGGAAGTTGTGCTTCGTGATCGGCATGGTGATGCCGCAGATGTCGGCTTCCTGGAAGGCGTCCGTACCGATGGCGTTGGAGGCCACCTGGCCGGTGATCGCGACCATGGGCACGGAGTCCATGGCGGCGTCGGCGATCGGCGTGACGAGGTTGGTGGCGCCGGGCCCCGAGGTGACCATGCAGACACCGACCTTGCCGGTGGCCTGCGCGTAGCCGGTGGCCGCGTGGCCCGCGCCCTGCTCGTGGCGGACCAGGATGTGGCGGACCCGGGTGGAGTCCATCAGCGGGTCGTACGCCGGGAGGATGCAGCCGCCGGGGAGGCCGAATACCGTGTCGGCCCCGACTTCCTCGAGAGAGCGGATGAGGGACTGCGCGCCCGTGAGGTGCTCAACGGAGGCGGAGGACGGTCCGCCGTTACGGGCCCGCGGCTGGGGATGGTGGGCCCCGGTGGCCTGCTCGGTCATCGGCATTCTCTTCTCGAAGCTGAGGTTTTTGCGAGTGTTTTACGACGTTTTGCCTGATCCGGTGCAACAAAAAACCCCTCGTGCCGTGAGGCAAGCGAGGGGAGCGCGCCGGTGCGGTCCGCAGGGTGTCATGGAGGGACCCTGCTTCAGCCGACGCGCTTTCCAAGTACGAGAATTCGGGTGCGCATGGCATTGACCCTCTCTCCGACGCCCGCGAGATGTCAAGTGGGTGGGACGGGCGTCTCACCATGTGATCCCGTCAGGGACGGGACCGAGCCGCCCGCCAGAGCCGGCTGCGCGGGCACACCGCCGGGCACCGGAAACGTACCGCGGACCAGGGCGCGACGCAGCCGGTATTCGTCGAGCGGTCCGGAGAAAGCCATGCCCTGGGCGTGCGTACACCCCATGGCGCGCAGGGCGAGGACCTGCTCCGGGACGTCGACGCCGTCGGCCACGGACTGCAGGCCGAGATCGCAGGCGATCCGCAGCAGGCCGCTGGTGATCTTGTGCAGCCGGGCGGACTCGACGACGCCCTCGACCAGGCCGCGGTCCAGCTTCAGCACGTCGATGGGCAGCCGGCGCAGGGCGTTGATCGCGGCGTAGCCGCTGCCGAAGCCGTCGAGCGCGATCCGCACGCCCAGGCGGCGCAGGGCGGCCAGGCGCTGCTCCAGGTCCTCGAAGGGGACCCGTGGATCACTGTCCGCGATCTCGATCATGAGCGCCCCGGAGGGCAGCCCGTACCGCGTGAGCAGCGCCTCGACGGAGCCGGCCGGGAAGGCCCGGTCGAGCAGCCTGCGGGCCGGGAGACGGACGGCCACCGAGACCTGGTGGCCCGCCCTGGACCGGTCGGCGGCCTGCTCGATCGCCTCTTCGAGGAGCCAGCGGCCGAGCTCGGCGGTGCGGTCGCCGTCCTCGGAGATCCGGAGGAACTCGGCGGGCGTGAACAGGATGCCCTGGGCGGAGCGCCAGCGGGCCTGGGCGGCGACGGCCGCGACCGCGCCGGTGGCCAGGTGGACGACGGGCTGGTGGAGCAGCGCGAACTCGCCGTCGCGCAGGGCGCCGCGCAGCCGGGTCGCCAGCTCGGTGCGGCGCACCACGTCGGCCTGCATCTGCGGGGCGTACAGCTGGACGCGGTTCTTGCCGCCGGCCTTGGCGCGGTACATCGCCAGGTCCGCGTTGCGCATGAGGTCGTTGGGGGTGATGCCGGGCTCGGCGAAGGCGACGCCGATGGAGGCGGTGACCCGGACCTCGCCGGCCCCGATGCGGTACGGCTCGGAGAGCGTGAGGCGCAGCCGGTCGGCGATCTCGTGGACCTGGCACTCGCGGGCGTCCTGCTCGCGGCCGGCGTCGCCGACGATGAGGGCGGCGAACTCGTCGCCCCCGAGGCGGGCGGCGGTGTCCCCGGCCCGGACGGACTCCTGGAGGCGGCGGGCGGCCTGGATGAGCAGCTCGTCGCCCGCCTGGTGGCCGAGCCGGTCGTTGGCCGCCTTGAAGCCGTCCAGGTCGATGAAGAGGACGGCGGTGCCCGCGTCCCCGGCCCGGCGTCCGCCGAGCGCCTGGCGGACCCGGGAGGTGAACAGGGCCCGGTTGGGCAGGTCGGTGAGCGGGTCGTGCTCGGCGTTGTGCTGCAACTGGGCCTGGAGGCGGACTCGTTCGGTGACGTCCCGGCTGTTGAGGATCAGGCCGCCCTGGTGGCGGTTGACGGTGGACTCGACGTTGAGCCAGTCGCCGGAGCCGGAGCGGAAGCGGCACTCGATGCGGGTGGCGGCCTCCTCGCCGGGCGGGGCGGCCAGGAACCGGCGCACCTCGTGGACCACCCGGCCGAGGTCGTCGGGGTGGATGATCGAGGACAGCTCGGCGCCGACCAGTTCGTCCGGGTCGCGCCCGTAGACGCCGGCCGCGGCGGGGCTGACGTAGCGCAGGACGCCGCTGGGGGCGGCGATCATGATGACGTCGCTGGAACCCTGCACCAGGGAGCGGAAGTGGTTCTCCTTCTGGGCCAGTTCCTGGGTGAGGGCGATGTTGTCGACGAGCATGATGCCCTGCCGGACGACGAGCGCGAGCACCACCGCGCACCCGGTGAGGACGACGACGCGGTCCACCCTGCGGCCCTCGACGACGTTGTACAGGATGCCCAGGGTGCAGACGGCCGCGGCGAGATACGGCGTCAGCGCGGCCAGTGAGCCCGCGATGGGGCGGCTGGTGGTGCGCGGAGTCTCCCCGTCCCCGTCCCGGACGGCGTTGTCCGCCTCGCGCGCGGCGCCCCAGGGGGCGTACGCCAGGAGGAGCGAGCCGGCGAACCAGCCGGCGTCGAGCAACTGGCCGGAGTGGTAGGTCTGACGCAGCAGCGGAGAGGTGAACAGGGCGTCGCACAGGACGGTCAGGGCGAGCGCGGCGATGGCGGTGTTCACCGCGGCGCGGTTGACGCTGGAGCGCCGGAAGTGCAGGGCGAGCACCATCGAGACGAGCACGATGTCCAGCAGCGGATAGGCCAGCGAGAGGGCGGCGCGGGCCACGCCCTCGCCCCCGGTGTCCGCCACCTGCGCGGTGTGGGCGAGCGCGAGGCTCCAGGACAGGGTGAGGAGCGAGCCGCCGATCAGCCAGGAGTCGAGGGCCAGGCAGACCCAGCCGGCGCGGGTGACGGGCCTCTTGGCGAGGACGAGGAGCCCGACGATGGCGGGTGGCGCGAAGCAGACGAAGAAGAGGTCGGCGAGGGACGGGCTGGGGACCTGGACGCCGCGCACGCACTCGTACCAGCCCCATACCGCGTTGCCGGCCGAGGCCATCAGCGAGGAGAGCGAGAACAGCAGCCAGGCCGGGCGGAACCGGAGGTCGGCGGCGCGGGCGAAGAGGAAGCAGGAGACGGCGGCGGCGAGGGCGGCGGCGCTGAGGCCGAAGTCCCCCATGAACAGGGCCACCCGGGGCGAGCCCCAGCCGGTGGCCGCGCCCACGGCGTATCCGCCGCAGACGAGGCCGAGGACGAGGTGCGGGAGCAGCGTGGAGGCGCGGCCCGCCCTGGACTGCCGGGCGAGGAGCGCTCCGCGGGTGCTCACCGGGGCGCTCACCGCGGTCCTCCCGCGGCCCCCGGCCGGCCGCGGCGCCGGCCCACCGGGCCTTCCGCCGGCCGCCGCCCGCCCTGCTGTGTCCGGTCGTTCGCCCATAGGCCGTCCATCGCCCGTAGCCCCCTCGCGTGTGGCTGGCTCCCCGGCGCCGTCCCTGCCACGGCGCAGCACCCCTTTCGGGACGATACACCAGACTCGTCACTCAGGGACATAGCCTCTCTACTCTCCGTGACCAAGTGGGGTGTCGCGGCCACGGAGGGGAGCCGGACGCGCTCGTTGCGTGGTCAGGCGGTGACGCGTACGACGTTCTCCAGCGGTCGCCCCGCCGCGAAGCGGGTGAGCTGTCCGGCGATCAGCCGCTCGGCGCGCGGCAGGAACGCCGAGGTGCTGCCGCCCACGTGCGGGGTGATGAGGACGTTCGGAGCATGCCAGAGAGGATGGCCGGAAGGCAGCGGTTCCGGGTCGGTGACGTCGAGGGCGGCGCGCAGCCGGCCGGACTCGAGTTCGGACAACAGGGCCTTGGTGTCGACGACCGGGCCCCGTGCGACGTTGACCAGGAGCGCCCCGTCCCGCATCGCCGCGAGGAAGTCCGCGCCCACCAGGCCCTGTGTGGAGGGGTTCAACGGGGTGGACAGGATGACCACGTCGGCCTCGGGCAGCAGGGCGGGCAGGTCGTCGAGCGTGTGTACGGGGCCGCGTGCGGTTGTCCGCGCGGAGCGTGCGACGCGTACGACCCGCGCGCACTCGAACGGCGCGAGCCGGTCCTCGATGGCCGAGCCGATCGATCCGTAGCCCACGATCAGCACGGACTTGTCGGCGAGCGCCGGGTAGAAGCCGGACCGCCACTCCTCCTGGTCCTGGCCGCGCACGAAGCCGGGGAACCCGCGCAGCGAGGCCAGGACCAGCGCGAGGGTCAGCTCGGCGGTGGACGCCTCGTGGACGCCCTTGGCGTTGCACAGCCGTACCCCGGCGGGCAGTGCGGCGAGGCCCGGCTCGACGTGGTCGATGCCCGCCGACAGCGTCTGCACGACCTGGACCCGGCTCATCCTTGCGAGCGGCCGGACCGCGACCTCCGGGCCCTTCATGTAGGGGACGACGTAGTAGGCGCAGTCGGCGGGATCGGCCGGGAAGTCCTGCGCGCCGTCCCAGAAGCGGTAGGTCAGGCCCTCGGGAAGTCCTTCGATCTCCTCGGCGGGGAACGGCAGCCAGACCTCGGGGGCGGGGGCGGAGTGCGTGGTGGAAGTCATGGTCAGGAGGCTATGCGAAGCCCTCGGGGGCGCAGAGGTTAGGTTGTTGTGGGGTGCGAGGGAAGGTTCGGGGAGTTGGAGCGCAGGAGTCTCGGTGCGGCGGCGCTCGCCGTGGGCGCGGTCGGTCTCGGCTGCATGCCGATGAGCTGGGCGTACAGCGCCTCCCAGCAGCGGGGCGACCGTGCGCTGCGGACGGTGCACGCGGCGCTCGACGCGGGCGTCGACCTGCTCGACACCGCCGACATGTACGGACCTTTCACCAACGAGCTGCTGGTGGGGCGGGCGTTGAAGGGGCGCCGGGCGAAGGCGTTCGTGTCCACCAAGTGCGGGCTCCTGGTGGGTGATCAGCACATCGTGGCCAACGGCAGGCCCGGTTATGTGCGGCGGGCCTGCGACGCCTCGCTGCGGCGGCTGCAGACCGATGTGATCGACCTGTACCAACTGCACCGCGCCGACCCCGAGGTGCCCGTCGAGGAGACGTGGGGCGCGATGGCGGAGCTGGTGGGCGCGGGGAAGGTCCGGGCGCTGGGGCTGTGCGCGGTCGGGGCGCGGGCGTCGCGGCGGCCGGGTGCGCGGATGCACGACGGTACGATCCGGCAGCTGGAACGGGTCCAGCAGGTGTTCCCGGTCAGCGCGGTGCAGGCGGAGCTGTCCGTGTGGTCGCCGCAGGCGCTGGAGTCGCTGCTGCCGTGGTGCGCGGCCCGGGGTGTGGGTTTCCTGGCCGCGATGCCGCTGGGCAACGGCTTCCTGACGGGGACGCTGACGCCTGGTCAGGGGTTCGAGCCGGAGGACCTGCGGGCCAGGCATCCGCGGTTCACGGCCGAGATGATGGCGGCGAACCAGCCGTTGGTGGTGGGGCTGCGCCGGGTCGCCGAGCGGCACGGGGCGACGCCCGCGCAGGTGGCCCTGGCCTGGGTGCTGCACCAGGGGCCGCAGGTGGTGCCGGTGCCCGGCACCAAACGGGAGCACTGGGCCGTGGAGAACGCCGGGGCGGCCGGGCTGAGCCTGACGGCGCGTGACCTGGCGGAGATCGACCGGCTGCCCGCGGCGCGCGAGTCCTGGGACTGATCGCCGATCGGAAAAGTGCCCCGGCCCGGGGCGGGCTCGGTGTAAGAACAGGGGACAGGCGGCTGGGAAGGGATCGGTGCGGTGGTCGGATCAGTGCAGGGGCCGGTGGGTCGGACAGGACCCGGCGGGGGCGGTCGCGGGGCGCGGCGGGGCGCGGTGGCCGTGCTGGCGGCCGGCGCCCTGCTGCTCTCCGCGGGGTGCACCTCGCAGGAGGGCGTGGGGAGTTCGGCGGGCCGGGGCGCGAGTTCACCGGCGCACTCCCCCTCGGCGCCGCCCGGCGCGTCCGCCTCCCCGTCGCCGTCCGTCTCGCGCCCCCCGGCCGGCCGGCCACCGGCCAAGGGCTCGGCGAAGGTGGTGTCGACGCTCACCGAGGGGCTGAACTCCCCCTGGGGGCTGGCGGCGCTGCCCGGCGGCGACCTCCTGGTGGGCTCCCGGGACAAGGGGACGATCACCCGGATCGACGCGGAGACCGGCGAGAAGGAGCTCCTCGGCACGGTCCCCGGCGTCGCCCCGGCCGGTGAGGGCGGGCTGCTGGGCCTCGCCGTCTCCCCCGACTTCGGCTCGGACCACCTGGTGTACGCGTACTTCACCACCGCGTCGGACAACCGCATCGCCCGCATGATCTACGACGAGAACGGCTCCACGCCCGGCCAGTCGCTCGGCGCCCCCGACACGATCCTGCGCGGCATCCCCAAGGGCTCGATCCACAACGGCGGCCGGATCGCCTTCGGTCCCGACCGCGCGCTGTACGCGGGCACGGGCGAGACCGGCGACGACGAGCGCGCCCAGGACAAGGAGTCGCTGGCCGGCAAGATCCTGCGGATGACGCCCGACGGCGAGCCGCTGCACGGCAACCCGGAGGCCGACTCCGTGGTGTATTCGTACGGGCACCGCAATGTGCAGGGGCTCGCCTGGGACGCGGAGAAGCGGCTGTGGGCCTCCGAGTTCGGCCAGGACACCTGGGACGAGCTGAACCTGATCGAGCCGGGCGGCAACTACGGCTGGCCGGACGTCGAGGGCACCGCGGACCAGGAGGGCTTCCGGGACCCGGTCGCCCGGTGGAAGACCTCCGAGGCGTCACCGAGCGGCATCGCCTACGTCAAGGGCTCCCTCTGGATGGCCGGCCTGCGGGGCGAACGGCTGTGGCGGATCCCGCTGTCCCGTGAGGGCGGGGCGGCGAAGGAGCCCCTGGCGGACCCGCAGGCGTTCCTGGAGGGCGAGTACGGGCGGCTGCGCACGGTGCTGGCGGCGGGCGGCGACCGGCTCTGGCTCGTCACGAGCGAGACGGACGGCCGGGGGACCCCGAAGTCGGGGGACGACAGGATCCTGCTGGTGCAGGTGCGGTAGGCCGGCTGCGGCGGCCTCGCCCCGCCGCAGCCCTCCAGGACGGGGCGGGGCACCGGGCGTGTTCCGTGTCCGTGGCGTACGGGAGCCCTGGGTCCGGGCCCACGCCCCCGCGCAGGTCCGGCGAACCCCCGGCCCTGCCCGGGGGCGTGGGCCCGGGGCCCGTGACCGTCCTATCCGGCCGTCGCCGTGGGCAGGGCCACGATGAGGTCGAAGTACATGGCCACGGAGATCAGTACGCCGAGTGCGCCGAGGGCGATGCCTCCCCGGGCCACCGCGCGGACCCAGCCGGCCTGCGGCTGCCGGGCCGGGGCGCCGAACGCGGGCCGGACCAGGACGTAGCAGCCGACCAGCAGGGCGAGCAGGCCGAAGAGGCCGTTGACCAGGGCGGTGGCGTGCCAGGCGTCGCCGTATATCTCGTTGATCTGCTGGGCCGCCGAGCCGCCGGACGAGGTCTTGATCTGGCCGATCAGGGTCTCGCGCTCGGCGGCGATCCGGCCGCTCCAGGCGCCGGTGAGCGCGACGACGCCGAGACCGGCGGAGACGACGGCCGCGGAGGCTGCGGCGAGCCGTCCGGAGGACTCCTCGTCGGCGTCGGTGCCGTCCTCGGCGTCCTCGGCCTCGAAGGCGTCCGGGTCCGTCACGGCCCCCCGGCCCGTCTCGTCCTGGTCCTGGTCCTGGTGTTCCGTCTTCTCCGCGGTGGTGGGGCCGGGCGTGCCGGTCGTCTGCTCGCCGTCGGCGACGGCGGCTTCGGGCGTCGTGGGGTTCATGGGGCGCACGCTAGGTGCCGCGGATGAGAGGCCCCTTAACGCCCGCCGTCAGCCCCGCGCACGGTCAGTGGACGCGCTCGGCCGGCTCCTCCTCGTACGTCCGCACCCCCGGCACCGGCACCCGCGCCACCGGGCGGTCCGGCGGTTCGATGCTCAGGCGGGGCAGCCGGCGCTCCAGCCAGCCGGGCAGCCACCAGTTGGCGCCGCCCAGCAGGTGCATCAGGGCCGGGACGAGCAGGGTGCGCAGCACGAAGGCGTCCAGGGCCACGGCCGCCGCCAGGGCGATGCCGAACATCGCGATGACGCGGTCGCCGCTGAGGACGAAGGCGAGGAACACCGAGATCATGATCACAGCGGCCGAGTTGATCACCCGGCTGGTCTCGGCGAGGCCCACCCGGACCGCGCGCCGGTTGTCGCGGGTCTCCAGCCACTCCTCGTACATCCGCCCGACCAGGAAGACCTGGTAGTCCATGGAGAGGCCGAAGAGCACGGAGACCATGATCACGGGGAGGAAGGGTTCGACGGGGCCGGCGCTGCCCAGGCCGAGCAGTTCGCTGCCCCAGCCCCACTGGAAGACCGCGACGACCACGCCGAAGGACGAGGCGACCGCCGCGACGTTCATCGCCGCCGCCTTCAGCGGGATGCCGACGGACCGGAAGGCCATCAGCAGGAGCAGGCAGCCGAACCCCATGACGACCCCGATGAACAGCGGCAGCTTGCCGATGATGATCCGCGCGAAGTCGTCGTAACCGGCCGTCACCCCGCCCACGTGGGTCTCCAGCGAGGTGTTGTCGGCCGCCTTCGGCAGCACGTCCGTACGCAGCCGCTCGACGAGTTCGCCGGTCGCGCGGGACTGCGGGGAGGAGTCGGGGACGACGGTGACGTACGCGGTGTCGCCACCGGCGTTGTACGTGACCGGGTGGACCCGGGCCACCCCGTCGACCGCGCGCAGGGTGGCGGGCAGGGCGTCCATCGCGAGCCGGTCGTCGGCGCCGTCCAGGTGCGCGGCGACGGTCAGCGGGCCGTTGACGCCGGGGCCGAAGCCGTCGGCGAGCAGGTCGTACGCCTGCCGGGTGGTGGAGGACTCCGCGTTGTTGCCCTGGTCGGAGCTGCCGAGGTGGAGGGAGAAGGTGGGCAGCGCGAGGACCAGCATCACCACGGCGGCGAGAGCGCCCAGCGGCTTCGGGTGCCGTTCGACGAAGGCGGACCAGCGGGCGGCGAAGCCGGTGGGGAGCTCGGGCTGCGGGCCGTGCGCGGCCAGCCGGGCGCGCTCGCGCCGGCTCAGCGCCCGCGGGCCGATGAGCGACAGCAGGGCCGGCAGCAGGGTCACCGAGGCGGCCACGGTCAGGACGACGGTGAGCGAGGCCGCGAGGGCCACGCCGTCGAGGAAGTCCAGCCGCAGGATCAGCATGCCGAGCAGCGCGATGCAGACGGTGGCCCCGGCGAAGACGACGGCCCGCCCGGTCGTCGCCACCGCGTGCTGCGCGGCCTCGGGCACGGTCATGCCGCGCCGCAGCCCTCCGCGGTGCCGGGTGACGATGAACAGGGCGTAGTCGATGCCCACCCCGAGCCCTATCAGCATGCCGAGCATGGGCGCGAAATCGGCGACGGTCATCAGGTGCCCGAGCAGCACGGTGCCCGCGTACGCCGTGCCGACCGAGACGAGCGCGGTGGCGATGGGCAGCATGCTCGCGGCGAGCGAGCCGAAGGCGAGGAAGAGCACGACGGCCGCGACGGCGACCCCGATGACCTCGCTGAGGTGCGCGGCGGGCGCCTCGGTGAGCGCGACGGCCGAGCCGCCCAGCTCGACGCGCAGGTGCGGGCTCCCGGCCGCCTTCGCGGTGTCCACGACCGCCTGCGCCTGCGCCACGGGGATGTCGTCGGCGCGCTCGTCGAAGGTGACGGTGGCGTACGCGGTGTGCCCGTCGGCGCTGATCTGCGCGGCCCCGGTCTCCGCGTACGGCCCGTCGACGGCCCCGACCCCGGGCAGCCGCTCCACGGCGTGCAGGGTGCGGGTCATCTTCTGCTCGACGTCGGTGGCCCGCACCGTGGAGTCCTCGGCGTGCCAGACGATGGTGTCGGTGTCGCCGCCGAGGTCGGTGAAACCGCTCTTCAGCAGTTCGGCGGCCCGGCCGGACTCGGTGCCGGGCACCTCGTAGTCGTGGGAGTAGGCGGACCCCGCGAACCCCGCGGCGGCGGCCGTGCCCCCGAGGGCGAGCAGCCAGATCAATACGGCGACGAGGCGGTGCGTGACGCACCAGCGGGCGATGGCAGCCAAGGGACGTGCTCCCTGCGGGTTCGTGGACCTTTACCCGCAGATGATGCGATCTGCCCGTAAACGTCTCAGGACCTGAGAACGCCACTCTGACAGCAGAAGGTGATCATTTGTCCCTTTCGTGGCCATGGTCACAGGACCCGATCCCCAGGTGCACCGGGATGGATCAGGCCCTGCGACCGTCGGGGCCGGTCAGCCGGAGACGCTCGCCCGGCCGTT
This sequence comes from Streptomyces sp. NPDC019224, assembly GCF_040632605.1. Lineage (NCBI taxonomy): Bacteria > Bacillati > Actinomycetota > Actinomycetes > Kitasatosporales > Streptomycetaceae > Streptomyces > Streptomyces sp. NPDC019224. Next base: position 121,949 of record NZ_JBEYCF010000018.1, on the reverse strand, counting down.
CTCCATGTGCCCCATGAGGCGTCGCCTGAAGCCGCTCTCGCCCTCGGCCGTGACGGCCAGGTCGTACCAGCCGTGGGCGTCGGCCGCCGAGTGCACGACCGTACGGCTGCGGCCCGGCTTGACGGTGACACGGCGGGTCCAGTTCCTCAGGTCTGCCTCGTCGACGTAACCGAGGGGCCGCACCAGGAAGGTCAGGGTCGTACGGCCGGTGTTGCGCAGGGTGAGGTGGAGATCGCGGTCGCGGTCGTCGATGCGGGTGGTGACCTCCGCCCCGCCGTCGGCCGGTCCCTCGAACTCGCGCCGGAACCCGTTCGGCCCGGTGACCGTGAAGCGGTACGCCTCCCCCGTCGACGGGACGGTCCAGTGCCCGTCGTCCCGGATGTCTTGGTGCTGCGGAGCCGGGAACTCACCCGCGTACGGGTACAGCGCGAAGTGCGCCGAGGCCTTGCCGTCGTTGCGGAGCTCCACCCGCAGACCGCCGTCCGTCCGCCGGACGTGGGCGTCGGGCTGGTAGGGCAGCGCGCGCGCCGGGCGGGTGCCGGGCTCCTGCTCGGGCAGGCGCTGGACGGCGGGCGGCTTCGGCTGCCAGCGGCCGCTGAGCGGCGGGATCACCCCGGGCCGCTCCACGGCCGGCTGCCGCCGGGGCCGGGTGAAGTCGAAGGCGGAGGTGAGGTCACCGGTGACGCGTCGCCGCCACTCGCCGATGTTGGGCTCCTTCACACCGGTCCAGCGCTCCAGGAAGCGGATGACGGAGGTGTGGTCGAAGACCTCGGAGCAGACGTAGCCGCCCACGGTCCACGGCGAGACGACGAGCAGCGGCACCCGGATGCCGAGCCCGGTGGGACGGCCCTCCCACTGCTCGTCGGTCACCTCGGGAGGTGCGACGGGCGGCGGGACGTGGTCGAAGAAGCCGTCGTTCTCGTCGTAGTTGATCAGCACGGCGGTGTGCCGCCACACGTCCGGGTGCTTGCCGAGCGCGTCGAGGACCTTGTAGACGACGGTGGCGCTGTGCACCGGCGAGGAGACGCTCGGGTGCTCGGAGTCGATCGCCGAGGGGACCAGGTAGGAGACCTCGGGCAGCGTTCCGGCCGCCACGTCCTTGGCGAACTCCTCGGCCAGCGTCCCGGTCGGAACCCGGCGCAGCGCCCGCTCGAACAGGCTGCGCTCCTGGCGGGTGAGCGTGGCCACGCCCTCCTCCAGGAGGCCGAGCAGCCGCTCCCGTTCGGCCTCGGACGCGCCCCGGACCTCCGCGTAGAAGGACTCCATGTAGGTGTGGCCGCCGGTCCTCGCCAGCGCCTTGCGGGCGACGGCCTTGAAGGTGGCGTAGAACTCGATCTGGTTGTCGGTGAAGTTCTCCCACTCGGTGTACGTACGCCAGCTGCGCCCGGCCTTCTCCAGCCGTTCGGCATAGGTCGACCAGTCGTAGCCGGGGTGCGTGCCCTCGTCGTACGCGTCGTTGCCGACGGCCCGCTTCCCGTTCGGCTCGAAGCCGGTTTTCCCGCTCCACAGATGGTTGCGGTTGGGGCTGGTGGAGCTGTGGATCGAGGAGTGGTAGGCGTCGCAGACGGTGAAGGTGTCGGCCAGCTCGTAGTGCAGCGGGATGTCACGGCGGTCGTAGTACGCCATCGTGGCCGCGGTCTTCGCGCTGATCCAGCCGTTCATCCAGCCGCCGCCCCAGGCCTTCGCGCCGCCGTTCCAGGAGTGGTCGAGGGCGCCGATGTACTGGAGGTCCTTCTTCTGCTCCTCGGCCGCCCCGCGCACCGGGAAGGGCAGCACGGTGGAGCCGGCCGCGCCGGGCTGCTCGAACACCGTCCCGCCGGTGGGCAGTTCGATGGCGTTGCGGTCACCGAAGCCGCGTACGCCGCGCAGGGTGCCGAAGTAGTGATCGAAGGAACGATTCTCCTGCATCAGGATCACCACGTGCCTGATGTCCCCCAGCCCTCCGCCGCCCGGCCCGGCGTGGGCGGGCTGCGCGGCGATGGCGGCCTGGAGCGACGGCGGCAGGAACGATCCCGCCGCAGCGGCGCCGAGCGCGCCGCCGCCCAGCGCGAAGAGCCGTCGCCGTGACATGTCCGTGGTCAAAAGAGCCTCCCCATTCCGGTGGTTACAGCCGCGAAACTATGCAGGCCGGGTGGCGCGGGGAAGGACTGCGCGCGACCCGGCGGTGAACGTCCAACAGGTCGGGCCGAAAGTCCAAACGGCGTCCGTACGCGCGAGGGGCGGTGCGCCCGGTGCAGACCGGACCCACCGCCCCAGGCGTACGGAAAGGGCTCAGCCCTCGACGCCGAGCTTCTCCAGGATCAGCTCGCGCACCCGGGCCGCGTCGGCCTGGCCGCGGGTGGCCTTCATGACCGCACCCACCAGGGCACCGGCCGCCGCGACCTTGCCGCCGCGGATCTTGTCCGCGATGGCGGCGTTGCCCGCGATGGCCTCGTCCACGGCGGTGGACAGCGCGCCCTCGTCGGAGACGACCTTCAGACCGCGCTTCTCGACGACGGTGTCCGGGTCGCCCTCGCCGGCGAGCACGCCCTCCAGGACCTGGCGGGCCAGCTTGTCGTTGAGGTCGCCCGCGGCGACGAGCTCGGCGACCCGGGCGACCTCCGCCGGGGTGACGGGCAGCTCGTCGAGGCCGCGGCCGGTCTCGTTGGCGTTGCGGGCCAGCTCGCCCATCCACCACTTGCGGGCCTGGTCCGACGGGGCGCCCGCCTCGATCGTGGCCACGATCAGGTCGACCGCGCCCGCGTTGAGGATGGACTGCATGTCGTGCTCGGAGACGCCCCACTCCTCCTTGAGCCGGGCGCGGCGCAGCCGCGGCAGCTCGGGAAGGCCCTTGCGGAGCTCCTCGACCCACTCCCGGGCCGGGGCGACCGGCACCAGGTCGGGCTCGGGGAAGTAGCGGTAGTCCTCGGCGTTGTCCTTGATGCGGCCGGCCGTGGTGGAGCCGTCCTCCTCGTGGAAGTGCCGGGTCTCCTGGACGACCGTGCCGCCGGAGTTCAGCACCGCGGCGTGGCGCTGGATCTCGAAGCGCGCGGCCCGCTCGACGGAGCGCAGCGAGTTCACGTTCTTCGTCTCGGAGCGGGTACCGAACTTCTCGGTGCCGTTCGGGCGCAGCGACAGGTTGACGTCGCAGCGCATCTGGCCCATCTCCATGCGGGCCTCGGAGACGCCGAGCGCCTTGATGAGCTCGCGCAGCTCGGCGACGTACGCCTTGGCGACCTCGGGGGCCCGGGCGCCCGCTCCCTCGATCGGCTTGGTGACGATCTCGATGAGCGGGATGCCCGCGCGGTTGTAGTCGAGCAGGGAGTGGGACGCGCCGTGGATACGGCCGGTGGCGCCGCCGACGTGCGTCGACTTGCCGGTGTCCTCCTCCATGTGGGCGCGTTCGATCTGCACCCGGAAGATCTCGCCGTCCTCCAGCTGGACGTCCAGATAGCCGTTGTAGGCGATCGGCTCGTCGTACTGGGAGGTCTGGAAGTTCTTCGGCATGTCCGGATAGAAGTAGTTCTTCCGGGCGAAGCGGCACCACTCGGCGATCTCGCAGTTCAGCGCGAGACCGATCTTGATCGCGGACTCGACGCCGATCGCGTTGACGACCGGCAGCGCGCCGGGCAGCCCGAGGCAGACCGGGCAGGTCTGCGAGTTGGCGTCCTGCTTCAGCTCGGTGGAGCAGCCGCAGAACATCTTCGTCTTGGTGCCGAGCTCCACATGGACCTCGAGGCCCATGACGGGGTCGTACGTCGCGAGGGCGTCCTCGTACGACTCCAGGTCGATGACAGTCACGGAAAGATTTCCCTCTCAGCCCAGCAGTACGTCGTCGTCGCCGAGACGCTTCAGTTCGCGATAGAGGATCGCGAGGCCGGTCACGATGGCGGCGGCGGACACGGCGGCGTCGATGAGACGCAGCGTGTCGTTGTCCTCGCGTGCGAGCTTCGCCTGCTTGGCGACGCCGAGCACACCGAACGCGGTGCTGCCGATCGATACGTACAGGCCGGTCTTCGACTTCTTGAAGTTCTTGGCCTTCTTGGTCATGGCGCTCATAGCGACGGAGCCTCCTCGATCAGCGGGTGTCCCCACTTTTCCACGAAAGCGGCCTCGACGGCGGCTCCGACCTTGTACAGCCGGTCGTCCTTCATGGCGGGGGCGATGATCTGCAGCCCGACCGGAAGGCCGTCCTCCGGGGCCAGGCCGCAGGGCAGCGACATGGCGGCGTTGCCGGCCAGGTTGGTCGGAATGGTGCACAGGTCGGCCAGGTACATCGCCATCGGGTCGTCGGCGCGCTCGCCGATCGGGAAGGCGGTGGTGGGCGTGGTCGGCGAGACGATCACGTCGACCTGCTCGAACGCCTGCTCGAACTCGCGCGTGATCAGCGTGCGGACCTTCTGCGCCGAGCCGTAGTACGCGTCGTAGTAGCCGGAGCTGAGCGCGTACGTGCCGAGGATGACGCGGCGCTTGACCTCGTCGCCGAAGCCGGCCTCGCGGGTGAGCGCGGTGACGTCCTCGGCGGACTTGGTGCCGTCGTCCCCGACGCGCAGGCCGTAGCGCATGGCGTCGAACCGGGCGAGGTTCGAGGAGCACTCGGACGGGGCGATCAGGTAGTACGCCGAAAGGGCGAGGTCGAAGCTCGGGCAGTCCAGCTCGACGACCGTGGCGCCGAGCGACTTCAGCAGCTCGACCGACTCGTTGAAGCGCTGGACGACACCGGCCTGGTAGCCCTCGCCGGAGAACTGCTTGACGACGCCGACGCGCATGCCCTGTACCGAGCCGTTGCGCGCGGCCTCGACGACCGGCGGGACCGGGGCGTCGATCGACGTCGAGTCCATCGGGTCGTGCCCGGCGATCGCCTCGTGCAGCAGGGCCGCGTCCAGGACCGTGCGGGCGCAGGGGCCGCCCTGGTCGAGCGAGGAGGAGAAGGCGACCATGCCGTAGCGGGAGACCCCGCCGTAGGTGGGCTTGACGCCGACGGTGCCGGTGACGGCGGCGGGCTGGCGGATGGAGCCGCCGGTGTCCGTGCCGATGGCGAGCGGGGCCTCGAAGGAGGCGAGGGCGGCCGAGGAGCCGCCGCCGGAGCCGCCCGGGATGCGGGTGAGGTCCCAGGGGTTGCCGGTGGGGCCGTAGGCGCTGTTCTCGGTGGAGGACCCCATGGCGAACTCGTCCATGTTGGTCTTGCCGAGGATGACGACGTCGGCGGCCCTCAGCTTCTGGGTGAGGGTCGCGTCGTACGGCGGGACCCAGCCCTCGAGGATCTTCGAGCCGACGGTGGTCGGCATGTCCTTCGTGGTGAAGATGTCCTTGAGCGCGAGCGGGACGCCGGCCAGCGGGCCGAGCTTCTCGCCGGCCGCCTTCTTGGCGTCCACGGCGCGGGCCTGGGCGAGCGCGCCCTCGCGGTCGACGTGCAGGAAGGCGTGGACCTTCTCGTCGACGGCGTCGATCCGGGCCAGGTGGGCCTCGGTGACCTCGACGGCCGTGAGCTCGCCGGAGGCGATCTTCGCGGCGATCTCGGCCGCGGTGAGCTTGATGATGCTGCTGATGTCCGTCATGGCTGTCAGTCCTCCCCCAGGATCTGCGGCACCTTGAAACGCTGCTGCTCCTGGGCCGGGGCGCCGGAGAGCGCCTGCTCGGGGGTGAGAGACGGACGGACGACGTCCGCCCGCATGACGTTCGTCAGCGGCAGCGGGTGGGAGGTCGGCGGTACGTCTTGGTCGGCGACCTCGGAGACGCGGGCGACCGCGCCGATGATGTCGTCGAGCTGACCGGCGAAGTGATCGAGCTCTTCGCCCTTCAGCTCCAGACGCGCCAGCCGGGCGAGGTGGGCGACCTCCTCGCGCGTGATGCCAGGCATGCAGCGATCCTCAAGGGTTGGTGTGTGGTTTTGGCCGGGGCCGGCGACACCTTTCCGCCGTCCGTCCCGAGGACGGGCCGCACGGCGTCCGGTGCGTGCGATCGCAAGGCGCCGGAGCGCCCTCGTGGCGGGCCACGTGGGCGTTTCGGCAACGCGGCGAGCGTGCGTGCCAGGCGTCGCGCGGCAGGTGGAAATGTGCCGCCGGCCCCCAATCCTATGGGGTCGGCCACACCGCCCACGGCCACCTGCCGCAATCGCCCGGCCGGGAGGGGCCGGGGACACGCCTGCCCGCCGGGCGCCGCCGGGGGGAGGGACGCGCTTACGAAGCGGCCGGGCGCGAACCGGCCGTCCGGCCGGAGGGGCGCTGTTCCAGCTCGGCCACCGGCGCCGCGGCCGTCGTGCCGGTGGCGGCAGCGGCGGCGGCAGCGGCCGCCGCCGCCAGCTCGGCCGGGCGGCGCCAGCCGTGCTCGCCCCGGGCCCGCAGCCAGGCGGTCGTCTCCTGGGGCGGCATCGCGGCCGCCACCAGCCAGCCCTGGACCGCGTCGCACCGCAGGTCCCGCAGCCGCTCCCAGGTCTCGTCGTCCTCGACGCCCTCGGCCACCACCAGCAGGCCGAGCGAGTGGGCCAGGTCGATGGTGCAGCGGACGATCTCCGCGTCCTCCTGGTCGATGGCGAGCCGGGCCACGAAGGACCGGTCGATCTTCAGCTCGCTGACCGGCAGCCGACGCAGATGGACCAGCGAGGAGTACCCGGTGCCGAAGTCGTCGAGGGACATCTTCACGCCGTGGCCGGTCAGCCCGGCGAGCGTGTCCGCCGCCCGCTGCGGGTCCTCCAGGAGCACGTGTTCCGTTATCTCCAGCTGGAGCGCTCCCGCCGGGACGCCGTGCCGGGCGAGCCGGGCCGCGACGCCGCCGGCGAACCCGGGGGTGTGCACGTCGCGCGGGGAGACGTTGACCGCGACGGGGACGAAGAGGCCCTGCGCCCGCCACCGGGCGACCTGGGCGAGCGCCGTCTCCAGGACGTACTCCGTGAGGTGCGGCATCAGCCCGGAGGACTCCGCGATGGCGATGAACTCGTCCGGGGGCACCCTGCCCCGCTCCGGGTGCACCCAGCGCACCAGCGCTTCGAGCCCGGCGACCTGGCCGTCGAAGCGGACCTTGGGCTGGTAGTGCAGCTCCACCTCGCCCGCGTCCAGCGCGCGGCGCAGGTCGCCGAGGAGGCCGAGCCGGTCCGGGGTGTTGCTGTCGCGCTTGGACTCGTACACCTCCACCCCGGTGCGGTCGCGCTTGGCCTGGTACATCGCCACGTCGGCCCGGCGCAGCAGCCCCTCCGCGTCCAGCGCGTGGTCCGGGAAGACGGCGACACCGGCGCTGGCCTCCAGGACCAGGGTCAGCCCGTCGAGGTCCAGCGGGGACGAGAGCGCGGCGACCAGGTGGCGGGCGATCCGCTGGGCGCTGGTGGTGGAGTCGGCCGTGGGCAGCAGGACCGCGAACTCGTCGCCGCCGAGCCTGGCCGCCTCCGCGCCGCGCGGCAGGGCGAGCCGCAGCCGCTCCGCTATCTGGAGCAGCAGCCGGTCGCCGGCCAGGTGGCCGAGGGTGTCGTTGACCGCCCGGAAGCGGTCGAGGTCGATCAGGACCAGGCCGGCCCGGCTGCCGACGCTCTCCGCCTCCTCCAGCGCCGTCCAGGTCCGCTCCAGCAGCCACTGACGGTTCGGCAGGCCGGTCAGCGGGTCCTTGAGCTGTTCCTCGGCCCGGGCGCGGGCGATCCAGAGGGTGGAGTCGAGCGCGATCAGCGGCACCGCGAAGAGCGGCAGCAGGACCGGTCTCGCCAGCGCGACGACGCAGATCAGCGGGGCGATGCCGAGCAGGGCGACCGCGACCAGGCCCTGGCGCAGCATCGCGGTGCGGGCGACGGTGGGCAGGCCGCCGCCAGGCTGGGCCCGCGAGTACCACAGCAGGACCCGGGTGACGAGCAGATAGGTGGAGGCGGCGAGCAGGACTTCCGGGACGGCGTCGATCCCCCAGTCGAGTGGTGCCCACGGCGTCTCGACGGACTGCACCTCGCCGAACGCGGCGAGCACCAGCGCCGCCGCGCCGACCCCGAGGATGTCCGCCGCCCCGTGCAGCAGCCCCTGCCACCAGCGGTGCCGGCGGGCGACGCCGACGAGGACGACCACGACGAGGCTGACCAGGCCGGCGGGCACCCAGCCGTAGAGCAGCAGGACGGCCAGGGTGAGGGCGGCGCCGGAGCCGGTGCCGCCCCACCAGCGGTCGCGGCCGAGCGCGACCAGGTGGCCGACGACGATGCCGGTGAGGACGGCGAGCGACCAGCCGGCCCTGCCGTCCGGGAAGAGGGCGTGTCCCCGGCTCAGGGCGTGGTAGAAGCCGGTCGCGAGCTGGACCGTGGCGAGGGCCACGACGACGGCGCCCACTGTGGGCGCGGGTCCCACGAAACCTTGCAGCCGCGACACCGGTGCGGCGCTCTCGGTCGGTTTCATTCCGTCCCTCTCACAGCCGGCGATGCCGATGTCACCCGATGAATGCGTTCCGTGCCACGACGCGCCCCGGTCCCCGCCCGGCGGCCGGGTCCGAGGGCGCATCTGTCCACAGTAGGCCGCGGAGGGCCGCTACGGGCAGCGGTCTACCGCTCTTGCCCCCATGCGAATCGACCATCCGTCAGCATCTGGTAGGGGGTGTCCGGCCCTGAGCGGCGGGAGACCCCCGGGCGCCGGCCGGGTGATGCCGACGGAGCGTCGGCGGGCCCTCACTCTCCGGGTGCGGCCGCCTCCTCCGCCGGTCCCCCGGCCGGGAGCGCCGCCTGGCGGGCCGCGTCCGGCCCCTGGCCGAGCAGGACCGCGAAGCCGGTCTCGTCGAGCACCGGGACCTTCAGCTGCACCGCCTTGTCGTACTTGGTGCCGGGGTTGTCGCCGACGACGACGAAGGAGGTCTTCCTGGAAACGGAACCGGTGACCTTCGCGCCCCTGCTCTGCAGGGCCTCTTTCGCGCCGTCCCTGGTGTGCCCGGTCAGCGTGCCCGTGACGACGACGATGAGTCCTTCGAGGGGCCGGGGGCCCTCGTCCTCGCCGGCCCCCTCGTCCTCCATCCGGACGCCGGCCTCGCGCCACTTGCGCAGGATCTCGCGGTGCCAGTCCTCGGCGAACCACTGCTTGACCGAGGCCGCGATGATGGGCCCGACCCCGTCGGCGTCGGCCAGCTCCTGCTCGGTGGCCTCCTCGATGCGGTCGATGGACCGGAACTGGCGGGCCAGCTCCCGGGCCGCGACCGGGCCGACGTGGCGGATGGAGAGGCCGGTGAGGATGCGGGCCAGCGGGGCCTGTTTGGCGGCCTCGATGGCGTCAAGCATCGCGAGGGCGTTCTTCTTGGGCTCGCCCTGCTGGTTGGCGAAGACCCGGGCGATCTTCTCCTCGCCGGTCTTCGGGTCGCGCTTGGGCAGCCCGCTGTCCGGGTCGAGGACGTACGCCCGGATCGGCAGCAGTTCCTCCACGGTCAGTCCGAAGAGGTCGCCCTCGTCGCGCAGCGGAGGCTCGGCGGGCTCCAGCGGCGCGGTCAGCGCGGCGGCGACGACGTAACCGAAGTGGTCGATGTCGAGGCACTTGCGGCCGGCGAGGTAGGAGACGCGCTCGCGCAACTGGGCGGGACAGGAGCGGGCGTTGGGGCAGCGGACGTCGACGTCCGCCTCCTTCATGGGCTTCAGCTCCGTACCGCACTCGGGGCAATGGGTCGGCATGACGAACGCCCGCTCCGTGCCGTCGCGGAGGTCGACGACGGGGCCGAGGATCTCCGGGATGACGTCGCCGGCCTTGCGGAGCACCACCGTGTCCCCGATGAGCACGCCCTTGGCCTTGACCACGTTCTGGTTGTGGAGGGTGGCGAACTCGACCTCGGAGCCCGCCACCACGACCGGTTCGACCTGGGCGTACGGGGTGACGCGACCGGTGCGGCCGACGCCGACGCGGATGTTGACCAGCTTGGTGTTGACCTCCTCCGGCGCGTACTTCCAGGCGATGGCCCAGCGCGGGGCGCGGGAGGTGGAGCCCAGCCGGCCCTGGAGCGGGATCTCGTCGAGCTTGACGACGACGCCGTCGATCTCGTGCTCCACGGAGTGCCGGTGCTCGCCGAAGTACGCGATGAACTCCCGTACACCGGCGAGGGAGTCGACCACCTTGTTGTACTTGGCGGTGGGCAGGCCCCACTCGCGCAGCAGCTCGTAGGCGTGCGAGAGGCAGTCGATGTCGAGGCCCTCGCGGGCGCCGATGCCGTGCACCACCATGTGCAGCGGTCGGCCTGCGGTGACCTTGGGGTCCTTCTGGCGCAGCGAACCCGCCGCCGCGTTACGGGGGTTGGCGAAGGGCTTGTCGTCGGCCTCGACCAGCCGGGCGTTCAGCTCCTCGAACCCCTCCATCGGGAAGAAGACCTCGCCGCGGACCTCGACGAGCGGCGGGACGCGGTCGCCCTTCAGCCGGTGCGGGATGTCGGCGATGGTGCGGACGTTGGGCGTGATGTCCTCGCCGGTGCGGCCGTCACCGCGGGTCGCGGCCCGGGTCAGCACGCCGTTCTCGTACGTGAGGTTGACGGCGAGGCCGTCGATCTTCAGCTCGCACAGGAAGTGGTGGCCGGACGATCCCACCTCCCGGGCGATGCGCTCGCCCCAGGCGGCCAGCTCCTCGTCGTCGAAGGCGTTGTCCAGGGAGAGCATCGGCTCGCGGTGCTCGACGGAGGTGAACTCCGTGCGGTACGGCCCGGCGACCTTCTGGGTCGGCGAGTCCGGGGTGCGCAGCGGGGGGTGGGCGTCCTCCAGGGCCTGGAGCTCCCGCATCAGCCGGTCGAACTCGGCGTCGCTGACGACCGGCTGGTCGTTCACGTAATACCGGAAGCGGTGCTCCTCGATCTGTTCCGCGAGGAGCTTGTGCCTCTCCTGCTCCTGAACTGGCACCGCGGTCTGCTCTTCGCCGGCCATCGTCCCGTCCTCCCGTTACCCAGCGCCCCGTTACTCAGGGTTGTCTGCGAGCGATCTTGCGGCCCGGGCGCAATGGGCGAGCGCGGCCCGTGCGTACGCGGGCGACGCACCCGCGAGACCGCACGAGGGGGTGACCGTCACGGACTCGGTCAGAGTCCCCGGATTCAGCCCCAGCCTGCGCCACAGCGTCCTGACACCCATGACGCTACCGCCCGGGTCCGACAATCGGCCCGAGGCCGGGTCGGTGCCCGGCACCACCCCGAGGAGCAGCCGGGTGCCGCCCTCGACGGCTTCCCCGACCGCCTCCTCCTCACGCTCGGTGAGAAGGGAGAGATCGAAGGAGATTCCGTCCGCCCCGGCCCTCCGCAGCAGCGCGAAGGGCACCTCGGGGGCGCAGGTGTGCACGAGGGTGGCGGTGTCGCCGGCCGCGGCCAGCACCTCGCGCAGGGTGGCCTCCACGATCTGGCGGTCCACGGCCCGGTACGTCCGGTAGCCGCTCGCGGTCCCGACCCGGCCGCGCAGCACGGCGGTGAGGGAGGGCTCGTCGAGCTGGAGGGCGAGGCGCGCGCCGGGCACCCGGCGCCGCACCTCGGCGAGGTGACCGCGCAGCCCCTCGGCGAGCGATTCCGCGAGGTCGCGGCAGGCGCCCGGATCGCCGAGGAAGGCTTCGCCGCCCCGGCGTTCCAGGGCGGCGGCCAGGGTCCAGGGGCCCACGGCCTGGACCTTGAGCGGGCCCTCGTAGCCCTGGGTGAACTCCTCCAGGGCGTCCAGGTCCTCGCCCAGCCAGGACCTGGCCCGGCGGGTGTCGCGGCCGGGCCGGTCGCTGATCCGCCAGCCGCTCGGCTCGAGGTGCCCGTACAGCTCGGCGAGCAGTCCGATCGTCCGCCCGATCATGTCGGCGCCCGGACCGCGCGCCGGCAGCTCCGCCAGATACGGCATGCCCTCGCCGGCCGCGAAGGATCCGGTGACGGTCTTCGCCGCCTCCCGGGCGTCCGTCCCGGGCATCGAACCGATCCCGGTGGCCGGGCAGTCCCTGAACTCACTGTTCTCGCTCACGCGGGAAGCCTACGGGCGCGGCCGGGGGCTCAGCGGCCGGGGCGCACGGTGAGGTCGTTGACCTCGGCGTCACGGGGCAGGTCGAGCGCCATCAGGATCGTGGTGGCGACGGACTCGGGGTCGATCCAGCGGGCGGGGTCGTACTCCTTGCCCTCCTGCCGGTGGACCTTCTCCTGCATGGGGCTGGCGGTGCGGCCCGGGTAGACGGACGTGACGCGGACGCCGGCGGCGTGCTCCTCGTGGCGCAGCGAGTCGGCGAGCGCCTTCAGGCCGTGCTTGCTGGCGGCGTACGCGCTCCACTCGGGGCTCGCGGAGAGCCCGGCGCCGGAGTTGACGAACAGGACGTGGCCCTGGGCGACGCGCAGTTGGGGCAGCAGGAGGCGGGTCAGCTCGGCGGGGGCGACGAGGTTGACGTCGAGCTGGAGGTGCCATGCCTTGGGGGTCAGCTCGCCGACCAGGCCGAGCTCCACGACGCCCGCGATGTGCAGCAGCGAGTCGAGCCGTTCCGGCACGCTCTGCTGGGCGAGGGCCCAGGAGAGCCGGTCCGGGTTGGTCAGGTCGCCGACGAGGGTGCGGGCGCCGGGGTGGAGCGCGGCCAGCTCCTTGGCGCGGCCCGCGTCGCGGGCCAGCAGGACGAGGTCGTCCCCGCGTTCGGTGAGACGCCGGGCGACCGCTGCGCCGATGCCGGAGCCGGCACCGGTGATGAGGTGAGTGGACATGGCCCCATCGTCGCACCCGCGGTCCGGGGGCCCGTACGTCACTGCAGGCCGGCCCGCTCCTCCAGGTAGGCCAGGGCGCCGACGCCGTCCTCCGCGAAGAACACCAGTTCGGTCAGCGGGAGCGGCAGGAAGCCCTCGTCCTCCATGCGCCGGAACTGCTCGTGCAGGCCGTCGTAGAAGCCGGCGGTGTTGAGCAGGACGACCGGCTTGGCGTGCTTGCCGTGCTTCTTCAGCTCCAGGATCTCGGTGGCCTCGTCGAGCGTCCCGGTGCCGCCGACCATGATGACGATCGCGTCGGACTTCGCCAGCAGGAGCGCCTTGCGCTCGGCGAGGTCGCGGGCGATCACCATCTCGTCGGCGTCGGTCCGCGCCTTCGCGGCCAGGAAGTCCACCGACACCCCGACGAGCTTCCCGCCGGCCTCCTGGACGCCGTCGGCGACGACCTTCATCAGGCCGCTCTCCGAACCGCCCCAGACCAGGGTGTGCCCGCCGCGCCCGAGCAGCTCGGCGAATTCGCGGGCGGGCACGGTGTAGCGGTCGTCGAGGTCGGCGGCGGAGAGGAAGACGCAGATGTTCATGGGTGCCACGGTAGAGGCCGCCGCCGCACCCCCCGCATCCGGGGAACAATCCCGGGCCGCGAACGGCTGAGGAAGGCATGACTTCCACCCGAGGACACCACATCACCGTCGAGCCCGGCACCGAGCATGTGCGGGTGCTCCGCGACGGCCTGCTGCTCGCCGAGAGCCGCCGCCCGCTCGTCCTGCGCGAGACGGGCTGTCCGGTCCGCTACTACCTGCCGCCGGAGGATGTCCGCACCGAACTCCTGACGCCGTCGGACACCCGCACCCACTGCCCGTTCAAGGGGGAAGCCTCCTACTGGTCCCTGCCGGAGGCCGCCGATCTGGCCTGGGCGTACCCGGAGCCGAAGGACGAAGTGGCCGCGATCAAGGACCACTTCTGCTTCTACGACACGGAGCTGATCGCACGCTGACAGCTCGTCAGGAAAACTTTCCGCGGGCGCCGATGAGTTCGTGACGGTCCAGCAGTCCACCCTCGCATGGACAGGACTCTCTCCCTCGACGGCACCCCGATCGCGTACCGGCGCCGGGGCGAAGGACCGCCGGTCATCCTGGTCGGCGGGGCCCTGAGCACGGCCGGCACCGAGGAGCCGCTCGCGCGTCTGCTCGCGTCGCGCTTCGAGGTCGTCACGTACGATCGGCGCGGCCGGGGCGCCAGCGGGGACGCGGGGCGCTACGCGGTGGAGCGCGAGATCGAGGACCTGGCGGCGCTGGCCGCCGTGACGGGCGGCCGGCCCGCCGTGTTCGGCGTCGGGGCGGGTGGCGCGCTGGCCCTGGAGGCGCAGGCGGCCGGGCTGCCGGCGGACCGGCTCGCGGTGTACGAGCCGACGTACACGCCGGGGCCGGCCGGACTGCTGTTCAAGGCCGACTGCACGGCCCGGCTGCACCGGCTGCTGGCCGCCGGGGACCGGGGCGGCGCGGTGGAGCTGTTCCTGACCGTCACGGGGGTCCCGGCCGGCACGGTCGCCAGGATGCGGGGGGCGCCGCTGTGGCGGACCCTGGAGTCCGTGGCGCACACCCTGGTGTACGACGACGCGCTGCTGGGCGACGGCTCGGTGCCGGTGGGGCGGCTGGCCGCGGTGACGGCCCGCACCCTGGTCGTCTGCGGCGGCTTCAGCTCGGCCACCGCGAGGTCGGCGACCCGGCTGCTCGCGGACGCGCTGCCCCGGGGCCGCCACCGCACTCTGACCGGCCAGACCCGCGAACTGGCGCCGCAGGCGATCGCCCCGGTGCTGGCGGAGTTCTTCGGCCGCGACGTGTACGCCCGCCAGGCGTCCTGAGCACCCGGACGGGCCGGGGGGCCCGAACACCTCGCGCGGTCACGCCCGTACCGGGGTCGGGCGTTGCCGCGCGGGGCTTTTCGCGTACGCGGGTCCTTCACGTGGGTACGCGGCAGCCGGGGCTACGGGGGTACGCCGCAGCCTGGGGCTCAGCCCGCCGCCGCGCGCTCCCGGCGTACCGTCGTCGCGATCGTCGCGGAGCCGACCACGCGGGTGCCGTCGTACAGCACGACCGCCTGGCCGGGGGCCACGCCCCGGACCGGCTCGGTGAACGTGACGTGCAGGGTGCCGTCGGTCAGCTCGGCGGTCACCTCGGTCTCGCCGCCGTGGGCGCGCAGCTGCGCGGTGTACGTGCCCGGGCCCGAGGGCGGGGTGCCGCACCAGCGGGGCTTGATCGCGGTGAGCGCGGTGACGTCCAGGGCCTCGGCGGGGCCGACGGTCACCGTGTTGTTCACCGGGGAGATGTCCAGGACGTAGCGCGGCTTGCCGTCGGGGGCCGGGTGGCCGATGCGCAGGCCCTTGCGCTGGCCGATGGTGAAGCCGAAGGCGCCGTCGTGGGTGCCGAGCTTCGCCCCGGACTCGTCCAGGATGTCGCCCTCCGCCCTGCCGCCGAGGCGGTTCGCGAGGAAGCCCTGGGTGTCGCCGTCCGCGATGAAGCAGATGTCGTGGCTGTCGGGCTTCTTGGCGACCGCGAGGCCCCGGCGCTCCGCCTCGGCGCGGATCTCGTCCTTGGTGGTGAGGGTGTCGCCGAGGGGGAACATCGCGTGGGCGAGCTGGCGCTCGTCCAGGACGCCGAGCACATAGCTCTGGTCCTTGGCCATGTCCGAGGCCCGGTGCAGTTCCCGGTTGCCGTCCGCGCCGGTGACCACGGTGGCGTAGTGACCGGTGCACACCGCGTCGAAGCCGAGCGCGAGGGCCTTGTCCAGCAGCGCGGCGAACTTGATCTTCTCGTTGCAGCGCAGGCACGGGTTGGGGGTGCGCCCCGCCTCGTACTCGGCGACGAAGTCCTCCACGACGTCCTCGCGGAAGCGTTCGGCCAGGTCCCAGACGTAGAAGGGGATGCCGATGACGTCCGCGGCGCGGCGGGCGTCGCGGGAGTCCTCGATGGTGCAACAGCCCCGGGCGCCGGTCCGGAAGGACTGCGGGTTCGCGGAGAGGGCGAGGTGCACACCGGTCACGTCGTGACCCGCCTCGGCGGCGCGGGCCGCGGCGACGGCGGAGTCGACGCCGCCCGACATGGCGGCGAGCACACGGAGGGGGCGCTGGGGAGTCTCAGTCATAGCTCCACCAGGGTACGTGGGAGCGGGAACCGAAAGCTCGCGGATAAGCGTTGTCCCTCACATGGGGACCAAGGGGACGGCGGGAGCGGGCACCGGGACCGGCATCAGCCGACGCTCGGTGCTGATCGGCGGCGCCGTCACGGCCGTGGGGATGGCGGCGCTGGCGCGGGACCGCCTGAAGCGCGCCTGGTGGCGGCTGCCGGGCGTGGAGAAGCCGCGCACCCCGGGCGCGGTGGACTACGCGCGGGCGCGGTGGGTGGCGGCGGCCGACGCGAACTGGCGGCGGGCGGACCGCCCCGACGACTACGGCATCGACCGGGTGGTCGTCCATGTCACCCAGGGCAGCTTCAGCAGCGCGGTCCGCGCCTTCCAGGACCCCGGGCACCGGGCGGCGGCCCACTACGTGGTGCGCAAGGACGGCCATGTGACGCAGATGATCCGCGAGCTGGACGTGGCGTTCCACGCCGGCAACCGCTCGTACAACGAACGCAGCGTGGGCATCGAGCACGAGGGCTTCGTGGAGCGCCCGCAGGACTTCACCGCCGCGATGTACGGGGCGTCCGCCAGGCTCACCGCGGCGATATGCGGGCGGTACGGCATCCCGGTGGACCGCGAGCACATCATCGGGCACGTCGAGGTGCCGGGCGCCGACCACACGGACCCGGGCCGCGGCTGGGACTGGGACCGCTACATGGAGCTGGTCCGCCGCGCGGCCTCTGCCCCCGCCTCCGAGAGGGCCTAGCTCAGCCCCGCCGACCTCGCCCGTTCGACCGCCGGGCCGATCGCGCGGGCCACGTCCTCCACGTCCTGCTCGGTGGAGGTGTGGCCGAGCGAGAAGCGCAGGGTGCCGCGGGCCAGGTCCGGATCGGTGCCGGTGGCGAGCAGGACGTGGCTGGGCTGGGCGATCCCGGCGGTGCAGGCGGAGCCGGTGGAGCACTCGATGCCCTGGGCGTCCAGGAGCAGCAGGAGCGAGTCGCCCTCGCAGCCGGGGAAGGTGAAGTGCGCGTTGGCCGGCAGGCGGCCGCCCGGTGCCGGGTCGCCGCCGAGCAGGGCGTCGGGGACCTCCGCCAGGACGGCGGCGGCCAGCTCGTCGCGGAGCGCCCCGGTCTCCCGGGCGAAGTCCTCGCGCCGGTCCGCGGCGAGCCGTCCGGCGACGGCGAACGAGGCGATGCCCGCCACGTCCAGGGTGCCGGAACGGACGTGGCGCTCCTGCCCGCCGCCGTGCAGCACGGGCACCGGGGTGTGCTCGCGGCCGAGCAGCAGCGCGCCGACGCCGGTGGGGCCGCCGATCTTGTGCGCGCTGACGGTCATCGCGGCCAGCCCGGACGCGGCGAAGTCCACGTCGAGCTGCCCGAACGCCTGAACCGCGTCGGCATGCATCGGGATCTCGAACTCTCGGGCCACCTCGGCCAGTTCGCGTACCGGCAGGATGGTGCCGATCTCGTTGTTGGCCCACATCACGGTGATCAGTGCCACGTCGCCGGGATCGCGCAGGACCGCCTCGCGCAGCGCCTCGGGGTGGACGCGCCCGTACCGGTCGACGGGGAGGTACTCGACGTTCGCGCCCTCGTGGGTGGCGAGCCAGTCGACGGCGTCGAGCACCGCGTGGTGCTCGACGGGGCTGACCAGGACCCGGGTGCGGCGGGGGTCGGCGTCGCGGCGGGCCCAGTACAGGCCCTTCACCGCGAGGTTGTCCGCCTCGGTGCCGCCGGAGGTGAAGACCACCTCGCTGGGACGGGCGCCGAGGGCGTCGGCGAGGGATTCCCGGGACTCCTCGACGGTACGGCGGGCCCGGCGCCCGGCGGCGTGGAGTGAGGACGCGTTGCCGGTGACGGCGAGCTGCGCGGTCATCGCCGCGATCGCCTCCGGAAGCATCGGCGTGGTCGCGGCGTGGTCGAGGTAAGCCATGGTGGGCTCGATTCTACGAGCCCGCGGCGGGGCGTACGCCGGGCGCATGGGGTCCCGGGGCCCGCGCACCGGAAACGGCGGTGCCGGCCGGCCGCCGAAAGTCCCGGGCGGCGACGCCGTTTCCGGTGGCGAGGAGGGCGATGACCCGCCGCGCGGCCCCGGTCCTGCCGGCCCGGGGCGCCCGCGGAAAGGAAGGGGGGTCAGCCGCGCGGGGCGCGGGCCAGCTGGCGGGACTGGGCGACCAGGCGGTCGGCGCTGTCCCAGACGTCCGCGTCCTCCTCCAGGAAGCCGCCCGCCAGGTTGCGGGTGGTGATGGAGACGCGGAGCGGGCCCGGGGCCGGGCGGCAGCGGACGTGGGTGGTCAGCTCGATGGTCGGGGTCCAGCCCTTGAGCCCCAGCTCGAACGAGGTGGGCGGCAGCGCGTCCACGGTGAGCAGCAGGGAGAACGGGTCGGGGTCGCGGCCGTCGGCCAGCCCGAACCAGCCGCGCATCTCGCCCCTGCCGGACGGCTGCCCGACGGCCCAGCCGATGGTCGCCGGGTCGAGCTTGATGTCGAGCCGCTCGGTGATGGCGGAGCTGCCGGGGATCGGCGCCGGGCCGTCACCCGGGCCCAGGCAGTGCTCGCGGGGCGGGATGGCCGGCGGCTTGGCGGAGGTGCGGACGTCGTCGCTCAGCGCGTCCAGGTCGCCGTAGGTGGCGAGGACGCGGATGCGCTCGACCTCGGTGCCGTCCTCGGCGTACTGGAAGAGGGACGCCTGCCCGGTGGACAGGGTGCGGCCGGTGCGGACGGTCTCGGTGCGGATCAGGGCGGGGCCGGGCACCGACGCGGTCAGGTAGTGGGCGGAGACGGTGAACGGGTCGCCGTGCGGAAGGGCCTCGGCGAGCGCGCGGCCGAGTATCGCCAGCAGATAGCCGCCGTTGACGGCCTGGATGATCGTCCAGCCGGCCGAGAGCTCCGCGTCGTAGACGCCCTCTTCGCGCAGGGTGACGGCGGTGTCCCGGTCGAACTCGCTGTCCCCGATGGTTGCCTGTGCCATGGGCGCACCGTACACCGATTCTATTACTGAGCGGTAGCTTTTTGCTGTGCGGAGTCCGTCACCCCTCGTCCGCCTGCGCGGAGCGCCGGTTGTAGGCGCGCGGGGCCCGCCAGTGGAAGCGGAGTGCCAGCAGCCGCAGGACGAACGCGGCGATCACGGCCGCGCCGCTGGTCAGGGCGTTCAGCGCGTCGAAGCGGATGCAGAGCACGATCACGGTGGCCCCGACGATGGCGGGCACCGCGTACAGGTCCCGGTCCCAGCGCAGCAGCGACGGGACCTCGTTGGCCAGGACGTCCCGCAGCACACCGCCGCCGACCGCCGTCGCCAGGCCGAGGGCCGCCGAGGAGGTGAGGCCGAGGCCGTAGTCGTACGCCTTCACCGTGCCGGTGACGCAGAACAGCCCGAGGCCGGCGGCGTCGAAGACGTTGACCCCGGCCTGGATGCGCTCCACGTGCGGGTGCAGGAAGAAGACCAGCCCCGCGGCGAGCAGCGGGGTCGTGAAGTACCCCAGATCCGTGAAGGCGGCCGGTGGCACCGCACCGATGACCAGGTCGCGGAAGAGCCCTCCGCCCAGCGCGGTCACCTCGGCGAGCACCGCGATGCCGAAGACATCGAAGTTCTTGCGTACGGCGAGCAGGGCGCCCGAGATCGCGAAGACGAAGATCCCGACGATGTCGAGCGCATGCTGGACGGAGGGCGTGAACAGTTCGTTGAGCACCGGGCAATTGTGCCCGTACTACTCTTTCGGGCTGTCCGGCGACGAGTCGGGGGCCTCGGCGGGCGCGTCGGCCGCGGCCGGCTCCGGAGCCTCTGCCTCCGTCTCCGGCGCGCCCCCTTCCGCCTTCGCGGCCGTCACCAGCTCGACCGCTTCCCGCGCCCCCGCCAGGACCTGCTCCCCGGGTGCCTGGTCCGGCGCGTTCTCCGGGTGGTGGCAGGCGACCTGGTGGCCGGTCCTGAGCGCGATGAGCGGCGGCTCCTGCGTCGCGCAGACCTCCGTGGCCTTCCAGCACCGGGTGTGGAACCGGCAGCCGGAGGGCGGCGAGATCGGCGAGGGGACGTCGCCCTTGAGCAGGATGCGCTCGCTCTTCGCACCCCGCCGGCGCGGATCCGGCACCGGCACCGCGGACATCAGCGCCTTGGTGTACGGGTGCATCGGCGCCTCGTACAGCGACGTGCGGTCCGCGAGCTCGACGATCTTGCCGAGGTACATGACCGCGATCCGGTCCGAGACGTGGCGGATCACCGACAGGTCGTGCGCGATGATCACGTACGTCAGACCCAGCTCGGTCTGGAGGTCGTCGAGCAGGTTCACCACCTGGGCCTGGATCGACACGTCCAGCGCGGAGACCGGCTCGTCGGCGACGACCAGTTTGGGACGCAGGGCCAGCGCGCGGGCGATGCCGATGCGCTGACGCTGTCCGCCGGAGAACTCGTGCGGGTAGCGGTTGTAGTGCTCGGGGCTCAGCCCGACCAGCGACAGCAGCTCCTGCACGTGGTTCTTCAGTCCGCCCTCGGGCTCCACGCCCTGGAGCCGGAACGGGGCGCTGACGATCGTGCCGATCGTGTGGCGCGGGTTCAGCGACGAGTACGGGTCCTGGAAGATCATCTGGACATCGCGGCGCATCGGCCGCAGCTGCCCCATGGACAGGTGCGTGATGTCGCGCCCCTCGAACTCGACCTTGCCGCCGGTCGGCTCGATCAGCCGGGTGATGAGCCGGCCCATGGTCGACTTGCCGCAGCCGGACTCGCCGACGACGCCCAGGGTCTCCCCCGGATACACCTCGAAGTCGATGCCGTCGACGGCCTTCACCGCGCCGGACTGCCGCCGCAGCAGGCCCGAGCGGATCGGGAAGTGCTTGACCAGGCCCTCGACCCTGAGCAGCGGCTCGCGCGAGTCGGTGGCCTGCGCCGGGATCTTCGCGTCCTTCTCCAGCACCGGGGCGTCCTTCTTCTCGCTCACGTCGCTCATCTCGCTCGCCTCGCTCACAGCTTCGGCGCAATCTCTTCGGTCCAGATCCGGGTCCGCTCCTCCTGTGCCATGTGGCAGGCGGAGAAGTGGCCGGCACCGACCTGCTCCAGCTCGGGACGCCTGGTGCGGGTGAGGTTGTCCTCAGGGATGTCCGCGTACGGGCAGCGCGGGTTGAAGGCACAGCCGCTCGGGACGTTGATCAGCGACGGGGGCTGGCCCTTGACGGGAATCAGCCGCTCGGTCTGCTCACGGTCGATGCGCGGCATCGAGGTGAGCAGGCCCCAGGTGTACGGGTGCTGGGGCTCGTAGAAGATCTTCTCCGCCGGTCCGCGCTCGACGCACCGGCCGCCGTACATGACCAGCAGATCGTCGGCCATCTCGGCGACGACGCCCAGATCGTGGGTGATCATGATGACGGCGGAGCCGAACTCCTTCTGCAGGTCCCGGATGAGATCCAGGATCTGCGCCTGGACGGTGACGTCCAGGGCAGTGGTCGGCTCGTCGGCGATGAGCAGTTCCGGGTTGTTGACCAGTGCCATCGCGATCATCGCGCGCTGGCGCATGCCGCCGGAGAACTCGTGCGGGTGGGAGTCGACGCGCTTGTGCGGCTCGGGGATGCCGACCCGGTCCAGCATCTCGATCGCCCGGGTGCGGGCGGCCTTCTTGCTGACCTTGTGGTGGACCCGGTAGGCCTCCACGATCTGCCCGCCGACCGTGAAGTACGGGTGCATCGCGGAGAGCGGGTCCTGGAAGATCATGGCCATCTTGCGGCCGCGCAGCTCGCGCACCCGGTTGTCGGACGCTCCGAGCAGCTCCTCGCCGTCCAGCCAGACCTCGCCGGAGATGCGGGCGTTGGCGGCGGTGCGGTGCAGGCCGAGAATGCCGAGCGAGGTGACGGACTTGCCGGAGCCGGACTCGCCGACGATGCCGAGGGTCTGCCCGGGCTTCACGTCAAAGCTGACGCCGTCCACCGACTTGACCAGGCCGTCGTCGGTCCGGAAGTGGATGCGCAGGTCCTTCACGGAGAGGAAGGCCTCGCCGTCGGCGCGCCGGCCGGCCACCGGCCCGCCCGTCGTCCCGGTCTTGGAAACGTCGGTCACGAGAGCCTCACCCTGGGGTCGATGGCGGCGTACACCAGATCCACCAGCAGATTGCAGATGACGATGAAGAAGGCGGCGACGAGCGTCACGCCCATGACGATCGGGAGGTCGTTCTCCTGCACGCTCTTGATCGCGTACTGGCCCAGCCCGGGGAACGAGAACACGGTCTCGGTGATCACCGCGCCGCCGACCAGCAGACCGAAGTCCATGCCGAAGATGGTCACGATGGGGGTGAGAGCGGCCCGCAGCCCGTGCTTCCCGATGACACGGCTCTCGCGCAGGCCCTTGGCGCGTGCGGTGCGGATGTAGTCCTCCCCCATCGTCTCCAGCATCCCGGCTCTGGTGAGGCGGGCGTAGAGCGCGGAGTAGAGGAAGGCGAGCGAGCACCACGGGATGAGCATGTTCCACGCCCAGTCCGGCGGACTGTCAGTGAAGGGTACGTAGGTGATGCCCTCCCACACGGGCCACTGGACAGTGAACACGCCCAGGGCGAGCATGCCGGTGAAGAAGATCGGCAGCGAGACGCCGGCGAGCGCGACGCCCATGAAGAAGCGGTCGAGGATCGAGCCCCGCTTCAGCGCGGAGACGACACCGATCGCCACCCCGCTGATCAGCCAGATCACGGCCGCGCCGATGGCCAGCGAGAAGGTGACCGGGATCCGCGCGGTCAGCTCGGGCCACACCTCCACGTGCCGCTTGAAGGAGTAGCCGAAGCACGGCACACCGCAGTGCGTGGCCTCGGGGCCGAACTGGAAGTCGGCGCCGACGAACAGCTGCTTGAGGAAGTGCCAGTACTGGACGTACAGCGGCTGGTCGAGACCGAGGTTCTGCTTGACCGCGAGGATGGACTGCGGATTGGCGTCCTTGCCCACGTACTGGGCCGCCAACTGGTCCATCGTCTGCCCGGCCAGTCGGGGGACGAGGAAGAAGATCGCGAAGGTGACTGCGCTGACGATCAACAGCAGCAGTACCGCGCCGAAGACGCGTCGGATGATGTACGCAGCCACAGCTATCCGGCGCCGGTACCGGTTCGCCGGGGGTGACCCGAGCGGTCCGACACCGTGCCTTCACCTGCCTTTCGGGACAATTCTGGGGGTCCGGAGGCCGTCCCCGGGCCGCCTGCGCGGCCCGGGGACGGGGCCGTTCCTACTTGGCGGAGCCCATCAGCACGTAGTCGTACATGCCGAGGTAGGCCTGGGTGACCGTGACGTTCGTCGCGGAGGCCGGACGCAGCAGCAGGTTCTTGCGGTAGATCAGCGGCACGGCGGTGGCACCCTCGGCCACGGCCTTGTCGATGTCGCCCCACGCCTTGGCGCGAGCGGCGTCATCGGTGTTGGCGATGCCCTCGTTGAGCATCTTGTTGATCTTGGGGTCGTCCAGCTCCTGGACGTTGTTGCCACCGGACGGCTTGATGGCGGAGCCGTTGATGATCTGGTCCAGGAAGCCGAAGCCGGTCGGCCAGTCGGCGCCCCAGGCGCTCATGATCATGCCGAGCTTGTTGGCGTGCACGTAGCTCGGGTTGCCCGCGAAGTTCTGGAAGTACTTGCCGGCCGGGTAGCTCTTGATCTCGGCGTTGACGCCGATCTTCTTGAGCGACGCCTGCACGGCGGTGACCATGGCCATCTCGGCGGGGCGGTCGGAGCGGGCCGAGATCTTGGTGTCGAAGCCGTTCGGCTTGCCGCACTGCTTCAGCTCGTCCTTGGCCTTCGCCTCGTCGCCCTTGTGGCCGGCGGACTCGTACAGGTCGAACTTGGCGTAGCCGTTGACCGTCGGCGGCAGCAGCGTCGTGGCGACGTCGCCCTTGGGGTCACCGCCCTGTGCGGCCTGGACCGAGGCCTTGTCGATGCCCCACTGCACGGCCTTGCGGCAGTGGATGTTGTCGAACGGCTTCACGTTGACGTTCAGACCGATGTACGAGGTGGCGCCCGCGTACGAGTTGTCGGTCTGCTTCTTCAGGTCCGGCTTGGTGAGGACCTTCGGCTGGGTCGCCGGCGCGACACCGGTGCCCGCGCCGTCGACGGTGATGTTGTCGGCGATCAGGTTGTTGTCGACCGTCTCCTGCTTCACCTTGAAGCGGACCGTCACCTTGTCCGGCAGCGCCGGGCGGATCGTGTCGGTCTTCGGGTCCCACTGGTCGTTACGGACGAGGGTCGCGCCGCGGCCCTCCTCGTACGACTCGAACTTGTACGGGCCCGAGGACACGATCTGCTTCACGTAGTCGGCGCCCTTGTCCTTCACGGCCGGCACGGGGGCCGTCTGCGAGAAGGTCGCCAGGTAGTCGAAGTCCGCGAAGGCGTCCTTCAGCTTGAAGATGATCGTGGAGTCGTCCGGCGTCTCGATGGAGGCGATGCCGTTCGGGTTCTTGTCCTTGTACGGGCCCTTGTACTTGTCGCCGCCGATGAGGTGGGCCTTGAAGTACGTCGGGCCGTTGGACAGGGCCTCCGGCGCGAAGTTGGAGCGCTCGATGGCGTACTTGATGTCCTTCGAGGTGATCGGCGACCCGTCCTCGTACTTGAGGCCCTTCTTCAGGGTGTACGTCCAGGTCTTCGCGTCCGCGCTCGGCTTGCCGAGGCCCTCCGCGAGGTCCGGGACGATCTCCAGGCCCTCCTTGCCGGCGGCCGGCTTGAAGGACGTGAGGGTGCGGCCGTACAGGCGGGCGAAGTTCTGCACCCAGCCGTAGTACGTGTTGCCGGGGTCGAGCGAGTCGGGCTCGTCCGACATCTCCAGCTTGAGGGTGCCGCCCTTCTTGTCCGACTTGTTGACGATCGACGTCAGCGCGGCGTCGGTGGCACCCGAGCCGCTGCCGCCGCTCTTGCCGCCGCCGTTGTCATCCTTGGAGCCGTTGCACGCGGACGCTCCCAGCATCAGGACCACAGCTGTGGCGACCACCGCTGTCGTTTTTCTGGTCTTCACCTGAGGACATTCCCCTCGATCGATGGTTGCCGTGACTTGCCGCCCGCCGCGATGGCGAGCGCCCGGACTCCTACTTGCTACGGGGGTCGAGGGCATCACGCAGCCCGTCTCCCAGCAGGTTGAACGCCAGGACCGTGACGAAGATGGCCACGCCCGGCACGATCATGTACATCGGGTCGTTCTGGTAGAAGTCGATCGCGTTGGTGAGCATCCCGCCCCACGAGGCCTGCGGCGGCGCGATACCGACACCGAGGTAGCTCAGCCCGGCCTCGAAGAGGATGTTCGAGGGAATGAGCAGCGTGGAGTAGACGAGGATGGGCGCCACCAGGTTCGGCAGCAGTTCCCGGAAGAGGATGAAGGGGCCCCGTGCACCCAACGACCTTGCGGCTTCAACGAATTCGCGGTTGCGCAGGCTCATCGTCTGGGCGCGCACGATGCGGCCCATGTACGGCCAGCTGAAGAAGCCGATCACGAAGATGAGGACCGCGATGCGCAGCGGCAGCCCCTCCAGGCCGAACGCCCCGTCCTGCAGCGCCGCCGAGATGGAGATCGCGAAGAGCAGCAGCGGGAAGGCCAGGAAGGTGTCCATCATGCGGCTGATGACGGTGTCCACCCAGCCGCCGTAGAAGCCGGAGACGACGCCGAAGAAGACGCCGATCACCACGGAGAGCAGGGTCGCGCCGACGGCGACGACCAGGGAGACCCAGGAGCCCTCGATGATGCGGGTCATGATGTCGCGGCCGTACTGCGGCTCGACGCCCAGCGGGTGGCTCCAGCTGATGCCGCCCCAGTCGCCCTTGGGCGCGAGCAGCGCGGGGTCGATGAGGTCCTGGTGGAACTCGTTGGGGTCCAGCCCGAAGACGGCCTGGATCGGCTTGGCGAGCACGGCGAGGAGAACCAGCAGGATGACGACGATGCCGCCCGCCACCGCCACCTTGTCGCGCTTGAAGCGCGTCCAGGCGATGCGTCCGAGCGAACGGCCTTCGATCTGGCTCTGCTTGGCCCCCGTGAGTACTGCCTCCGGCTGCGCCTCGGCAGCCGAACCGGTGGTCTCGATCGGTGCGGTCACAGTGCCTTCGACCCCTCCCGCCGGCGGTAACCGGCCCTGTTCGCCGCGGTGACGGCCTGGCGCGTGTCAGCCGCGGCATCGGGTGCGGCTGAAGTGTGCGGTGCGGTGGACGCGTTGACGCGCCCGCGAGGTGTCCGCCGGGGCACCCCGTACAAATACCGGACGGTCCTCACTAGCGGGGAGTCTTCAATGCGGCTGTGATCACCCGCCAGCCCTCACGGGGAATGTTTGCTCAACCGTGATGCGGGCAGCGGGCTTCCGTTATCCGGACAGCCCGGTGGAGTGAGCGGACCGTTCGGCCGCTAATCCACCAGACCGGACATGGCGCCCAACAGGATTGATGGGGTGGTGATTTGGGCAGACGTCAAGGAGGACATGTCCGGCCACGCAGCGCTTTGTCCGTCGCGACGGGCGGGGGAGCGTCTCAGTACGCGTGCGGGGCGGGGCCGGGGGTCCGGGGGTAGCCGTAACCGGGCGCGGCGTGCGCCTCGCGGTCGTAGAAGGGGCGGGAGTTGGCGCGCAGCCACATCGCGACCGGGTCGTACTCGTCGGACATCGCGACCGTGGAGACCGGCAGCCCCTCGGGTACGGCGCCGACGGACTGGCGCATCATGGCCCGCACCGCGTCGACGGCCGGTCCGCTCGTGTCGTACAGGTCGAGGCCGACGGCGAGGTACGGGACGCCGAGCGCGGGCTGCACCCAGGCGCGGCGCAGCGAGCGGACGGCGGGGGTGCGGTGGGCGTTCTGCGCGAGCTGGGCGTAGAACTGCGGGAGCTCGATGGCGGGTTCGCTGATCCGCAGCGGCCCGGCGGGCATCCGGTCGAGGCCGGTGGCAATGCGGCGCAGGTCCAGCCAGGGGATGCCGACGCCGCCGCCGGGGGCGTGCGGATTGAGCCAGATACCCCAGCGGTCGGGGTAGAGGGAGCGGGCGATGTCGAGGCCGGCGACGACCTCGTGGTCCCGGCTCCAGCCACTGGCGGCCAGTTCCTGGGGGGAGGTGACGCACGGGGCGTAGCCGAGGCCCTCGACCTCCATGTTGCCGTACTGGGCGTCGGGGGCGCCGGGGCGGCCGTGCCACAGGAGCATCCAGACCCGGCCGGCCGCCAGGGCCTGGAGCAGCGCCTCGTACGCGTCGTAGCGCCCGGGCGCGACCTGGCGCAGCATGTGCTCGACCTGACCGGCCGCCGCGGTGCCTGACGCGCTCACCCTGGGTCCCGCCCCTCGTAGATCCTCTGTTTCGGCCCGGCGTCCCGGGGCACTCGGTACGGCGCGGTGCCGAACCACCGGCCTTCGGCCACCGGACATCGGCCTTCAGCCATCAAACCAGCTTATGCGGCCGTGCTGTCACTGGCTCGACGCCACGGCCGGCCCGTCATGCCGGGAAGGCGTCGGCCCCCGGCCCGCCGGCGCGGGTGTAGAAGGGCCGCACCCGCTCGCGCATCCAGTCGGCGACCGGGTCCTGCGCCACGTCGAGCAGCACCAGGTTGACCGGCCAGGGGACCTCGACGCGGCCGAGCGCCCGGCCCAGGGCGTTCATGGGGGCGCTCTGCCCGGCGCCCTCCCAGGTGGAGAACTCGACGCCGACGAAGAGGACGGGGTCGCCGCCCTCGATGCTGGCCAGGGCCCTGCGGGCGGTGAGGACGACGCCGCTCTCCTCGAACTCGCCGGCCGCGGCGGCCAGGAAGTCGACGGGCTCCTCCTTCCAGTCCGGCTCGTACAGCCGGACCCGGCCCCCGGTGGCCGGGCCGTCGAGGGGGGTGCGCCCGGCCCGGCACAGCTCGGCGACGGCGGGCGGGGGAAGCGGCATGCCGACGGCGCCGCCCGGGTTGACGGCGATGCCGAGCTGCGGGGGCAGGCCGCGGGCGAACTCGCGTGCGGGGGCGACCGTGAAGGACATGTGGGTGCCGACGCAGGTGAGGAACTGGTGCTCGGAGCTGAAGACGGGGACGTACGCGGCGCCCTCGATCTCCAGCGTGGGCAGGTCGAGGTCCCGGGCGTCGGGCCCGCCGCCGTTCGGCAGGGGCACCCAGACGTGGCTGCGGCCGAGCACCTCCAGCAGGCGGCCGCCCGCCTCCGGGACGCCGAGCGAGGCGCCCAGTACCTCTTCGAGTTCGTTGGCCGGCCAGCCGCCCTGCGGCCGGCTCCCGGCCTGTGCCGGAATGTCCACTGCTTCCCTCTCGCCCCGTTGCCGTGCAGCAAGAGGTTAAGGCCTGTTCCGGCCGTCGCGCCCCCTCGGGGGCGCCTTGTCCCGGGCCCGCGGCCGCTGTCCGCCCTTCGGACGGGCCGCGCTCAGCCGTCGGTCTGTGCGTCTGCGAACGTGATCCGCGCGAGGGAACCGGCCGCCTCGCGGTCCAGCAGCACCGCCGAGGCGCAGCCGCGCGGCAGCAGGCCCGCCTCGGTGTCCCGCAGCAGCTTGCCCACGGCCCTGCGGTGCCGGGCGAAGGCGTACGCGGAGACGCCCCGGCCCCGTTCGCGCTGGCCCTCGCGCGCGGTGCGGGCGGAGACGTCGAGCAGGACCAGGTGCAGGCTCCGGCCGCGTCTGCGGGCCTGGCGGGCGAGCCGGGCGCGGACCCAGCTCTGGGTGCCGCAGTCGTGGACCACCACGGATGCGCCCGAGCGCAGCACCCGCCACAGCCCCCAGTAATGAGCGAGGCGGACGAGCGGCCGGTAGAGGGTGTAGGGGAGTAAACGGGGCATCCGGCGGGCCCAGCGGTCCCGGGTGTCCTGGGAGTCGACGGCGTGCGCCGGGGCGGCGCGGGCGAGCAGGGTCGACTTGCCGCTCCCGGGCAGTCCGGAGACCACCACGATGTCCCCGGCGGCGAACCACAGGACGCGCGGACCGCGCCCGGCCCGGCCGCGCAGGTCCCGGACGAGGGGCGGGCCGGCACCCACCGCCCGCCGGGGCGGCGAGCCCGGCTGCGCGGGCAGCGCGCCGTGTGCGGGCCCCGCGGTCGTCGCGTAGTGCAACGTCATCGCCTCCCCCTGGCCGTACGGCCGACGCGTGCTGTCATACCTACCCCGGAAGTGTAAAGAAAAGGTAATGCGACACAACCGTCCGACCCGCCGGAATCCCGTACGGACCGGGAGCGGTCCCGGCGCCCCGCTCACCCGGAATGCGTGCGATGATGACCCCGCCAACTGCATAAAGGCCGCTTGAATCCGCGCGGGAGAGTTCCGGCCCCCGTGCCGGGCGCCGAAGGAGCAAGATCCTCCCTTGAATCTCTCAGGCCCCGTACCGCGTGGATGAGGCAGATCTGAAAAGCGAGCCGCTTCGCGGCTCCACCCAAGGTGCAAGCCGGACCCCCCGGGGGCTTTCGGCGAACCTCTCAGGTTCCGATGACAGATGGGGAGGGATCGTCCTCGTCACCGTCATGCCCTGGGAGCCCCGTCCATGAGCACCACCCCCCGTCTCACCGCCCTCGACGCGTTGCACCGCTCGCTGGGCGCCACGATGACCGACTTCGCGGGCTGGGACATGCCGCTGCGTTACGCCAGCGAGCGCGAGGAGCACAACGCCGTCCGCACGAAGGCCGGCCTCTTCGACCTCTCCCACATGGGTGAGATCACCGTCACCGGCGTCCAGGCCGTGGACCTGCTGAACTACGCGCTGGTCGGCAACATCGGCACCGTCTCGACGGGCCGCGCCCGCTACACGATGATCTGCGCCGAGGACGGCGGCATCCTGGACGACCTGATCGTCTACCGCCTCCAGGAGACGGAGTACATGGTCGTCGCCAACGCAGGCAACGCCCAGCTCGTCCTCGACACGCTCACCGAGCGCGCCGCCGGCTTCGACGCCGAGGTGCGCGACGACCGCGACGCCTACGCGCTGCTCGCCGTCCAGGGCCCCGAGTCCCCGGCGATCCTCGCGGCCGTGACCGACGCCGACCTGGACGGCCTGAAGTACTACGCCGGGCTGCCCGGCACGGTCGCGGGGGTGCCCGCGCTGATCGCCCGTACCGGCTACACCGGCGAGGACGGCTTCGAGCTGTTCGTCGCGCCCGGCCACGCCGAGCGGCTGTGGAAGGCGCTCACCGAGGCGGGCGCCCCGCACGGCCTGATCCCGTGCGGGCTCTCCTGCCGTGACACGCTGCGCCTGGAGGCGGGCATGCCGCTGTACGGGCACGAGCTGACCACCTCGCTGACCCCGTTCGACGCCGGGCTCGGCCGGGTCGTGAAGTTCGAGAAGGAGGGCGACTTCGTCGGCCGCAAGGCCCTCCAGGCCGCCGCCGAGCGCGCCGAGACCGCCCCGCCCCGCAAGCTCGTCGGCCTGGTGGCCGAGGGCCGCCGGGTGCCGCGCGCCGGGTTCCCGGTCGTCGCGGACGGCCAGGTCATCGGCGAGGTCACCTCGGGCGCGCCCTCCCCGACGCTGGGCAAGCCGATCGCCATGGCGTACGTCGACGCGGCGCACGCCGAGCCGGGCACCGCGGGCGTCGGCGTCGACATCCGGGGCAGCCACGAGCCGTACGAGGTCGTGGCGCTCCCGTTCTACAAGCGGCAGAAGTAGAACCGTAGGACCGGCGGGCACCGCGTACGTGACGCGGTCCCGTCTCACACCGTAAGACCACCGTTCATCAGCACTCCCCCGCGTACAGGAGAATTCAGGTCATGAGCAACCCCCAGCAGCTGCAGTACAGCAAGGAGCACGAGTGGCTGTCGGCCGTCGAGGACGGCGTGTCCACGGTCGGCATCACGGAGCACGCGGCCAACGCGCTCGGTGACGTCGTCTTCGCCCAGCTCCCCGAGGTCGGCGACCAGGTGACCGCGGGCGAGACCTGTGGCGAGCTGGAGTCGACCAAGTCGGTCAGCGACCTGTACTCGCCGGTGACCGGTGAGGTCACGGCCTTCAACCAGGACGTCGTCGACGACCCGTCGCTGGTGAACTCCGCTCCTTTCGAAGGCGGCTGGCTGTTCAAGGTACGCGTCACGGAGGAGCCGAAGGACCTGCTCTCCGCCGACGAGTACACCGAGTTCTCCGGCAACTAAAGACCCCAAGGGACCACCTGATGTCGCTTCTCAACTCCTCCCTCCACGAGCTGGACCCGGACGTCGCCGCCGCCGTCGACGCCGAGCTCCTGCGCCAGCAGTCCACGCTCGAAATGATCGCCTCCGAGAACTTCGCTCCCGTCGCCGTCATGGAGGCGCAGGGCTCCGTCCTGACCAACAAGTACGCCGAGGGTTACCCCGGCCGCCGTTACTACGGCGGCTGCGAGCACGTCGACGTGGTCGAGCAGATCGCCATCGACCGGATCAAGGCGCTCTTCGGCGCCGAGGCCGCGAACGTCCAGCCGCACTCCGGTGCGCAGGCCAACGCCGCCGCGATGTTCGCGCTGCTGAAGCCGGGCGACACGATCATGGGCCTGAACCTGGCGCACGGCGGTCACCTGACCCACGGCATGAAGATCAACTTCTCCGGCAAGCTCTACAACGTGGTCCCGTACCACGTGGACGACACCGGTGTCGTGGACATGGCCGAGGTCGAGCGCCTGGCCAAGGAGTCCAAGCCGCAGCTGATCGTCGCCGGCTGGTCCGCGTACCCGCGTCAGCTGGACTTCGCCGCCTTCCGCCGCATCGCGGACGAGGTCGGCGCGTACCTGATGGTCGACATGGCGCACTTCGCCGGTCTGGTCGCCGCGGGCCTGCACCCCAACCCGGTGCCGCACGCCCACGTCGTCACCACCACCACGCACAAGACCCTCGGCGGTCCGCGCGGCGGTGTGATCCTCTCCACCCAGGAGCTCGCCAAGAAGATCAACTCGGCGGTCTTCCCGGGTCAGCAGGGCGGTCCGCTGGAGCACGTGATCGCGGCCAAGGCGGTCTCGTTCAAGGTCGCGGCGGGCGAGGAGTTCAAGGAGCGCCAGCAGCGCACCCTGGAGGGCGCCCGCATCCTGGCCGAGCGCCTGGTGCAGCCGGACGTCACCGAGGCCGGCGTCTCCGTGCTGTCCGGCGGCACGGATGTGCACCTGGTCCTGGTGGACCTGCGCAACTCCGAGCTGGACGGCCGGCAGGCCGAGGACCGGCTCCACGAGCTCGGCATCACGGTCAACCGGAACGCCATCCCCAACGACCCGCGCCCGCCGATGGTCACCTCCGGCCTCCGGATCGGCACCCCGGCCCTGGCCACCCGCGGCTTCGGCGCCGAGGACTTCACCGAGGTCGCCGAGATCATCGCCTCGGCCCTCAAGCCGTCCTACGACGCGGACGACCTGAAGGCCCGGGTCTCGAAGCTGGCCGAGAAGTTCCCGCTGTACCCCGGCCTGAAGTAGCCGGACCGGCGCATTTGCGTCTCCGGGAGGGGCACCGCGCACACTGAACAGTGAGCGCGGTGCCCCCTCCCTTGTCCTCCGCTTTGTCTCTTGCTCTCCGGGCGGCCCCGCCCGTACCGCATCACCCGGCAGACAACGGCGTCTACCAACCCTTAGGAGTCACCCCGTGGCCATCTCGGTCTTCGACCTGTTCTCGATCGGCATCGGCCCGTCCAGCTCCCATACGGTCGGCCCCATGCGCGCGGCCCGTATGTTCGCGCGCCGGCTGAAGAACGAGGGCCTGCTCGCCCACACCGCCTCGATACGCGCCGAGCTGTACGGTTCCCTCGGCGCCACCGGCCACGGCCACGGCACCCCCAAGGCGGTCCTGCTCGGCCTGGAGGGCGAGTCCCCCCGTACGGTCGACGTCGAAACGGCGGACGACCGGGTCGAGGCGATCCGCTCCACCGGCCGGATCAATCTCCTCGGCATGCACGAGATCGCGTTCGACTTCGACGAGCAGCTGGTCCTGCACCGCCGCAAGGCGCTGCCGTACCACGCCAACGGCATGACCGTCCTCGCGTACGACCACGAGGGCGCCCTGCTCCTGGAGAAGACGTACTACTCGGTCGGCGGCGGCTTCGTCGTGGACGAGGACGCCGTGGGCGAGGACCGGATCGTGCTCGACGACACGGTCCTGAAGCACCCCTTCCGCACCGGCGACGAGCTGCTGCGCCTGGCCCGCGAGACCGGCCTGTCGATCTCCTCGCTGATGCTGGAGAACGAGCGCGCCTGGCGCACCGAGGAGGAGATCCGCTCCGGGCTCCTGGACATCTGGCGGGCCATGCAGGCGTGCGTCTCGCGCGGCATGTCCCGCGAGGGCATCCTGCCCGGCGGCCTCAGGGTCCACCGCCGCGCCGCCAAGACCGCCCGCCAGCTGCGCGCGGAGGGCGATCCGCAGGCGCACGCCATGGAGTGGATCACCCTCTACGCGATGGCGGTCAACGAGGAGAACGCGGCGGGCGGCCGCGTGGTCACCGCCCCGACCAACGGCGCGGCCGGCATCATCCCGGCCGTCCTGCACTACTACATGAACTTCGCGGCGGGCGGCGCGACCGAGGCGGAGAAGGACGACAGCATCGTCCGCTTCCTGCTGGCGGCGGGCGCGATCGGCATGCTGTTCAAGGAGAACGCCTCCATCTCCGGCGCCGAGGTCGGCTGCCAGGGCGAGGTCGGCTCCGCCTGCTCCATGGCCGCGGGCGCCCTTGCCGAGGTCCTGGGCGGCACCCCCGAGCAGGTGGAGAACGCCGCCGAGATCGGCATGGAGCACAACCTGGGCCTGACCTGCGACCCGGTCGGCGGCCTCGTCCAGATCCCGTGCATCGAGCGCAACGGCATGGCCGCCGTGAAGGCCGTCACCGCGGCGAAGATGGCGCTGCGCGGCGACGGCAGCCACAAGGTCTCCCTCGACAAGGTCATCAAGACCATGAAGGAGACCGGCGCGGACATGAGCGTGAAGTACAAGGAGACGGCCCGGGGCGGGCTGGCGGTGAACATCATCGAGTGCTGAGGTTCTAGGCCCTGACCAGCGCGTTTACTTCTTTCAGCGCTGTCAGGGCCTTCCCTGCTTACGGGGCGGAAATTCCCTGGAGTCTCCCTGAGACAGACGTGAAAGTCCCTGCAAAGTCCCTGACGGATCCCTCGCCGATGGGCGCTTGACCTGGAAGTTCGCGACACCCGGATGTCCCTCCGACACACCCGCTCGGAGAATCACTCTCCTTCAATAACAAGAGTTTTGTTAAAATCGGCCCCATGGCTACCTCCCAGGCGCCCGGCGAAGGACCCGTCCGGCCCGTATCGGTCTCCCTCCACGAAGGCACCATCGCTGCCCTCAAAGCACGTACGGGCAAACGAGGCATGTCCGCCTACGTCGAGACCCTCATCCAGCGCCAACTGGAACGGGACCGGCTGCGCGAGCTCATCGAAGACGCGGAAACCGAACACGGCCCGGTCGATCAGGCGGCGGTCTACGCCAAACGCGCCATTCTCCGCGGCGACGCCGCGGGCTCGGCGGACGCCGCGTGAGCGGCACGCTCGTCCTGGACTGCGAAGGCCTGTCCAAACTGGTGCGCCGCACGCCCGAGATCACCGAGTGGCTGGCCGCGGCCGAAGCCGAAGACATCCGCATCGTCACCAGCTCCGTCACCCTCGTCGAAGCACGCGACCCCAGGGTCAACCAGGCCCGCTTCGACTACGCAGTCTCCCGCGTGAACATCATCCCGCCCACCGAAGCCATCGCCCGCCATGCGAGCAAGCTCCTGGCCGCGGCCGGACTGCACGGCCACAAGTACGCCCTCGACGCCATCGTGGCCGCCACCGCACTCACCTCGCCAGCCCCAGCGACCGTCCTGACATCGGACCCCGAAGACCTCCTGATGCTCTGCGGCCCCAGCATCCGCGTCATCAAGGTCTGACCGCGAGGCCGCGACTCGACCCACCTCTTGTGCGAATCAGAGCGCTGCGCGGAAGGCCTCGGGCAGTAGCCCTCCTCGGCCGACCAGACGCTGGCTCGACCGCGCTGCCGCTCATCACAGAACCGGTGGCACGGGTGCCAGAAGCACGCGTCACGGCTGAGGGCGCCCTCCATGAGCAGCTGGTGCGCCAGCTCCTCATCGCTCCAGACAACACACGCTTGCGAAACGCACCGAGAACCACGGCTGCCATCTCCCGGCCCTGGCGGCGCCTGGGCCACCCAGTCGGCGGCCAGCTGCAGCACCTCACTCACGGGTCCACGGCTCGCCCGTTCCCGCCGGTCAACCACCCCGGCCAACACGACGCAGAACCAAGCCCATTAGAACGTATCCTGCTGCCTGGTTGATAGCTGCGGCAGGAGCGACGGACCGGCGTCCGCTCCTTGTCGCGGGCCGGGCACGAGGGACCGTAGGGGGAGACGTCGTGGAGATGCAGATCACGGTCGATGCAGAGGGTGACGACGCAGCGGCGCACGATCTCTATTACTGGCTCCGGCAGGATCGCGAACTCCGGCGTCACGCGAAGGCCGACCTGACACAAACCTCTGAGGCTTCTGGCCGCATGGACGCGGGCGAGACCATCAACATGTTCGTCAGCAATGGCCTGGCCGCCGCAAGCTTGCTGGTGAACATCGTGGTCGCCTGGCGAGCGGCCCGCCCCTCGCCGCCAGAAACCGTGACCTTCGACCGCGACGGCATGACCGTGACTGTGCACGATACATCGGAGGAAACACTTCGCCGAGTCGCAGATCTGCTGTCATCCACGCCTCCTGGCGGAGCTTCAGGAGCCGTTGGCATGGGAGAGACTACGGCGCCGTCGGTCTCCGGAGACCGATGATGGGTCTGCCTGACCCCGACAGCACCCGTGTGGTGTTGATCGGGGCTGCGGAGTACCAGCACTTCCCGAACTTGCCGGCAGTACGCAACAACCTCAGCAGGCTTGCCGAGCTGTTCGGGTCCCCGCACTTCGGCGGCCTTCCTGCCATGCACTGCGCGACGTTGCTTGATCCCATCGATGCCAAGGGCATGTTGGACGCCGTGCACCAAGCAGCAAGTGAGGCGACAGACACACTGGTTGTGTACTTCGCCGGCCACGGCATGCGGTCGCCGGATGGCTCTCTGCATCTCGCTCTAAGGAACTCTGAACAAGGCAGGAAACTGTACGAATCCGTGTCCTTCGACTACCTCCGGGCCGAAGTGCTGGACAGCATGGCGTCCCGCAGCGTTGTGATCCTCGACTGTTGCTACAGCGGGGCCGCGCTGGAGGGGTACATGGACAACCCTGGGGAGTTCGCGGACCAGACCGCCATCGAAGGCACCTACGTCATGACTGCCTCAGCTGCGACGCAAGCCGCCAAGGCTCCTCTGGGCGCGCCCCTTACCTCGTTCACCGGCGAACTCGTGAGAGCCGTCAACGATGGCGTCCCCGGGGCGTCCAACCTCCTCGACATGAACTCCCTCTACCGGCATGTCCGCCGCCGACTGGAATCGCAGGGAATGCCGGTACCCCAGCAACGGGCCGGTGGCCAGGGCCACACCATCGCACTGTTCCGCAACCGGTGGGTCCCGCCGACCGAGAAGCCAACGCTCGCAGCGCAGCGGGAGGATTGGTTCCGCGAGATCCAAGAAGCACTGCTTTGGCACCTGAAGGATGTCCCGGCGCTTGGCAAGGACCGACTACGCAGCGACTTCGGCGAGCCTGCGCTCACCCGCTCCCTGCTGGTCGCGCGAATCGCCGTTCAACTCGCCCGGGGCAAGAGCACAACGAACATCAGGGACATGCTGGCCTCCAGTCCGGTCTTCGCCGCGTCCGGCCCCGATGTTGACGAGCTCACCGAAGTCATCGACAGGGTTCGGTTCGGATTCGAGCACGACGGGCTGACCAACACCGTTGTGGCCGACGGCCTGGGCATGCTCCCCTGGAGTCCGGAGAGCACGTACATGCTGCTGATCGAGTACTGGGCTGCGCAGCGAGGTCGTACGGTGCCTCGTACGCGCGTGGAACAAGAACTCAGCAAGTTTTGGGACACCTCGGACTCACGTGTCCTTGCAGCGCACTCCTCTCTGCCGTCCTTCCCATTGGAGACGTACCCCGATCTGTGGGAGAGGCTGAAGGCCGAACCAGACTTCCGCGTCGGCAACGTCGGAGCAACGGTGCTCACACAGTGGGGCGGCGGCGACCGGGCCTGGGAGCGATGGAAATCCACTCGCCCCTGGAGCATCCTCAAGGCTGGTCACCTGGTGGGACTCGGCGAAGATCTCGTCCGTTGCCAGGCCGCGCTTCGCGCTCTCAGCCGGCTCCTCGATCAGGCACCTCCCGACGATGAGTTCCGCGGGGTGCTCGAGCGAGCCACAAAGGTCATCCAGGAACAAGTCGATCACATCGGCCTGGCCGTGGAGGGCATGAGTGCCGTCGAGTACGACCTGCTACGCGAGCGCAGCGGGGACGAGCACTTCCAAGACGGCTGCCTCTTTACCTTCCACGACCATCTGCTACAGCGGCACCAGATCTCCTCCCCCTTCCCTGAGCATGAAACAGCACACGGCACATGGGGGCCGCTTCCCTGGTGGTCAATCGCCCTTCACGGCGAACACGAACGGCGGGCAGCGGAAGCGATCCTCGAGCGCGGCGGCATGCAGGTGAGCATCACCGCCAAGAACCACGCCGCTGACGAGCTCTTCATCACCTGCTGGAAACCGGGGCCTGGATCATCGAAGCTCACAGCCTGCCTCCGCTTCGACCTCCGCGACGCCGTGCACGCATGCGAGCTGCTACTTCTTGCTCGTCGTCAGTCTGTGGCTGTGGACTTCCTCACGGAGCACATTGACGCGTGGGACGATCGCGAGATTCGTCTCATCGGCACGATGAATATCGCGATAGACGGCGAGGTTGGCGCAACTCTCGCCGACATCACAACGCGTGCGCTACGCCGACTCATGCCCGGCACATCGGGCCCAGCCATCTACAACGACGGGGTCCCGCCGCTTGAGCGGCTGCTGAAGTCGTCACGACTCCCGACGATCTACCGCCACCCAAGGTAGCAACCAAGCCTGCTGGAGCCCTCCGCAGCAATAGCGTAGACACCTGCATCGGCGCTACGAGCATAGTGACTCGATGACCATCGGACATCCTTGTCGACAACGTCGAGACGAAGTCCCTGAAAAATCCCTGACGTGCCGCAAAGCGTGCTTATGGCACCAAATTGGCAGGTCAGAAGCACGACCAAATGCGACCGACATGAGCGTCAAGTACAAGGAGACCGCGCGGGGCGGACTCACGGTGAACATCATCGAGTGCTGAGACCGTAGGCCCTGACCAGCACGTTTTCATCCTTCAGCGCTCGCAACCAGTCTCCGCAGCCCGCACGTCGTTGAGGCAGCCGCTCAGGGGGGCTCTCGGGTAGTCGTCGATGCCCACGAACAGGGCGTACACAGTGCGCATACGGCGATCCTGTCAGGCCGGCCGGGGCGTGGGCCGGGCAATTCCAGGGTGTATGCCGGGCGTCCTGACGGAATCCCATATCCTCGCGTTCTCCTGCCAGTTGACTGGGTGGGCACCGCAATGACGTCGCCGGGAAGGACCGCAACGTGAGCACCGGGGGATACAACCCGTACCAGCCGCCGCCCTGGCCACCCGGCGGTGGCCCGTATCCGCCTCCGTACGTCCCGCCCCCGGCTTCCCTGTGGCAACGGCTGCGCAGCGACGAATGGCCGCCGCTCGGTGAGCTGCTCAGGGGCGGGCGGCAGCGCGTCCACGGCTGTGTCTGGGCGTTGGTCCTTCTCCCGTGCACCTGGGCGATGACGCTGCCCCTGCTGGCCGGCTACCCGCTGGCCAGGTCGGCCCGCCGCAGGGCGCGCATGGTCTTCCCGGTGCGCGGGCGCCGGATCAACGACCCCGACGTGATGCGTGTGCAACGAGCACGGGCCTGGACCGCCGCGGTCAGCTCGGTCCTCATCCTGATCGTGTACGGCAAGCCGGGCGACATGGCCGAGGCCCAGGAGCAGTACCTGATACGGCTGATGGCCACTCCGTGGCTGCTCCTCCTCAGCGCCCCCGCCGTGATCGCGCTGGTCTTCCGGTGGGCCTCGCCGGCCCAGCGGGCGGCCATGCGACCCCACCTGCGCACCGCCAGGCGGTCCGCCCTGTGGTACGTCGGCGCGTTCAGCCTGATTCCGCTGCTCGCGCTGCTCTGCACCTGGGTCCTGATGGTGAGCGACTCCTCTGCCGGCGACATGAACCCCTTCCTGGTGCTCCCCCTCATGTTCGCCGCTTACGTCCCCATGCTCTGGGTCTTCCTGTTCGTGGCGTTCGCCTCCGGGCCCGCCGTCCGCAGCGCGTTCAACACCTCGGAGGTACACGCGGCCCTGCCCGCCCTGCTCACCGGCGTGCTGGTGTGGGAATTCATGATCATCGGCCTCATCGCGGGCGGCCCGCCGCCCGGTCCGGTGCCGGTCCAGCTCCTCGCCCTGGTCGGCGGGCCCGCGTCCGTGTCGGCCTTGGCCTGGTGGGAGATCCACCGCCTGCGCGTCCACCACGGTGTGGTCCTGCGCGCCTGAGGGCTCTCCCGCACGCGGCTCCCGCGAGCCGGGGGCGGGCCCGGAGGAAATGCGGTAAGGGCCCCTCCCCCCGATTGGATAGGATGCATACGGCCTGCAGCAGCGCCACCGGCACGCTCCGCGTCCGACCGGTGCCCGCCGGCAGGAATCCGACCTCGACTCCATTGCCGGGCCGCACATGGCCCATCGCAGTAGAAACTGGGAGCATCCGACGATGACTCGACACCTGATCACCAGCGCGCTTCCCTACATCAACGGGATCAAGCACCTGGGGAACCTGGTCGGGTCGATGCTCCCGGCGGACGTGTACACGCGGTACCTGCGCCAGCGCGGCGAGGAGGCGCTGTACATCTGCGCCACCGACGAGCACGGCACCCCGGCGGAGCTGGCCGCGAAGGCCGCCGGGCTGCCGGTGGCGGACTTCTGCGCGCAGCAGCACGACGCGCAGAAGGCGGTCTACGACGGCTTCGGACTCTCGTTCGACTACTTCGGCCGCAGCTCCTCCGCCGAGAACCGCGAGATCACGCAGCACTTCGCCCGCAAGCTGCACGAGAACGGCTTCATCGAGGAGCGGGCGATCCGCCAGGTCTTCTCGATCGCCGACGACCGCTTCCTGCCGGACCGCTACATCGTCGGCACGTGCCCGCACTGCGGGTACGACAAGGCGCGCGGCGACCAGTGCGAGAACTGCACCCGGGTGCTCGACCCGACCGACCTGATCGAGCCGCGCTCCGCCGTCAGCGGCAGCAGCGAGCTGGAGGTCCG
Source organism: Streptomyces sp. NPDC019224 (assembly GCF_040632605.1). NCBI lineage: Bacteria > Bacillati > Actinomycetota > Actinomycetes > Kitasatosporales > Streptomycetaceae > Streptomyces > Streptomyces sp. NPDC019224. The sequence continues at coordinate 82,125 of NZ_JBEYCF010000018.1, read as the reverse complement.
GGAGACCAAGCACCTCTTCCTCCTCCAGTCGAAGCTGGCCGGGGAGGTCGAGGCGTGGATCGACGAGACCAGCGACGAGTGGCCGCACCTGGCGTCCTCGATCGCCCGCAAGTGGCTCACCGAGGGTCTGCACGACCGGGCGATCACCCGTGACCTGGAGTGGGGCGTGCCGGTCCCGGCCGACACCTGGCCGGAGCTGGCGGCGGAGGGCAAGGTCTTCTACGTCTGGTTCGACGCCCCCATCGAGTACCTCGGTGCGACGAAGGAGTGGGCGGACCTGGAGCCGGAGACCCGGGACTGGAAGTCCTGGTGGTACGAGGCCTCCGACGTCCGGTACACGCAGTTCATGGCCAAGGACAACGTCCCGTTCCACACGGTGATGTTCCCGGCCATGGAGATCGGCACCCGTGAGCCGGTCAAGCGCGTGGACCTGGTCAAGGCGTTCAACTGGCTGAACTACTACGGCGGGAAGTTCTCCACGTCGCAGCAGCGCGGCATCTTCTCCGACACGGCCCTCGAACTGCTGCCGGCGGACTACTGGCGCTACTTCCTGATGGCGCAGGCCCCGGAGTCGGACGACACGTCGTTCACCTGGGAGCTGTTCGCCACCTCGGTGAACAAGGATCTGGCCGACACCCTCGGCAACTTCGTGAACCGGGTGCTGTCCTTCTCGCGCAAGCGGTTCGGCGACGAGGTGCCGGCCGGCAAGGAGGCCGGGGAGGCCGAGCGGAAGCTGGGCGAGGAGATCGCGCGGCTGCTCGCGGAGTACGAGGGCCACATGGAGACGCTCCAGTTCCGCAAGGCGGCCCAGGCCCTGCGGGCGCTGTGGAGCGCGGGCAACTCCTACCTGGAGGAGAAGGCCCCCTGGCTGGAGATCAAGACCGACCAGGAGGGTGCGGCGCTCACCCTGCGCACCGCGATGAACCTGATCCACCTGTACGCCGTCGTCTCGGAGCCGTTCATCCCCTCGTCCGCGCGGGCCATGCGCGAGGCGTTCGCCCTGGCGGACGACACGGCGACGTGGGTGAGCGCCGACGAGGCCCGCGCCCTGGCGTCCGTGCCGGCCGGGACCGCGTTCTCGGTGCCGCCGGTGCTCTTCGCCAAGATCACCGACGAGGACCTGGAAGCCTGGCGCTCGCGCTTCGGCGCCCAGTAGGGCCGCTCCAGCAGTTCCAGCGGTAGTACGTCGTCGCCCGGTCGGGAACCCCCGGCCGGGCGACGCGCGTTTCGACACCCGGACACGCTCGAACCATTGACCGAGACTTCCGGTGGCGCGGATCGTGTCCGTGGGCCGGCGGCATCGTGACGGGACGTCTCGCGGCGGGCTCCGGCCGCAGCCGAACGGCTCCGAAGGCGGGTTCGCGCACCGGCGACGGGCGCGTGGACCCGCCTTTCCCGGTTCCGTCCGGAGGCTCACCGAATCGGCCATGCGGCCATCCGCCGGACCGTCTCGCGGCGGGCCCAGGAGGGCGTCAACTGCTCATACCCGCGCAGGAGTTCCTGTCGATCACACATTTTCGGTCACCTGCGCCTTCCCTCTCCCGCGTACAGGGAGTTCACTGGTCGTGACGAGTGGTGACGCGGCCGCCGCGCACGTCGGGCGGTCCGCTGCCCCGGGCCCTGTTCCGGCCGCCCGGCCCGTGCGGAGGAGAGAGGACAGCGATTGACAGCCGCCCCTCCCCCGGCACGCCGGCGGTGCGATCCGGCTGTGCGGGCCACGTACGGCCGTCCGGCACGGGCGGGCGGATGCCCGGCGGCGGCCACCTCCCGCACCCGCCCCGGCCCGCCCCGGCGGCAGTCGTCGTCACGACCGGCTCGCACCCCACGGCTCTCCCGCCGGGCCGGCGCGGGCGGCTGCCGCCCGACCGGCCGCGCGTCCGCCGCCCGGCGCCGGAATTCCGGCGGGCGCGTATCCGCCTCGCGCATCCCCCTGTCCTGTTCTCATCGTCTCGACGAGGTGCACCATGAGCAAGATCGCGCTTCCAGAATTCCACATGCCGTTCGAAAGCGCGGGATGTAATCCGGGAGTTGAACAGACCAAAAAAGCCGCCTGGGAATGGGCGGAGGCCAGTGATCTCGTCCTGTCACCCGTGGCCGTCAAGAAAATGATCAGGACCCGTCCGGAGCTCTGGATATCGCTGATATTCCCCGAGGCGTCGCAGAAACACCTGGACCTGTTCTGCCAGTGGCTTTTCTGGGCCTTCCTCGTCGACGACGAGTTCGACGACGGCCCGGCCGGCCGCGACCCCCGGGTGTGCGAGAGCGCGATCGGCCGCCTGGTGGACGTGCTCGACGGCGCCCGCGCCCCCGTGGGCCGCATGGAGCACGCGCTGGACGAGTTGCTCGCCCGGACTTGTGGGGACCGTCCCGCGCACTGGGTGCGGCAGTTCCGGCGGGACACGGCGGCCTGGCTGTGGACGTACTACGCGGAGGCCGTGGACCGGGCCGCGGGCCATGTCCCGAGCACCGCCGACTTCGTGAAGCACCGCCGCGACTCCGTGGCGATGCAGCCGTTCCTCGATCTCCACGAGATCACCGCGGGAATCGACCTGCCGGAATCCGCCCGCAGCCTGCCCGCCTATATCGCACTGCGCAATGCGGTCGCCGACCATTCCGGTCTCTGCAACGACATCTGCTCGTTCGAGAAGGAGGCCGTGCTCGGTTACGAGCACAACACCGTGCGGCTGATCCAGCGCGACCGGGGCGGCACGCTCCAGGAGGCGGTCGACGAGGCCGGGATGCTGCTCGGCCGCATCGCCGACCGCGTGCAGCGGGCCGAGAAGGAACTCGTCGAGGAGATCGAGGCGGCGGGGATCGAGGGCCCGACGCGCCTCGCGCTGGAGCGCTGCGTCCGGGACTACCGGGGGCTCGTACGGGGCGACTTCGACTACCACGCTCGGGCCGAGCGCTACACCCGGCCCGAGCTGACGGAGATCGACGAGGACGACTCGATGTCCCGCAACTTCGCCGCCTGACGGGGCCGGCGGGAGCGGCGGGGCGGTGAGCGGCATCGGGGCGCGGGCCCGCACCGGCGATTTCCGGACATTTCTCGGACCGGCCGCCCCGGTCGGCCCCGCGGGCCGGCCGACGGCCGGAAGCCGCGGGTGCCGCACCCCGGGGCTACCCGGCCGGCCGGCCCGTGCCCGGGGTGCCGGGAACCCGCCGGGTGCCGCCGCCCGCGGCCGCCGGCACCCGCCCGCCGCCCTTGGCTGGCCGCCCCTCCCGGCCCGTGGTCTGCTGGAGCACACGCCCGACGCACGCGGAAGGGCCGGAACGCCATGACAGCGCCATCCTCGCCGCCCGCCCCGCGCGCCGAGACGGTCCACGGCACCGTCCGGGGGACGCACGAGCGCGGGGTCGCCGTGTTCCGGGGCATCCCCTACGCGGCGGCCCCGGTGGGTGCCCGGCGCTTCGGCGCGCCCGGGCCCCCGGAGCCCTGGACGGGGGTGCGGGCGGCCACGGCGTTCGGGCCGACCGCGCCCAAGCGGCCCTACGCCCCGCCCTTCGACCGGCTGCTGGCCGACCCCTCGGTGCCGGGCGAGGACTGTCTCAACCTGAACGTGTGGACACCGGCGCCCGCCCGCGCCGGACTGCCCGTCCTGGTCTGGATCCACGGCGGCTCGCTGCTGCACGGCTCGTCCGCCCTGCCGCTGTACGACGGGACGGCGTTCGCCCGCGACGGGGTGGTGCTCGTGTCGGTGAACTACCGGCTGGGCATGGAGGGGTTCGGCGTCCTGCCCGACGCACCGGCCAACCGGGGCCTGCTCGACCAACTGGCCGCCCTCACCTGGGTGCGGGACAACATCGCGGCGTTCGGCGGCGATCCGGACCGGGTGACGGTGTGCGGGGAGTCGGCGGGCGCCATCAGTGTCGGGGCGCTGCTGGCCGCGCCCCGGGCCCGGGGGCTGTTCCGGCGGGCGGTGCTGCAGAGCGGGATGCCGTCCGCGCTGCCCGTGGCCGAGGGCCGGAGGACCACCGAACTCATCGCCAGACGGCTCGGGGTGGCGGCGACGGCGCGGGACCTGGCCGGGGTGGACCCCGCAGCGCTGCTGGCCGCGCAGAGCGAGGTGACGGCCGGCGGCTCCCCGCTGACCGGCGGCCACTCCTTCCGGCTCGTGGTGGACGGCGAGCTGCTGCCCCGTGACCCCTTGGAGGCCCTGCTGGACGGCGCGGGGTCCGGGGTCGGGCTGCTGATGGGCTCGAACACCGAGGAGTACCGGCTGTGGTTCGTACCGAGCGGGCTGACCGAACGGCTCTCCCGTACGAAGCTGCGCCTCGCGCTCCTGAAGTTCCGGGTGCCGCGCGCCACCGTCCGTACGTACCGCGCCAACCGGCCCGGGGCCACGCCCGGCGAACTGCTCGGCGCGCTCGCCACCGACCTGCTGCTGCGGGTGCCGCTGAACCGGCTGGCCGACGCCCGCGCCCCCGGCACCACCCACCTGTACGAGTTCGGCTGGCCCTCCCCCGTACAGGGGCTCGGGGCCTGCCACGGGCTGGAGATCGGCTTCGTCTTCGACACCCTGCGCGGTCCGGACGCGGTCGCGCTCGCGGGGTACGACGCCCCGCAGGAGCTGGCCGACTCGATGCACGCGGCGTGGGTGCGGTTCGCCACGTCGGGCGACCCCGGCTGGCCGGCCTGGGACGCCACGCGCCCGGTGATGCGCTTCGGGCCCGGCGCGCCCGGGCCGGTACGGGCCCCGCGCGACGACGAACTGCGCGGCTGGCCGCCGTACCGGTAGGACGGGCGCCGGGACGGGCCTGCGGCCGGTCCGGGCGCCGGTCCCGGGTCAGGCCTTGTTCTGCGCGGCCCAGAACTCGTCGAACGTGAGGAGCCCGTCGCCGTTCCCGTCGTGGGAGTTGATCACGGCCTGCGCGACCGGCTCGGTGACGTAGGGGTCACCCAGCTGAGCCATGACGCTCTTGTACTCGGCAGCCGAGATCAACCCGTCGCCGTTCAGGTCGTACCGCTCGAACGCCTTGCGCGCCGACTCGATGTCCGCCACTGTTCCGCCCCTTCGTATGACTGTCTGACGAGGGCCAGATTAACGGGCGCCCCGGGTGGTCCTTGCGGCGGCCGGTCGTCGATCACGAACAGGTCGTCCGCCGCCCGGCGGCCGGTCACGCGGAGAGCGAAGCGGGAGCACGAGGGGACCGTCCCGGGCGGCCCGGCATCCGGTGCCGGGCACGGTCGGTCGCGGAGTGAAGCACACCCCCGCCGATATCCAATGAATCATGCGTTGGCATTCATGAATATTCATGGATTTCCAGGCGAGTGACCCAATCCACCTTCGCTTCTTCGGCTCGATGTCCGGAAATGCGACACTCTGAGAAGTTTGCGGCTTTGGCTGGGAGGTCGTCCGTCTGTCATAGTCGGTGACACGACCCCCATTGACCCGGGCCAGGTCGTCATGAGCGGCCGTGAACACACCCCCCATTTCACGGCCCCCGCACAGAAGCCCCCGAGGCGCCGCACCACGGCCGACACGGGGGCTTCTGTCTTACGGGAGCGGCGACGGAGGGGATCAGCGGTCGGAGATGCGCATCTCGAACCAGGTGGTCTTGCCTCGGGGTAAGAGGTCCACGCCCCACCGGTCGGAGAGCTTGTCAACGAGGAAGAGACCCCGGCCGCTGATGTCCATCTCCCCCACCGGCATGAGGCACGGCAGGCCGCGCGAGGGGTCGCGCACCTCGATCCTGATCCAGCCGCGACGGCGCAGCATACGCAGGCCGAAGACCCGGGCCCCGGTGTGCCGCACGGCGTTCCCGACGAGTTCGGAGACGAGCAGGACGGCGTGTTCGGCGGCCTGCGGGGAGAGCGCCCACTGATGGAGGGCGACGCACGAGGTGAGCCGGCGGGCGGTGGCAGCGGACTCCGGGCGGGAGGGCAGCCGGACTTCTTCCTCCGTCGGGTTACCGAACAACTCCAGCGCTTTGAACGCCTGTTCGTCCTCGACGACCGGCATTCTCCGTGCCGCTGTCGCGCTGCTGCGCGGTCGCGGCTGCTCCACACCCTCCAGGCCCGCCATGCACACCATCATGGCCGCACGGCGGGCCTTCCGGGGCCGTTCCGGGGGAATCCCCGACCCGTAATCAGCCGCCTCCCAGGGCAGGTTGGCATATGCCAGAGGCAGAATGCTCTCCGAAAAACCCCGCCTGACCTGCGGCGATGACGCTCCCGGCCGGGGCCGCCGACGTGCTGGGCGCAACGCTCCCCACGGCTCCGCCGATCCGCCCGCACGGATGAACGCCCCCCCCCCGCCCGTCCTCCCAACCGGCGCCCGGTCAGAGGAACTTCGCCTTGCCCGGACCCTCCTCCACGAAGCTGCGCATTCCGCGCTCCCGGTCCTCCGTGGCGAACAGACCGGCGAACCAGGTTCGCTCGATCGTGAGGCCCGTGTCGATGTCCGTCTCCAGTCCGGCGTCCACGGCCTCCTTGGCGGCGCGCAGGGCCAGCGCCGGCCCCTTCGCCAGCCCGGCCGCCCAGGCGTGCGCCTGCTCGTACACCTCGGCGGCGGGCACCACCCGGTCCACCAGGCCCATCCTCAGGGCTTCTTCGGCCTTGACGTGGCGGCCGGTGAAGATGAGGTCCTTGGCCTTGGCGGGGCCGACCAGCCGGGCGAGCCGCTGGGTGCCGCCGGCGCCCGGGATGAGGCCGAGCAGGATCTCCGGCTGGCCGAGCTTCGCGTTGTCGCCGGCGATCCGGAAGTCCGCGCAGAGGGCCAGCTCGCAGCCGCCGCCCAGGGCGTAGCCGGTGACGGCCGCGACGACGGGCTTGGGGATGCGGGCGACGGCGGTGAAGGAGTCCTGGAGCGCCTTGGACCGCAGCACCATCGCCGCGTGGTCCATCGCCTGCATCTCCTTGATGTCCGCGCCCGCCGCGAACACCTTCTCGCCGCCGTAGAGCACCACGGCCCGCACGTCGTCGCGCCGGGACGCCTCGTCGGCGAGTTCGCGCAGCCGGTCCTGGGTCGCCACGTCCAGGGCGTTCATCGGCGGGCGGTCCAGCCGGATCGTGCCGACGCCGCCGCTTACTTCGAGGGTTACGGTCATGGGGTGCAGGTTAACCGGCGCTAACGCGAGGCCGCAGGGGGCGGGGCGGTGCCGTTGGTCACGGCGACGCGGGCGGGCCCGGCACCGTGATCCCGGTGCCGGGCCCGCCCGCGCGCGTACGGCCGAGTGCTACGCGGTCCACTCCGACCAGCTCATGTTCCAGCCGTTGAGGCCGTTGTCCGGACTGATCGTCTTGTCGTGGGAGTTCTTGACGACCACGACGTCGCCGATGAGCGAGTTGTCGAAGAACCAGGAGGCCGGCATCTTCGGGTCGCCGCCGCCGCGCACGTCCTGGAGGCCGACGCAGCCGTGGCTGGTGTTGGCGTGGCCGAAGACCCCGGAGCCGCCCCAGTAGTTGCCGTGGATGAAGGTTCCGGAGGTGGACAGGCGCATCGCGTGCGGCACGTCCTTGATGTCGTACTCACCGCCGAAGCCGACGGTGTCACCGTTCATCCGGGTGACCCGCAGCTTCTCGCTGATGACCATCCGGCCGTTGTACGTGGTGGTGGCCGGGGCGCCCGCCGAGATCGGGATGTCCTTGATCTGCTTGCCGTCGCGGACGACCTTCATCCGGTGCGAGTCCGCGTCGACGGTGCTGACCTGGCTCCGGCCGATGGTGAACGAGACGGTCTTGGCCTGCTTGCCGTAGACGCCGGGCCGCCCCTCCACACCGTCGAGGTTGAGCCTGACGGTCACCTTGGTGCCGGCGGCCCAGTACTTCTCGGGGCGGAAGTCCAGGCGGTCGTTGCCGAACCAGTGGCCCTCGACCGGGACGGCGGGCTCGGCGGTCACCTCGACGGCCTTCTCGACGGCCTCCGGGTCGGTGATGCCCCGGGTGAAGTGGATGGAGACCGGCATGCCGACGCCGACGGTCGAGCCGTCCTCCGGGGTGTACTGGCCGATGAAGGTGTTCTTCGGGACGAGCGTGGTGAAGGTGGTGTCCTTCGCGGACTCACGGCCCTTCGCGTCCTTGGCCACCGCGTGGACCTTGTACTTGGTCGCCGAGGCCAGGTGCTGGTCGGGCACCCAGCTCGCGCCGTCCGCCGCGATCTTCCCCTCGACCTCGCCGCCCTTGGGGTCCGAGACCTTGACGACGGTCAGCTTCCCCTGTGCGGCCGTGACCTTCAGCGCCCCGCTCGTGGCGACGTCGCCGGTCCCGTCCTCGGGCGCGACGGTCACCACGGCCTGCGAGGCGCTGGTGTCCCGGTCCTTGACCCCGCCGGCCTTGCCGTCCTTGCCCGCCCCGTCGGCGTCGCCCCCGCCGCACGCCGTCACCAGCAGCAACAGCGCACCCACCGCCAGGGCCGGCAGCCCGGTGACCCTCCGCACACGCCGCCTGCCGCCCCCGGCCGATCTCCCCGATATCGGCTGCCCGTTCAATGTGGTCGTCTCCCCTCACACGGCCCGGCCCCGCCGAGGCCCCGGGAACCCGCGGGTTCCCACCCCCGCGCGCTGCACATGCGCGCTCAGCAAAGAGATAATCACACCGACTGCGGGCAGATCCCCCCAGGAATGTCACTGTTCCGTCCCAAGTGGCCACGGCGTTTCCACCACCCGCCCCGGGCGGGGCCGGGAGGTGTCCTACAGCAGCGCGGAACCCGCCCGCCACTGGGCCCAGTCGAGGTTCCAGCCGCCGAGTCCGTTGTCCGGCGCGACCGTCCTGTCCGGGGAGTTGACGACCTCGACGACGTCCCCGATGAGGGTGCGGTCGAAGAACCAGCCGGCCGGGGTGGAGTCGCCGCCGCCCTGGACGTCGCGCAGCCCGATGCAGCCGTGGCTGACGTTGGTGGAGCCGAAGACCTCCTCGTCGGACCAGTAGTTGCCGTGGAGGAAGGTGCCGGACGTCGTCAGCCGGACGGCGTGCGGTACGTCCTTGATGTCGTACTCGCCGCCGAAGCCCACGGTCCGTCCGTCCATCCGCGTCACCTCGTGCATCTCGCTGACCACCATCCTGCCGTTGTACGTGGTGGTCGTCGGGGAGCCCGCGGTGATCGGGACCGTGGAGACGAGCCGGCCGTCCCGGCGCACCTCCATCGTGTGCGCGGCCGTGTCCACCCGGGAGATCTGCTCCCGGCCCACCGTGAACCGCACGGTCTTGCGCTGGCTGCCGTACACCCCCGGCGCGCCCTCCACGTCGCGCAGCCCGATGTCGACGGTGACCTCGGTGCCGGGCTCCCAGTAGGCGGCCGGGCGGAAGTCCAGGCGGGTCTTCCCGAACCAGTGCCCGGTCACCGCCACCGGCGGATCGGCGGTCACCCGGATGGCCCGCTCCACCGCCGCGCGCCGGGTGACCGAACGGTTGAACTCGAAGGAGACGATCATGCCGGTGCCGACCGTCGAGCGGTTCTCCGGCTTGAAGTACCCGATGAAGCGGTCCTTGGGGACCGCGGTGGTGAAGGTGGTGTGCCGCGCCGCGCGGTGGCCGCCGCCGTCCACCGCGACCGCGTCCACGCTGTACTTGGCGGCGAGCCCGAGCCGCCCGGCGCCCTTCCTCGGTGCCCAGGACCGGCCGTCCTTGGCGATCTCACCCGGTACCTCCTGTTCCTGCGCGTCCTCGATCCGCCGCACCCGGACGCTCTCCAGCCGCCCGTCGGGGACCTTCACCTCCACCCGGCTGTCCGCCCGGACGTCCTCGGCCCGGTCGGCCGGGGTGATCCGGATCACCTCCTGCGGCGACCTCGGTTTCCCGCCCATGAACGAACCGGGGCCCGAACAGCCCGTCAGCACGGCCAGGAAAACCAGTACGGCGAGCACTCCCGGCCCGACCGGCGCGGTGGCCGGGCTCGCCCCTGCCTTCTTCGTCACATGAGTCACGTCCCCCCCAACGACGGGGGCCGGTCGGGGGAAACGTGAGTGCGGGCCCCCTGGTGGGCAGAACACAGGGGACGACCACACTCGGGGAGCCGCGGCCGGGACGCCGCGCGCCCCCTTCCGGTGCCGGTCCCATGAGCCGCGGGAGGCGAACAGATGTCGAGCGCAGCCGAGCAGAAGGCAGTGCCGAGGAAGGACGCGGCGACGACCGGTGCCCTGGCGGAGCGGGCCGCCGCCACCACGCCCGGGCAGCGCCCGCCCGTGGTGTGGCCGGGGACGCCGATGCCCCTCGGAGCCCGCTTCAGGACCGGCCCTGACGGGGTCGCGGGCACCAATTTCGCCCTGTGGGCGGGCGGGGCGGAGGCCGTCGAGCTGTGCCTCTTCGACGAGGACGGCACGGAGACCCGGCTCGCCCTGACCGAGCTGACCCACGAGATCTGGCACGGCTTCGTGCCCGGGGTGCGGCCGGGCCGGCGGTACGGCTACCGGGTGCACGGACGGTGGGACCCGTGGACGGGCGCCCGGTGGAACGCGGCGAAGCTGCTGCTCGATCCGTACGCCCGGGCCGTGGACGGCGAATTCACCCTTCCGGCCGAGGTGTACGGCCATGTGAGGGACTGGCCCGACCAGCAGGTCGCCGACACCGTCCGCGACGAACGGGACTCCGCCCCGTACGTCCCGAAGGGGGTCGTCGTCCACGACGACGACGACTGGGCCGACGACCGCAGGCCGAAGACGCCCTGGGCCGACTCCGTCATCTACGAGCTGCACGTGAAGGGCTTCACCCAGCGCCACCCCGGCATCCCGGAGGAGCTGCGCGGCACCTACGCCGGGCTGGCGCACCCGGCGGCCATCGGCCATCTGAAGCACCTCGGGGTGACGGCCGTGGAACTGCTGCCGGTGCACCAGTTCGCCCACGAGGACCATCTGCTGCGGCGCGGGCTGCGCAACTACTGGGGCTACAACTCGATCGGCTACTTCGCCCCGCACGCCGGCTACTCGGCGAGCGGCACGGGGGGCGAGCAGGTCGGCGAGTTCAAACGGATGGTGCGCGCCCTGCACGACGCGGGCATCGAGGTGATCCTCGACGTCGTCTACAACCACACCGCCGAGGCGGGCGAGCTGGGCCCGATGCTGTCGCTGCGCGGCATCGACAACCGCGGCTACTACCGCCTCCAGGCCGACGCGCGCCGCTACGCCGACTACACCGGCTGCGGCAACACCCTGCACGTCGTCCAGCCGAACGTGCTGCGCCTCATCACCGACTCGCTGCGGTACTGGGTGACCGAGATGGGCGTCGACGGCTTCCGCTTCGACCTCGCGGCGGCGCTCGCCCGCTCCATGCACGACGTCGACATGCTCTCCCCGTTCCTCGCGGTGATCGCCCAGGACCCGGTGCTGCGCCGGGTCAAGCTCATCGCCGAGCCCTGGGACGTGGGCAACGGCGGTTACCAGGTGGGCGCCTTCCCCCCGCTGTGGACCGAGTGGAACGACCACTACCGGGACGCCGTACGGGACTTCTGGCGCGGCGCGCTGCCCGACGTACGGGCCCTCGGCTACCGGCTGACCGGGTCCAGCGACCTGTACGCGTGGGGCGGGCGGCGCCCGTACGCCTCGGTCAACTTCGTCACCGCGCACGACGGATTCACCCTGCGCGACCTGGTGAGCTACCAGGACAAGCACAACGAGGCCAACGGCGAGGACAACCGGGACGGCACCTCGGACAACCGGGCGTGGAACTGCGGCGCCGAGGGCGAGACGGACGACGAGGCCGTCAACGCGCTGCGCCGCCGGCAGCTGCGCAACCTGCTCACCACGCTGCTCCTGTCGACCGGGGTGCCGATGCTGGTGGCCGGCGACGAGATGGGCCGCACCCAGGGCGGCAACAACAACGCGTACTGCCAGGACAACGAGACCGGCTGGGTGGACTGGTCGCTGCTCGAACAGCCCGAGTGGCGGGAGCTGACCGCGCTGACCGCCCGGGTGCTCGCGCTGCGCCACCGCCATCCGGTGCTGCGCCGCCGGGCTTTCTTCTCCGGCCGGCCGCAGGCCCCGGACGGGCTGCGGGACCTGGCGTGGTTCACCGGCGAGGGCGCGGAGATGACCGAGACCGACTGGTACGCGCCGGCCGCGACGGTCGGGCTCTACCTCTCCGGCCGGGACATCCCCGGGCGGGACGCGCGCGGGAAGCAGGTGACCGACGACAGCTTCCTGGCCGTGCTGCACGCGGGCCACCGGCCGGCCGGTTTCCTGCTGCCGGGCCCGCCCTGGGCGCAGGCGTACGAACTGGTCCTGGACACCTCGCGCGAGGACCAGGCCGAGGCCCCGGGCACGGTCCACCGGGGCGGCGAGCGGCTGACGGTGCCGGAGCGGTCGGTGCTGCTGCTGCGCGTACGGGATTGAGGGGCGCGGGGTCCGGCCCTGACCGGCAGGGCCCCCTGGCCGGCAGGACCCCCTGGCCGAGGATGCCGCGGTCGTACCCGGCCGCGACGGCGGCGGCCCGGTCCTTGGCGCCCGGCTCGGCGAAGAGGTGGGGGAGGCGGCTCTTCACGGTGGACTCGCCGATGAACAGCTCGGCGGCGATCCGGTGGTCGGCCATCGCGCTCGAACCGGCATCAGCCGACCGGTTGACGCCGCCCTGCGGCTCGTACGCGGCACGCCGTCGTCGCGGGGCTGCGGACGGCCGGATAAAACCACAGGACCGGTATCCGGACGCATCGTAGGCTCACCCTGATGCACCAGGAACATGTAGAGCCCAAGAACCGGTCCGCCGTACGCTCCCTGCTACGGCTGTGGCCGTATGTGAAGCCGGTACGGACCCGGCTCTTCGGCGCGGCCCTGGTGGCGGTCGTCGCCTCCTGCCTGGGCCTCGTGATCCCGCTCGTCCTGAAGTGGATCGTCGACGGCCCGGTCGCGGACCGGAACCCGGACGGGGTCTGGCTCGGCGCCCTGTTCCTGCTGCTCCTGGGCACCCTGGAGGCGGTGCTGTTCGGGGTGCGGCGGTGGATGGTGGCACGTCCGCTGGCCGGGGTCGAGGCGTCGATGCGGGCCGATCTCTACCGGCACCTGCAACGGCTGCCCGTGGCCTTCCACGACCGCTGGCCGTCGGGGCAGTTGCTGTCCCGCGGGACGACGGACCTGATGCTGCTGCGGATGTTCCTGGCCTTCCCGCTGACCTTCCTGCTGGTCAACGCCACCACGATCCTCGTCGGTTTCGTGGTCCTGCTGCTCCAGGAGTGGACGCTCGGTCTTGTGCTGCTCGCCCCCGTCGTGCCGCTCGTGATCATCTGCTCGGCCTTCGAGTCGAAGTACGCGAGGGTCGCGCGCCGGGCCCAGGACCAGGTCGGCGACCTGACGACGGTGGTCGAGGAGAGCGTGCTCGGCATCCGCATCATCAAGGGCTTCGGCCGGCACCGCAGCCAGGCCGACGCCTTCCGGACCCTCGCCGAGCGGCTGCGCGCCACGGAACTGGGCAAGGCCCGGCTGCTCGCCGGGATCTGGGCCCTCATCACCACGCTGCCCGAGCTCGCCATCGGGGCCGCGCTGGTGATCGGCACGATCGAGGTCGCGGACGGCGGCCTGTCGGCGGGCACCCTGGTCGCGTTCCTCTCCACGGCGCTCGCGCTGCGCTGGCCCGTCGAGTCGATCGGCTTCCTGCTGGCGATGAGCCAGGAGGCGGCGACGGCGACCGAGCGGTTCTTCGAGGTGATGGACGTCGCCGAGGAGGAGGATGAGGAGGCCGGGCGGACGGCCGTGAGCGAGGCCCCCGAGGCCGGCGGCATGGTCTTCGAGGGCGTCGGATTCCGCTATCCCGACGCGGAGGAGGGCTCGGCGCCCGTCCTGGCCGGCATCGACCTGCACATCCGGCCGGGCGAGACGATGGCCCTGGTCGGCGCGACGGGCTCCGGCAAGACCACGCTGACCTCCCTGGTGCCCCGGCTGTACGAGGCGACCTCCGGGCGGATCACCCTGGACGGCGAGGACATCACCACGATGCCGCGCGCCCGGCTGCGGGAGCTGGTGTCGGTGGCGTTCGAGGAGCCGACGCTCTTCTCGGCGAGCGTCGGCGAGAACGTGCGGATGGGCGCCGCGGACGCGGGCGAGGAGGAGGTGCTGCGGGCGCTCTCGGTGGCCCAGGCCGACTTCGTCCACGACCTGCCGCACGGCGTCGGGACGGAGGTCGGTGAGCAGGGTCTGAGCCTGTCCGGCGGCCAGCGCCAGCGCCTCGCCCTGGCCCGGGCCGTCGTGGGCCGGCCGCGCTTCCTGGTGCTCGACGACCCGCTCTCGGCGCTCGACGTGCACACGGAGGCCCTGGTGGAGGCGGCGCTGCGGCGCGTCCTGGAGGAGACCACTGCGGTGGTGGTCGCGCACCGGCCGTCCACCGTGATGCTCGCGGACCGGGTGGCGCTGCTGTCGGAGGGCCGGATCAGCGCGGTCGGCACCCATCAGGAACTCCTGCGCACCAGCGCCGAGTACGCCTGGCTGATGTCCGGCGCGGACCTGCCGGACGGCACGGACCTGCCGAAGCACGCGGACGCGGAGCACGCGGACGCGGAGCACGCGGACGCGGAGCACGCGGACGCGGAGCACGCGGACGCGGAGCACGTGTCGGAGGCGGTGGGTCACCCGGGCGACGGCGCACCCGTACCGCGGACCGACGAGGACGAATCCCTGGGCGCGAAGGCCCCTGCCGAGGAGGGCAGCACCCGATGACCAGCACCACGACCGGACGGCCGGCGGAACCGGGCGGCGAGGAGGACGAACGGCCGGCCCCGGACGCGGCGCCCGCGAAGGCGCCCGGCGACCCCTTCGACCGCGACGACCTGCCGACCCCGCGAGGCGCCACCCGGCAGCTGCTCGGCTCGCTGCTGCGGCCGATGCGGGGGCAGGTGGCGGCCGCCGCCCTGTTCATCCTGTTGCAGCAGGCCGCCGTGCAGGCGGGCCCGCTGCTGGTCGCCTACGCCATCGACCGCGGGGTGCCCGCCTTCCGCGACGACGACTACGGGCCGCTGATCGCGGTGGCGCTGGGCTACGCGCTCTGCTCGGCCGGTGCGGGCGCCCTGCAGTACGCCTTCGTCGGGGTGTCCGCGCGGGTCAGCCAGGACGTCCTGCTCGACCTGCGCGGCCGCATCTTCCGCCATGCGCAGGCGCTGAGCGTGGACTTCCACGAGCGGTACACCTCGGGGCGGCTGATCTCGCGGTCCACCACCGACCTGGAGTCACTGCGGGAGCTCCTGGAGGAGGGCCTCCAGGAACTGATCCACGTCGTCCTCTCGTTCGCCTCCATCGCCCTGATCCTGCTCTGGCTCGACCTGGCCACGGGTGCCGTGGCGGTGGCGTCCTTCCTGCCGCTGTACCTGCTGGTGCGGCTCTACCGGAAGCGCTCCTCGGTGATCTTCGCCGCCCGTTCGACGGCGATCGCCTCGGTCATCGTGAAGTTCGCGGAGACCATGAACGGCATCCGGCCCGTCCAGGCGTTCCGCCGCGAGCCGGTCAACGACGCGGCGTTCCGGGAGCTGAACGCGCGTCACCGCGACACCAACGGCGACGCGATGCTGGAGAACGCGCGTTACGTCGTCGGCTCACGCCTGGTCGCCAACACGGCGGTGGCCGGAATCGTGCTGTGGGGCGCGTACCGGGTGGCCTCCGGCGGTCTCGCGCTCGGGGTGCTGGCCGCGGTGGTGCTCTATCTGCGGCGGCTCTACGACCCCATCGACCGGCTCAGCATGTTCCTCAACTCCTTCGAGTCCGCGGCGGCTTCGCTGGGGAAGATCGCCGGCCTGCTGGCCCAGACGCCCACCGTCCCGGAGGCCCTGGAGCCCCGGCAGCTGCCGGCCCGGGCGGGCGGTGAGCCGGGCCGCGAGGTGGTCTTCGAGGGGGTGGGCTTCGCGTACCGGACGGGTGGCGAGGTGCTGCCCCGCTTCGACCTGACCGTCCCGGCGGGGCAGACGGTGGCGGTGGTCGGTTCCACGGGTGCGGGCAAGTCGACGCTCGCCAAGCTGCTGGCCCGGTTCTACGACCCGACCGAGGGCCGGGTCCTGCTGGACGGCACCGACCTGCGGGACCTCGCCACGCCCGAACTGCGGCGCGGGGTGGTGATGGTGACCCAGGAGGCGTTCCTGTTCTCCGGGACGGTCGCGGAGAACATCGCGATCGGCCGCCCGGAGGCGAGCCGCGAGGAGATCGAGCAGGCCGCGAAGGTGATCGGCGCCCACGACTTCATCACCGGCCTGCCGGACGGCTACGACACCGATGTACGCAAGCGGGGCGGCCGGATCTCGGCAGGTCAGCGCCAGCTGGTGGCGTTCGCCCGGGCGCTGCTGGCCGACCCGGCGGTGCTGATCCTCGACGAGGCGACCAGTTCGCTGGACATCCCCGGTGAGCGCGCGGTGCAGCAGGCGATGGACACCGTGCTGCACGGGCGCACCGCGGTGGTGATCGCGCACCGCCTGTCGACCGTGGAGGTCGCGGACCGGGTGCTCGTGATGGAGCGGGGGCGGATCGTGGAGGACGGCGCGCCGGCCGAACTCATCGGCGGCACGGGCCGGTTCGCCGGGCTGCACCGCGCCTGGCGCGAGAGCCTGGCCTGACCCTCGGCGGCCCCGGCCGTCCGCCCCTTCTCCCCGGAGGCGGACGGCCGGGTTCACGCCACACCCCCTGTCGTCTCGACAGGTGGGAACTCTGCGGCCGTTCACATCCGCGTCGTACTCCGCTCCCTCGCGCGCAACCCCGACGCGCCCTGCGCCTTCGGGCCCCCGGGGCCTTTCGGGCGCGCCTCGACGCCCCCACGTGAAGATCGGCGAAACGTCCGCTTAACGAACACGCATCTTCCGGCAACGAACGAATTCCAGCCAAGTTTTTGACGCGGTCCTGACAGAGATGGCCGACTCCTGACACTCTTCACCCCGTTCCGCGCACTGCTTGCTCTGCCCGGACGGCTCGCCCGGCCGCCGGTACCCCCCTCGCAGAAGGAGTCCGCGTGAGATCCACGCACAGCCGCCGTACCACCGCGACCGGCGCTCTCATAGCCGCAGCCGCCCTCCTCGCCGTGGGAGTCCAGTCCGGGCCGGCCTCGGCCGCGCCGGACGCCGGCACCGCACGGACCGCCACCGCCTCCAAGGCGAACCCCGGCGCCCTGCCCAGGCAGCTGACGCCCTCGCAGCGCGCCGAGCTGATCCGCGAGGCCACCGCGAGCCGGGCGGCCACGGCGAAGGAGCTCGGCCTCGGGTCCCAGGAGAAGCTCGTCGTCCGCGATGTCGTCCAGGACAACGACGGCACCACGCACACGCGTTACGAGCGCACCTTCGACGGACTCCCGGTCCTCGGCGGCGACCTGGTCGTCCAGGAGACGAAGTCCGGCGCCACCGAGAGCGTCGTCAAGGCGTCCCGCGCCACCACCGCCCAGCTGAAGGCCGTCGACACGGTCGCGGACATCACCCCGGCGGCGGCCGCCAAGCAGGCGCTCGGCGCCGCCAAGACGGCCGGCTCGGACAGGGCGGAGGCCGCCAAGGCGCCCCGCAAGGTCGTCTGGATGGCCTCGGGCACCCCGCAGCTGGCCTACGAGACCGTGGTCGGCGGCCTCCAGGAGGACGGCACCCCGAACGAACTGCACGTCATCACGGACGCCTCCAGCGGAGCCGAGCTCTACAAGTGGCAGGCCATCGAGAACGGCGTCGGCAACACCGAGTACAGCGGCCAGGTGACCCTGGGGACCTCCGGGTCCGCCGGCTCGTACAACCTGACCGACACCGCGCGCGGCAGCCACAAGACGTACAACCTGAACCACGGCACGTCCGGCAAGGGCACCCTCTTCTCCGGCGCCGACGACGTCTGGGGCAACGGCAGCGCCTCGAACGCGGAGACCGCGGCGGCGGACGCCCACTACGGCGCGGCCGAGACCTGGGACTACTACAAGAACGTCCACGGCCGCACCGGCATCAAGGGCGACGGCGTCGGCGCGTACTCCCGCGTCCACTACGGCAACAACTACGTGAACGCGTTCTGGGACGACAGCTGCTTCTGCATGACGTACGGCGACGGCAGCGGCAACGCCAACCCGCTGACCGCGCTGGACGTGGCGGCCCACGAGATGAGCCACGGCGTCACCTCGAACACGGCCGGCCTGAACTACAGCGGGGAGTCCGGCGGCCTCAACGAGGCGACCAGCGACATCTTCGCCACCGCCGTCGAGTTCTACTCCAACACCTCCGCCGACCCGGGTGACTATCTGATCGGCGAGAAGATCGACATCAACGGCGACGGCACGCCGCTGCGCTACCAGGACAAGCCGAGCAAGGACGGGGCGTCCAAGGACGCCTGGTACTCGGGCATCGGCAGCATCGACGTGCACTACTCGTCGGGCCCGGCCAACCACTTCTTCTACCTCCTGTCGGAGGGCAGCGGCGCCAAGACCATCAACGGTGTCAGCTACAACTCCCCCACCTCGGACGGCCTGCCGGTGACCGGCATCGGCCGCGCGAAGGCGGAGCAGATCTGGTTCAAGGCGCTCACCACCAAGTTCACCTCCACCACCAACTACGCGGGGGCCCGTACCGGCACGCTCGCGGTGGCCGGTGAGCTGTACGGCACGAGCAGCGCCGAGTACAAGGCCGTCCAGGACGCCTGGGCCGGAATCAACGTCGGTGCGCGCTCCGGCGGCACCGACCCCGGCACCGGCACGGTCTTCCAGAACACCACCCCCGTGGCCATCCCCGACTACGGCTCGGCCGTCACCAGCTCGGTCACCGTCACCGGCCGCACCGGCAACGCCCCGAGCACCCTCAAGGTCGGCGTGGACATCACCCACACCTACCGCGGTGACCTGGTCATCGACCTCGTCGCGCCGGACGGCAGCACCTACCGGCTGAAGAACTCCTCCTCCAGCGACTCGGCGGACAACGTACAGACCACCTACACGGTCAACGCCTCGTCGGAGGTCGCGAACGGCACCTGGAAGCTCAAGGTCCAGGACGTCTACAGCGGGGACACCGGGAAGATCAACAGCTTCAAGCTGACCTTCTGAACCGGCCCCGCCGCACGGGTCACCGCATGGCCCGCCGCTGACACAAAACCGCCCGGGAGGAGCCTCTCCTCCCGGGCGGTTCCGCCGTGCCGGGCGGCGCTCAGCGCAACAGCACGCCCGCGCCCTCACCCGTGGCCCCGGTCGGCTGGGCGACCAGGCCGAGTTCGGCGCCGCTCCCCAGCAGCCGGTGGGCGGGCAGCACGCGCACGGTGTAGCCGTACGGTCCCGTGCGGTCCAGGGCGAGCGGGCCCTCGTACAGCCAGTGGCCCTCCAGGTCCTGGCCGCCCGCCGGCTTCAGCGGGAAGACCTGGGCCTCGGAGATCGCGTCGGACGAGTCGACCCGCCCGGCCACCGCCTGCACCTCCACGTCGTCCGGCACCAGCGCGCCCAGGGAGACCCGGACCCGCAGCGCCAGCGTGGAGCCCAGCTCCGCCGCCGTACCGGAGGCGGTCGGCGTCATCGCCTCCACGTGGTCCACGGCCACCCGCGGCCAGGCGGCCCGGACCTTCGCCTTCCAGCCCGCCAGCTCCTGCGCCCGCGCCACGTCCATGGAGCGCTGGGCGAGCGCGGCGGGGGCGTAGAGCCGCTCCACGTACTCCGCGACCATGCGGTCGGCGAGCACCTTGGGCCCCAGGGTGCCCATCGTGCGGCGGACCATCTCGATCCAGCGCCCGGGCAGCCCCTCGGCCCCGCGGTCGTAGAAGTGCGGCGCGACCCGGTCCTCGATCAGCTCGTACAGGGCATTGGCCTCCAGGTCGTCGCGCCGGTCCTCGTCCAGCGCGCTGCCCTCGGCCGTCGGGATCGCCCAGCCGAAGTCCGGCTCGAACCACTCGTCCCACCAGCCGTCCAGCACGGACAGGTTGAGACAGCCGTTGAGCGCGGCCTTCATCCCGCTCGTCCCGCAGGCCTCCAGCGGGCGCAGCGGGTTGTTCAGCCAGACGTCGCAGCCCGGGTAGAGCTTCTGGGCCATCGCCATGCCGTAGTCGGGCAGGAAGACGATGCGGTGACGGACCCGGGGGTCGTCGGCGAACCTGACCAGCTCCTGGACCAGCCGCTTCCCGCCGTCGTCGGCCGGATGCGCCTTGCCCGCGACGACGATCTGGACCGGCCGCTCGGGGTGCAGCAACAGCCCCCGCAGCCGGTCGCGGTCGCGCAGCATCAGCGTCAGCCGCTTGTACGAGGGGACGCGGCGGGCGAAGCCGATGGTCAGCACGTCGGGGTCCAGCACGCCGTCGATCCAGCCGAGTTCGGCGGGCTGGGCGCCCCGGTGGCGCCAGGAGGCGTGCAGCCGCTGCCGTACCTCGCCCACCAGCTGTTCGCGCAGGGTGCGGCGCAGCTCCCAGAGCCGGCGGGCGGGGATGTCGGCGACGGAGTCCCAACGGCCCGGCGTGCCGCCGGACTCGGTGCGCAGCCGGTAGACCTCGGGGGCGACCCAGGTGGGCGCGTGGACGCCGTTGGTGACGGAGGTGATCGGCACCTCCGGGGCGTCGAAGCCCGGCCAGAGCCCGGCGAACATCTCCCGGCTGACCGCGCCGTGCAGCGTGGAGACGCCGTTGGCGCGCTGGGCGAGCCGCAGCCCCATCACCGCCATGTTGAAGACGCCCGGGTCGCCGCCCGGGTAGGTCTCGGTGCCGAGTTCCAGGACGCGTTCGGCGGGGACGCCGGGCAGTTCGCCGTCCTCGCCGAAGTGGCGGGCGACGAGTTCGCGGTCGAACCGGTCGATTCCGGCCGGGACCGGGGTGTGGGTGGTGAAGACGGTGCCGGCGCGCACGGACTCCACCGCGGAGTCGAAGTCGAGGCCCGTCGTGGCCAGCTCGCGGATGCGTTCCAGGCCGAGGAAGCCGGCGTGGCCCTCGTTGGTGTGGAACACCTCGGGGGCGGGGTGGCCGGTGAGCCGGCAGTGGACCCGCACGGCGCGGACCCCGCCGATGCCCAGCAGCATCTCCTGGAGCAGCCGGTGCTCGCTGCCGCCGCCGTACAGCCGGTCGGTGACCTCGCGTTCGCCGGGGGCGTTCTCCTCGACGTCGGAGTCGAGCATGAGCAGGGGCACCCGGCCGACGTGGGCCTGCCAGATCTGGGCGTGCAGGGACCGGCCGCCGGGCAGCGCCAGGACGACCTGGCTGGGGGTGCCGTCGGCCTCGCGGATCAGGGTGAGGGGCAGCTCGTTGGGGTCGAGGACGGGGTAGTGCTCCTGCTGCCAGCCGTCCCGGGACAGGCTCTGGCGGAAGTAGCCGTGCCGGTAGAGCAGGCCGACGCCGACGAGGGGCACCCCCAGGTCGCTGGCGGCCTTGAGGTGGTCCCCGGCGAGGATGCCGAGCCCGCCGGAGTACTGGGGGAGGGCGGCGGTCACCCCGAATTCGGGCGAGAAGTAGGCGATGGCGGCGGGAAGCGGGCCGCCCCGCTCGCGCTGCTCCTGGTACCAGCGGGGCCCCTGGAGGTACTCCCGTAGGTCGGCGGACGCTTCGGCGAGCCGGTGCAGGAACGCTTCGTCACGGGCGAGCTCGGCGAGCCGCCCGGCGGATACGGAGCCGAGCAGGCGGACGGGGTCGCACTCCGCCGCGGAGCCGGCCGCCGGGTCGACGGACCGGAAGAGCTCGCGGGTCTCGGTGTGCCAGGACCAGCGCAGGTTGCGCGCCAGGTCGCTGAGGGGTTGGAGGGAGTCCGGAAGGACGGGACGCACGGTGAATCGACGAATGGCCTTCACGTATTCCACCTTTACAGGGGACGTACGAATCCGAGCGGGACGCACCACCATGTGCGCCGCTCCGTCACCCTCGACGGTAGCCGCGTCCCGGCGCGCCGGACACGGCGCGAAGGCGCCGCGCGGAGTGCGACCGGGGCGTTCCGGACACCCGTGCACCGCCGTCCCGTACGCCCCGCACGCGTCACCGGGCCCCTGCGGCACAGGCGTTATGGCCGATTCCTTCCCCTCGCGCGGCCTTGTGGGCCTTCTCGCCACAAGGAAAGCTGCCGGGTGGCGCCCTTTCCCACCCGCGTGCGCCGGTTCCGCACCATCCCGCGTGCGCGCGGCGGGGCCCGGCGCATTCCGTACGTCCCCCATACGCCCGAGCAGATGACATATCACCGGATTGGCCCACCATGATGCGGGGGAAGGCTTCTCCGGTACCCGGAACGAATGCATTCGGATGACGGCCGATGACGGTTCATCTCCGGCACGCGCGCGCTTCATTCCCTGGCCGCCGGTGATCGGTCCCCGGTTCGTATACGACCTGTTTGAGCTGCCATTCGAGTGAACGCGGACAGGAGCGGCCATGCCCACACCCCACCAGTCATCCACCGAGCGGCTAGAAAGGACGCAACCCCACCCTCGCGGCGCGCGCGTTCAGTCTCCGGCGCCCGCTGCCCACTCTGCCGAGTCCGAGCTCCAGCCCCCAGGTGATTCCATGATCGGTCGCATTCCCGTTCTCGACGTCCATCCGCTCGTCGATTGCGGCAGAAGGCCCGCCAAGGCCGTTGCCGGTGAGACCTTCCAGGTCACCGCGACCGTCTTCCGGGAGGGCCATGACGCGGTGGCGGCCAATGTCGTGCTGCGCAGTCCGAGCGGGCGCCCGGGCCCCTGGACCCCGATGCGCGAGCTGGCTCCGGGAACCGACCGCTGGGGTGCCGAGGTCACCCCGGACTCCGAGGGCCGCTGGACGTACACGGTCGAGGCGTGGAGCGACCCGGTCGCCACCTGGCTCCACGCGGCGCAGATCAAGATCCCGGCGGGCATCGACACCGCGCTGGTGCTCGCCGAGGGCGCCGAACTGTACGAGCGGGCCGCCGAGGGCGTGCCCAAGCGCGACGGCCGCGAGGCGGTGCTGGCCGCGGTGGACGCGCTGCGCGACGAGTCCAGGCCGGCCGAGGCGCGGCTGGCCGCGGCCCTGGCCCCCGAGGCCCGCCGGGCGCTCGACCGCCATCCCCTGCGCGAACTGGTCACCGCCTCCCGCCCGCACCCGCTGGTCGTCGAGCGCCGGCGCGCGCTGTACGGCTCCTGGTACGAGATGTTCCCGCGCTCGGAGGGGGCCAGGATCGAGCCCGCGAAACCGGCCAGGGGCCGTGGCGCCAAGTCCGCGGAGCCGCAGCCGCCCCGGATCGTCAGCGGCACCTTCCGTACGGCGGCCGAGCGGCTGCCGGCGGTCGCCGCGATGGGCTTCGACGTGGTCTACCTGCCGCCCGTCCACCCCATCGGCACGACCCACCGCAAGGGCCCGAACAACTCCCTGACCCCCGCCCCGCACGACGTGGGCGTGCCCTGGGCGATCGGTTCGGCGGAGGGCGGGCACGACGCGGTCCACCCGGATCTGGGCACGCTGGAGGACTTCGTCCATTTCGTGGAGACGGCCCGCAATCTGCGGATGGAAGTGGCCCTGGATTTCGCCCTCCAGTGCTCGCCCGACCATCCGTGGGTGCAGAAGCATCCCGAGTGGTTCCAGCACCGGGCCGACGGGTCGATCGCCTACGCGGAGAATCCGCCGAAGAAGTACCAGGACATCTACCCCCTGGCCTTCGACAAGGACCTTCCGGGCATCGTCGCGGAGAGCGTGCGCATCCTGCGGTTCTGGATGGACCGGGGTGTGCGGATCTTCCGGGTCGACAATCCGCACACCAAGCCGGTGATCTTCTGGGAGAAGGTGATCGCGGAGATCAACCGGACCGATCCCGATGTGATCTTCCTGGCCGAGGCGTTCACGCGGCCGGCGATGATGCGCACCCTGGCCGCCATCGGGTTCCAGCAGTCCTACACGTATTTCACCTGGCGCAACAGCCGTCAGGAACTCACGGATTACGTGACCGAACTGGCCCGTGAGACCGCCGCGTTCATGAGGCCGAATTTCTTCGTGAACACTCCCGACATCCTTCCGGGATACCTTCAGGAGGGCGGCAGGCCCGCCTTCGAGGCCAGGGCGGTGCTCGCGGCGACCCTCTCCCCCTCCTGGGGGGTGTACGCGGGGTTCGAGCTGTGCGAGAACACCCCGATCCACCACGGCAGTGAGGAGTACCTCGACTCGGAGAAGTACGAGATCCGGCCCAGGGACTGGGAAGCCGCCGAGCGTGAGGGCCGTTCGCTGGCCCCGCTCATCACCTCGCTCAACCGGATCAGGCGCCGCCACCCGGCCCTGCAGCAGCTGCGTGACGTTCACTTCCACTCGTCGGACAACGACGCGGTGATCGCGTACAGCAAGCGTTCCGGTTCGAACATCCTTCTGATGGTCGTCAACCTCGACCCGCACCACACCCAGGAGGCGACCGTCTCGTTGGACATGCCGCGACTCGGCCTCGACCGGCACGAGAGCGTGCCGGTGCGCGACGAGCTCACCGGCACTTCCTATCACTGGGGCAGGACGTTCTATGTGCGCCTTGAGCCGGGCGTGACGCCCGCGCACATCGCCGTCCTGCGACCGTCCCCGCCGACCGGAGGGTCACCCACACCATGATCGTCAATGAGCCCGTCCCCGACAAGTTCGAGGACACCCCGGCCAAGGACCGCGATCCCGACTGGTTCAAGCGTGCCGTCTTCTACGAGGTGCTCGTCCGGTCCTTCCAGGACTCCAACGGCGACGGCATCGGAGACCTGAAGGGGCTCACCGCCAAACTGGACTACCTCCAGTGGCTGGGAGTCGACTGCCTCTGGCTGCCGCCCTTCTTCAAGTCACCGCTGCGCGACGGCGGTTACGACGTCTCCGACTACACCGCCGTGCTGCCGGAGTTCGGCGACCTCGCCGACTTCGTGGAGTTCGTCGACGCCGCCCACCAGCGCGGCATGCGTGTGATCATCGACTTCGTCATGAACCACACGAGCGACCAGCACGAGTGGTTCCAGCAGTCCCGGACCGACCCCGACGGACCGTACGGCGACTACTACGTCTGGGCCGACGACGACAAGCAGTTCCAGGACGCGCGGATCATCTTCGTCGACACCGAGTCGTCCAACTGGACCTTCGACCCGGTGCGCAAGCAGTACTACTGGCACCGGTTCTTCTCGCACCAGCCCGACCTCAACTACGAGAACCCGGCGGTGCAGGAGGAGATCATCTCCGCGCTCCGCTTCTGGCTGGACCTGGGCATCGACGGCTTCCGGGTGGACGCCGTGCCGTACCTCTACCAGCGCGAGGGCACCAACTGCGAGAATCTCCCCGAGACCCACGACTTCCTCAAGCGGGTCCGCAAGGAGATCGACGCCAACTACCCGGACACCGTCCTGCTCGCCGAGGCCAACCAGTGGCCGGAGGACGTCGTCGACTACTTCGGCGACTACCAGAGCGGCGGCGACGAGTGCCACATGGCGTTCCACTTCCCCGTGATGCCGCGCATCTTCATGGCGGTACGGCGCGAGAGCCGCTACCCGGTCTCGGAAATCCTGTCGAAGACCCCGGCGATCCCGAACAACTGCCAGTGGGGCATCTTCCTGCGCAACCACGACGAGCTGACGCTCGAAATGGTCACGGACGAAGAACGCGACTACATGTACGCGGAGTACGCCAAGGACCCGCGGATGCGGGCCAACATCGGCATCCGCCGCCGGCTGGCCCCGCTGCTGGACAACGACCGCAACCAGATCGAGCTGTTCACCGCGCTGCTGCTGTCGCTGCCCGGCTCCCCGATCCTCTACTACGGGGACGAGATCGGGATGGGCGACAACATCTGGCTGGGCGACCGGGACGCCGTACGCACCCCGATGCAGTGGACGCCCGACCGCAACGCCGGCTTCTCCTCCAGCGATCCGGGAAGGCTCTACCTCCCCACGATCATGGACCCGGTCTACGGCTACCAGGTCACCAACGTCGAGGCGTCGATGGCCTCCCCGTCCTCGCTGCTGCACTGGACGCGGCGGATGATCGAGATCCGCAAGCAGAACCCGGCGTTCGGCCTCGGCACGTACAACGAACTGCCGTCGTCGAACCCGGCCGTGCTCGCCTTCACCCGCGAGCACGGGGACGACCTCGTGCTGTGCGTCCACAACTTCTCGCGGTTCGCACAGCCGACGGAACTCGACCTCAGGTCCTTCAACGGGCGTCATCCGGTGGAGCTGATCGGCGGGGTGCGCTTCCCCGCCATCGGTCAGTGGCCCTACCTGCTGACTCTCGCGGGCCACGGCTTCTACTGGTTCCGGCTGCGCAAGGACGCGCCGCCGAGCTGACCCGGAGGCCACCGGCGGGGCGGTTTCCACCGCCCCGCACGGGGCACTCTCCTCCCATACCGGGGGCTTAGGGAATCTTCCTGGATGCTCCTGGCGTTTCGGTCCCCTCATGTCGAGTCCGTACGGATCATCCTGACCCGACACGTCCCGCACAGCCGGACAGCCAATGCCGCAATCCGGGACACTCTTCGCATCCTGTGGTGTGCCCGGGGAAAGGACGCGATGCCATGTCGGAGGCTGCATCCGCTCAGGTCACCCTGGCGAACAGCACAGCCCTGATTCCGTCTCTCGGACCGCTGCTCCACGAATGGCTGCCCCGGCAGCGGTGGTTCGCGGGCAAGGGGCGGGCCATCACCGCCTTCTCGCTCGTCTCGGCCACCGAGATACTGCCGGTGGACGGCAGCGACGACTCCACCCCCGGGCTCCTGCACCTGCTGGTCCGGGTCCATCAGCCCACGATGCCCGCCCAGCCGCCCGTGGACTGCTACCAGTTGCTCCTCGGGGTGCGCTCCGTCCTGCCCCAGCACCTCGCGCCCGCCGCCATCGGCCGGGTGCCGGACGGGCCGCTGGCCGGGCTCGCGGTCTACGACGGCCTGCACGACGCGCGCCTCGCCTCGCTGCTGCTGGAAAGGCTGCGCACCCCCGGCCGGCTCGGGGACGTGCGCTTCGACCGCGGAGCGCAGCCGATCCCGGAGGACCTGCCGCCCCGGGTGCTGGACACCGAGCAGTCCAACTCCTCGCTGGTGTACGGCAATGCGTACATCCTCAAGATCTTCCGGCGGGTCTTCCCGGGCACCAATCCGGACCTCGAACTGCCCCTCGCGCTCTCCCGCGAGGGATGCGGTCGGGTCCCGGCACCGGTGGCCTGGTTCGAGGCCGCGACCCCGGAACGGTTGACGCTCGGCGTGCTCCAGCCGTTCCTGCGCGGCGCCCAGGACGGCTGGCAGCTCGCCCTGCGCGCCCTCACCACGGGGCACGACTTCCTGGCCGAGGCGAGGGCGCTGGGCCGCGCCACGGCCGAGGTGCACACCGCCCTCGCCGCCGCCCTGCCCACCCCCGTGCTCCGCCGCTCCCAGACCGACGAGCTGGCCGCCGCCATGGTGGAGCGCCTGGAGGCCGCCGCCCACGCGGTACCGGAGCTGGTGCCGTACGTCCCCGGGCTGCGCACCGCTTTCGACGCGGTGGCCGCGCTCGGGCACCGGGGGCGCAGCTGGGCCGCCCAGCGGGTGCACGGCGACCTCCATCTCGGCCAGGCCCTGCGCGGCACCGACGGTTTCTGGTCACTGATCGACTTCGAGGGCGAGCCGTCCCGGCCGCTCCCGGAGCGCCGCAGCCCGCAGCCCCCGGTGCGCGATGTCGCCGGCATGCTCCGCTCCTTCGACTACGCGGCCCGCTCGCACCGGCCCTGGAAGCCCGAGTGGGCCGCCCGCTGCCGGGACGCCTACTGCGACGGCTACGCCGAGGCGGCGGGCACCGACCCGCGCGCCGAGCCGGAGCTGCTGCGCGCCCACGAGACCGACAAGGCGGTGTACGAGGTGCTGTACGAGGCGCGGCACCGGCCCGACTGGCTCCCGGTCCCGATGGCCGCGATCCACCGCCTGGCCTCCGCCTCCGCCTCCGCCGGCTGAGGTCGCCCCGCTCCCCCGTACCGCCCGATCCGTCCCACCCCGCCAACATCTCCGAGGAGGCAGTCTCTGTGACCGCCCGCAAGCCGTCCCGCAAGTCCGCGCCCGCCCCCGAGCTCCCGCTCACCGAGGAACCGATCGCCGCCACCCTCTCCGCGCCACCGGCCGCCCCCGCCGAACACGCGGAGGCCGTCGCCGGAGCGGCGGCCGGGTCCGCGGCAGCGGCGGAGCCGGCCGCGCCGCCCGCCAGGAAGCGCACGACCCGGGCCCCGAGAAAGGCCGCCGCGGCGGGCGCCGCCGCCCCGGCCAAGCGCGCGAAGAAGGCCGCGGCGCCGCCCCGGCCCCGCAGCGCCGGCAGCCAGGAACTGCGCCCGGCCGCCCCGCTGGACGCCGGTGACCGGGGCCGGCTGCTGGCCGGCGAGCACCACGCCCCGCACGACCTGCTGGGGGCGCACCAGGTGAGCGGCGGGGTGGAGATCCGGGTGCTGCGCCCGTTCGCCCGGGCCGTCACCGTGCTCGCGAAGGGGTTGCGGGCGCCGCTGCACAGCGACGGGGACGGGCTGTTCTCCGGGCTGCTGCCGCTGCCGGAGGTCCCGGAGTACCGGCTGCTGGTGGCGTACGACGACAACGAGATCGAGACCGACGACCCGTACCGCTTCCTGCCCGCCCTCGGGGAGCTGGATCTGCACCTGATCGGCGAGGGCCGGCACGAGGAGCTGTGGACCGCGCTCGGGGCCCGGCCGATGGAGCACCAGGGCGTCGCCGGGACGAGGTTCACGGTGTGGGCGCCCAACGCCCGGGGTGTCCGGGTCTGCGGCGACTTCAACTACTGGGACGGCACGGGCTTCCCGATGCGGTCGCTCGGCTCGTCCGGGGTGTGGGAGCTGTTCCTGCCCGGGACCGGGGAGGGCACGCTGTACAAGTTCGACGTCTGCCGCCCCGACGGTTCGCACACGACGCGCTCCGACCCGATGGCCCGGCACACCGAGGTGCCGCCCGCCACGGCCTCGGTCGTGACCGCCTCGCACCACGTCTGGCAGGACCGGGAGTGGATGGCGAAGCGCGGGAGCGTGCCCGTGCACGAGGCGCCGTTCTCGGTGTACGAGGTGCATCTGGGTTCCTGGCGACCGGGCCTGACCTACCGTCAGCTCGCCGAGCAGCTGCCCGCGTACGTCAATGAGCTGGGCTTCACGCATGTGGAGCTGATGCCCGTGGCCGAGCACCCCTTCGGCGGCTCCTGGGGGTACCAGGTCACCGGCTTCTACGCGCCGACCTCCCGGATGGGTTCGCCGGACGACTTCCGCTTCCTGATCGACGCCCTGCACCGGGCCGGGATCGGCGTCATCATGGACTGGGTGCCCGCGCACTTCCCGCGCGACGACTGGGCGCTCGCCGAGTTCGACGGCCGGCCGCTGTACGAGCACTCCGACCCGAGGCGGGCCGCGCACCCGGACTGGGGCACCCTGGAGTTCGACTACGGACGCACCGAGGTGCGCAACTTCCTGGTCGCCAACGCCACGTACTGGTGCGAGGAGTTCCACATCGACGGGCTGCGGGTGGACGCGGTCGCCTCGATGCTCTACCTGGACTACTCGCGCGAGGACGGCCAGTGGTCGCCGAACGAGTTCGGCGGGCGGGAGAACCTGGACGCGGTCGCCTTCCTCCAGGAGATGAACGCCACGGTCTACCGGCGCAATCCGGGCGTGGTCACCATCGCCGAGGAGTCCACCGCCTGGGACGGCGTGACCCGCCCCACCGACCACGGCGGTCTGGGCTTCGGCCTGAAGTGGAACATGGGCTGGATGCACGACTCGCTGGTCTACGTCTCCAAGGAGCCGGTGCACCGCAAGTACCACCACAACGAGATGACGTTCTCGATGGTGTACGCGTACAGCGAGAACTACGTGCTGCCGATCTCGCACGACGAGGTGGTGCACGGCAAGCAGGCGCTGGTCAGCAAGATGCCCGGCGACTGGTGGCAGCAGCGCGCCAACCACCGCGCCTACCTGGGCTTCATGTGGGCCCACCCCGGCAAGCAACTGCTCTTCATGGGGCAGGAGTTCGCGCAGGGGGCGGAGTGGTCGGAGGGCCACGGCCCGGACTGGTGGCTGCTGGACCCCTCGTACGAGGCGGCGGACGACCACCGCGGGGTGCGGACGCTGGTGGGCGACCTCAACGCGGTGTACGGGGCGACGCCCGCGCTCTGGCAGCGCGACACCCGCCCGGAGGGCTTCGCCTGGGTGGACGGGGGCGCGGCGGAGGACAACGTGTTCGCGTTCCTGCGCCACGACGCGAAGGGGGCCCCGCTGCTGGCCGTCTGCAACTTCTCGCCGGTGGTGCGGCACGACTACCGGCTCGGGGTGCCGGAGGGCCCCCGGCTGTGGGCGGAGGTCCTGAACACGGACGCGGCCCGGTACGGCGGCAGCGACGTGCTCAACGAGGAGCCGCTGAAGTCGGAGGACGTGCCGTCCCACGGCAGGCCGTCGAGCGTGTCGCTGACGCTGCCGCCGCTGGCGACGGTGTGGTTCAAGCCGGCGTGACGGGGTGACGCGAGGAGGGGGCGGGGCCGGTGGCCCCGCCCCCTCGGGCGGTTCAGAGCACGTCGTCCAGTTCCTGGAGGAGCCGCCGCTTGGGGCGGGCGCCGACCATGGACTTCACCGGTTCACCGGCGCGGAACACCATCAGGGTGGGCATCGACAGGACGCCGTACCGGACGCTGACGCCGGGGTTGCGGTCGACGTCGATCCGGACGACGCGGAGCCGTTCGCGCTCCTCCTCGGCGATGGCGCCCAGGACCGGGGCGAGCTGGCGGCAGGGGCCGCACCAGTCGGCGGTGAACTCCACCAGGACGGGCCGGGTCTCCTCCAGCACCTCGGCGTCGAAGGTCTCGTCGGTGAGCTCGTCGACACCCGTTACGTGGATCATCTGTCATCCTCCCAGTTCGCAGCGTGGTTCGGGGCCGCCGGGCAGCTCGGCGGACGCCTCCAGCTCGGCGCGGGCCAGCTGGGCGCCCACCTCCGCGCGGACGGTGCGCAGCTGCTCGATGAGCGTGTCGAGCTCGCCGAGCTTGCGCCGGTAGACGGCGAGCGAAGCGGGGCAGGCGTCCCCGGCGGGGTGGCCCGCCCGCAGGCACTCCACGAAGGGCCGGGTCTCCTCCAGGCCGAACCCGAAGTCCTGGAGCGTCCGGATCTGCTGGATCAGCCTGAGGTCGCTCTCGTCGTAGGTGCGGTAGCCGTTCACCGCGCGCCGCGCGGGCAGCAGCCCGCGCGACTCGTAGTAGCGCAGCGTCCGCGTCGTCGTCCCGGCCCGTTCGGCCAGCTCCCCGATTCGCATGCCGCGACCGTAATCCTTGACGCCGACGTCAAGGCAAGGACGTGTCAGACCTTGGCGGGTGCGGGCGTCTCCTCGTGGCCGCCGTCCCGCGCCTCGGGGACGTGCGGCTCGGCGGGCCCCTCGGGGTCGAGCATCTTCTCGTCGAAGGGGAGGGCTCCGGAGAGCACCCGGCCGACCCGTTCGCGGTCGATCTCCTTGGTCCAGGTGCCGACGAGGACCGTGGCGACCGCGTTGCCCGCGAAGTTCGTCAGGGCGCGGGCCTCGCTCATGAAGCGGTCGATGCCGACGATCAGGCCGACGCCGTCGACCAGCTCGGGGCGGTGCGACTGGAGGCCGCCGGCGAGGGTGGCCAGGCCGGCACCGGTGACGCCGGCCGCGCCCTTGGAGGCGATGACCATGAAGACCAGCAGGGAGATCTGCTCACCGACGCTCAGCGGGTCGCCCGTGGCGTTGGCGATGAACAGCGAGGCCATCGTGAGGTAGATCGCGGTGCCGTCCAGGTTGAAGGAGTAACCGGTCGGCACGGTGATGCCGACGACGGGCTTGCTGACGCCCATGTGCTCCATCTTCGCGATCAGCCGGGGCAGCGCCGACTCGGAGGAGGAGGTGGACAGGATCAGCAGGAACTCGCGGCCCAGGTACTTCAGCAGCGCGAAGATGTTCAGCCCCGCCACCAGGCGCAGGATCGCGCCGAGCACCACGAAGACGAAGAGCGCGCAGGTGACGTAGAAGCCGATCATGATGACCGCGAGGGACTTCAGCGCGTCCACGCCGGTCTCGCCGACCACCGCGGCCATCGCGCCGAACGCGCCGACCGGGGCCGCCCACATGATCATGGCGAGGATGCGGAAGACGAGGCGCTGGATGTGCCCGATGCCGCGCAGCACCGGCTCGCCGGCCGGGCCGAGGGCCTGCAGCGCGAAGCCCGCGAGCAGGGCGATGAGCAGGGTCTGGAGGACCTCGCCCTCGGTGAAGGCCGACACGAGGGTGGTCGGGATGATGCCGAGCAGGAAGTCCGTGGTGGACTCGCCGGCCCCCTCGGCCTGCTTCTCCCCGGCGGCGCGGACGGCGTCGGTGAGGTGGAGGCCGGAGCCGGGCTCCAGGATGTTGCCGACGACCAGGCCGATGGCCAGGGCGACCGTCGACATGACGAGGAAGTAGCCGAGGGCGAGCCCGCCGACGGCACCGACCTTGGCGGCCTTGCGGACCGAGCCGACGCCCAGGACGATCGTGCAGAAGATGATCGGCGAGATCATCATCTTGATCAGGTTCACGAACCCGGTGCCGATGGGCTTGAGCTCGACGGCGGCGTCCGGGGCGACGAACCCCACGAGGATGCCGAGGGCCACGGCCACGATCACGGCGAGATACAGGTACTTCGTACGGTCCGGCCTGGTGCGTTCCGGCTCGGTGGCGGTCACTGCCACGGGGGTCTCCTCGGGTCGTCGTCGTCCCGCCCCCGTCCCGGGGGCCCCGGCGACTATCCCGCCCGCTGTGACGGCGGTCACCCTTACGTGCATTTCGTTCACAGGTGGGGTCGGCCATCGGGGGGTGGAAGAAGGAGCGGGGCTGGGTGCGTGCAGCTGCAAGGCGGAGGATTGAGCCATGGCGGAGCCATGGTGATTGACGACAACGCCGCAGATGCGCGTGCCCAGCCCCGCGACGCCGCCCCCCGATGGCCGACCCCACCCAGGTTTTCGGCCAGGCACACTGATCGGCATGCGTTTTCCCCGTACCCGTCCGCGCAGCCTCGCCGGTCAGCTGTTCGCGATGCAGGTGGTGCTGGTGGCGGCGGTGGTCGCGGGGTGCGCCTTCTTCGCGTACGTCTCCGGGCGGGGGCAGGCCGAGGAGACGGCGGCGCGGCAGGCGCGGGCGGTGGCCCTCGCGGTGGCCGGATCGCCGTCCGTCCGGGAGGCGATCCGCACGGCCGACCCGTCCGCCGCGCTCCAGCCGTACGCGGAGCGGGTGCGGAAGGACACCGGGATCGCGTTCATCACGATCATGAGCCCGGACCGGGTCCGCTGGACGCACCCGGACGCCGGCCGCATCGGCGAGACCTTCCTCGGGCACACCGCGCGGGCGCTGCGCGGCGAGACCTTCTCGGAGACGTACACCGGGACGCTCGGGCCCTCGATCCGGGTCGTCACGCCGGTCCGTGACGGCGGCCGGATCACCGGGCTCGTCAGCGCGGGGATCACCGTGGACCGGGTCTCCTCGCAGGTGCGGGCGCAGCTGCGCGCGCTGGCGCTGGCGGCCGGCGCGGCGCTGGTGCTCGGCGGGCTCGGCACGTACGTGATCAACGCGAGGCTGCGGCGGCACACGCACGGGATGAACGCGGCGGAGCTGAGCCGGATGCACGACTACCACGAGGCGACCCTGCACGCGGTGCGGGAGGGGCTGCTGATGCTGGACGGGCAGCGCCGGATCGCCCTGATCAACGACGCGGGCCGGGATCTGCTCGGCCTGGCCCCGGGCACCGTCGGCCGCCGGGTCGCCGAGCTGGACCTGCCGGCCCCGCTGACCGGGGCGCTGCTCGCCTCCGAGGAGCGGGTGGACGAGGTGCACCTGACGGCGGACCGGGTCATCGTCGTCAACACCCGTCCGGTGGTCGGCGGCGAGCGGCGCGGGACCGTGGTGACCCTGCGGGACCACACCGAGCTCCAGGCGCTGTCCGGGGAGCTGGACTCGGAGCGCGGCTTCACCCGGGCCCTGCGCGCTCAGGCGCACGAGGCGGCGAACCGGCTGCACACGGTGGTCTCGCTGATCGAGCTGGGCCGGGCGGAGGAGGCGGTGGGCTTCGCCACGGCCGAGCTGGAGCTGGCCCAGGCCCTCACGGACCGGGTGGTGGGCGCGGTCGCCGAACCGGTGCTCGCGGCCCTGCTGCTGGGCAAGGCGGCCCAGGCGAACGAGCGGGGCGTGGAGCTGGTGCTCGCCGAGGACAGCCTCATCGACGACGGGGCCCTGCCCGCGTCGCTGCCCGCCCGCGATGTGGTGACCATTCTCGGCAACCTGATCGACAACGCGGTGGACGCGGTGACGGGCGCGCAGGAGGCGGCCGTGCCGGCCCGGCGCGGGCGGGTCACGGTCACCGCGCTCGCCGACGGCGGCGAACTGCTGCTGCGGGTCGCGGACAACGGGGCCGGGGTCGCCCCGGCGGACGCGGCCGAGGTGTTCCGGGCCGGCTGGTCGACGCACGGCGCGGGGCGCGGGCTCGGGCTGGCCCTGGTCCGCCAGGCCGCACACCGGGGCGGTGGGACGGTGGCGCTGGAGCAGGGGCCGGACGGGGGCGCGGAGTTCACCGTACGGCTGCCGCTGGCCGGGGACAGGGGTGCGCCTGTGGCGACGGGGGGCTGTCGGGTGCCGAGGGAGAGCGTCTCGTGATCCGGGTCCTGGTCGTCGAGGACGACCCCGTGGCGGCCGACGCCCATCAGCTGTACGTGGGCAGGGTGCCGGGCTTCGCCGTGGCGGCCGTGGCGCACTCGCGCGCCGAGGCGGTGCGGGCGCTGGAGCGCACGCCGGTCGACCTGCTGCTCCTCGACCTCTATCTGCCGGACGGGCACGGCCTGGCGCTGCTGCGCTCGCTGCGGGCGGCCGGTCACTCGGCGGACGTGATCGCGGTGACGTCGGCCCGCGACCTGGCCGTGGTCCGCGAGGGCGTGTCGCTGGGGGTCGTCCAGTACGTGCTGAAGCCGTTCACCTTCGCCACGCTGCGGGACCGGCTCGTGCGGTACGCGGAGTTCCGGGCGGCGGCCGGTGAGGCGAGCGGTCAGGACGAGGTGGACCGGGCGCTCGCCGCGCTGCGCGCCCCGGAGCCGGCCCGGCTGCCCAAGGGCCTGAGCGGTCCGACGCTGGAGGCGGTGACCGGGGCGCTGCGGGCGGCCCCGGACGGGTTGACGGCCGCGGCGGCGGGCCTGGAGCTGGGGATCTCGCGCATCACCGCGCGCCGCTATCTGGAGCACCTGGTGACGGTGGGGCGGGCGGTGCGCAGTCCGCAGTACGGGCAGGTGGGCCGGCCGGAGCTGCACTACCGGTGGCGGCCGGAGGGGCGCTGAGCCGCGCCCGTCCCCCCGCCGCGGCACCGGGGCCCGCGGACGCGGGCCCCGGCCCTGTCAGAAGACCGACTCGGCCTCGTGCATCCGGTCCAGCGGGACCGTCTTGAGCTGGGTGACCGCCTCGGCGAGCGGGACCATCTCGATGTCGTTGCCGCGCAGCGCGGTCATCCGGCCGAAGTCACCGCGGTGTGCCGCCTCCACCGCGTGCCAGCCGAAGCGGGTGGCGAGGACGCGGTCGTACGCGGTCGGGGTGCCGCCGCGCTGGACGTGGCCGAGGATGACCGGCCGGGCCTCCTTGCCGAGCCGCTTCTCCAGCTCGACGGCCAGGCGGTTGCCGATGCCCTGGAAGCGCTCGTGCCCGTACTGGTCGATCTCGCCCTTGGCGTACGGCATGGAGCCCTCGGCGGGGTGCGCGCCCTCGGCGACGCAGATGACGGCGAACTTCTTGCCGCGCGCGAAGCGCTCCTCGACCATCTTGACCAGGTCGTCGACCTCGAACTCGCGCTCGGGCAGGCAGATGCCGTGCGCCCCGCCGGCCATGCCGGACTCCAGGGCGATCCAGCCCGCGTGGCGGCCCATCACCTCGACGACCATCACGCGCTGGTGGGACTCGGCGGTGGTCTTCAGACGGTCTATGGCCTCGGTCGCGACGCCCACGGCGGTGTCGAAGCCGAAGGTGCGGTCGGTGGAGGAGATGTCGTTGTCGATGGTCTTGGGGACGCCGACGACGGGCATCCCGGCGTCCGACAGCATCCGGGCCGCGGTGAGCGTGCCCTCGCCGCCGATCGGGATCAGCGCGTCCATCCCGTAGCGCCGGCTCAGCTCGGCGCAGTTCTCGGCGGCCTCGCGCAGCCGGTCGCGCTCCAGGCGGGCCGAGCCGAGGATGGTGCCGCCGCGGGCGAGGATGCCGCTGACGGCGTTCAGGTCGAGGGGCCGGAAGTGGCCGTCGAGGAGGCCCTTGAAGCCGTCCTCGAAGCCGATGACCTCGTCCCCGTGGCCGACGACGGCCCGGTGGACGACCGAACGGATCACTGCGTTCAGGCCGGGGCAGTCGCCGCCTGCGGTGAGAACTCCGATGCGCATCCTGCTGTATCTCCTGCTCGCTGGGCCCGTCCGTTGGCATCCGGAACGGGGCTTCTTCCGCTTCCCCCGTACCGTGAGTCACGACGAGTGTCCCACGCCGGGGGCACGGCTCGCGCTCCCGGCTGCTCCGGGGGCTCCCCCGGGCACCTTCCCGGGGCAGTCGTCCGGCGGGCGGTCCCTGCGCCCCCACGGGTATCGTCAAACGGGCGATTACCACTCGAACCGGGCACCATACCGGACCAGAGACGACGGGAGAGCACGCGTGACGCGCAGCGTGTACGTGACCGGGATCGACCGGGGAGACGGCCGCCAGGTCGTCGACCTGGGCGTCATGGAGCTCCTGACGCGCCAGGTGGACCGGGTCGGGGTGTTCCGCCCCCTGGTCCACGACGACCCCGACCGGCTGTTCGAGCTGCTACGGGCCCGCTACCGGCTGTCCCAGGAGCCGGGCACGGTCTACGGGATGGACTACCACGAGGCGTCCGCGATCCAGGCGGAGCAGGGCACCGACGAACTGGTCTCCCGGCTCGTCGAGCGCTTCCACCGGGTGGCCGTGGACTACGAGGTGGTGCTCGTCCTCGGCACCGACTTCGCCGCGACCCAGCTCCCCGACGAGCTGGCGCTCAACGCCCGGCTCGCCAACGAGTTCGGCGCCTCGGTGATCGCGGTGGTCGGCGGCAAGGACC
Source organism: Streptomyces sp. NPDC019224 (assembly GCF_040632605.1). Lineage (NCBI taxonomy): Bacteria > Bacillati > Actinomycetota > Actinomycetes > Kitasatosporales > Streptomycetaceae > Streptomyces > Streptomyces sp. NPDC019224. Next base: position 45,322 of record NZ_JBEYCF010000018.1, on the reverse strand, counting down.
AGAAGGCCGAGTCGGTGCGCGCCGAGACGCGCAACGCGTACCGGGCCTACTCGGGTCTGGGCTGCGACGTCCTCGCGATGATCGTGAACCGGGTGGCCCCCGCCGACCGCGACGACGTCGCGGAACGGCTCGCCGCCACCCTGCCGGTCCCCTGCTCGGTGCTGCCGGACGACCCGGCCCTCTCGGCGCCGACGGTCGCGCAGATCACCGCGGCCCTGAACGGCACGGTGCTGCTCGGCGACGACTCGGGGCTGGCCCGGGACGCGCTGGACTTCGTCTTCGGCGGCGCGATGCTGCCGAACCTGCTGAAGGCGCTGACCCCGGGGTGCATGGTGGTGACGCCCGGGGACCGCGCGGACCTGGTGGTCGGCTCGCTGGCCGCGCACAGCGCCGGGACGCCGCCGATCGCCGGTGTGCTCCTGACCCTGGACGAGCGGCCGGGCGAGGAGATACTCACGCTGGCCGCACGGCTCGCCCCGGGCACCCCGGTCGTCTCGGTGGCCGGCGGCTCCTTCCCCACCGCCGCGGAGCTCTTCGCCCTGGAGGGCCGGCTGGGCGCGGCCACCCCGCGCAAGGCGGAGACCGCGCTCGGCCTCTTCGAGCGCCATGTGGACACCGCCACCCTCCTCGACCGGGTCTCGGTCGCCCGCAGCGGCCGGGTCACGCCGATGATGTTCGAGCACGAGCTGCTGGAGCAGGCGCGCGCGGACCGGCGCCGGGTGGTGCTGCCGGAGGGCACCGAGGAGCGGGTGCTGCGGGCGGCGGACGTGCTGATGCGGCGCGACGTCTGCGACCTCACGCTGCTCGGCGACCCCGACGTCATCCGCAAGAAGGCCGCGGACCTCGGCATCGACCTGGCCGGCACCCAGCTCATCGACCCGCAGACCTCGGAGCTGCGCCAGTCGTTCGCCGAGCGGTACGCACAGCTGCGGGCGCACCGCGGGGTGACGGTCGAGCTGGCGCACGACGTCGTCTCGGACGTCAACTACTTCGGCACCCTGATGGTCCAGGAGGGCCTGGCCGACGGCATGGTCTCCGGGGCGGTGCACTCCACGGCCGCGACGATCCGGCCCGCGTTCGAGATCATCAAGACCAAGCCGGACGCCTCCATCGTCTCCTCGGTCTTCTTCATGTGCCTCGCCGACAAGGTGCTGGTGTACGGCGACTGCGCGGTCAACCCGGACCCGGACGCCGAGCAGCTCGCGGACATCGCCGTCCAGTCGGCCGCCACCGCCGCCCGCTTCGGCGTGGACCCCCGGATCGCGATGCTGTCGTACTCCACGGGGACCTCGGGCACCGGCGCGGACGTCGACAAGGTCCGCGAGGCGACGGACCGGGTGCGCGCGAGCCGCCCGGACCTCCGGATCGAGGGCCCCATCCAGTACGACGCGGCGGTCGAGCCGAGTGTCGCCGCGACCAAGCTGCCCGGTTCCGAGGTGGCGGGGCAGGCGACGGTCCTGATCTTCCCGGACCTGAACACCGGCAACAACACCTACAAGGCCGTGCAGCGCTCGGCCGGCGCCGTGGCCGTCGGCCCGGTCCTCCAGGGGCTGCGCAAACCGGTCAACGACCTGTCCCGGGGCGCGCTCGTGCAGGACATCGTCAATACCGTGGCCATCACGGCGATCCAGGCACAGGGCGAGGAGTGACCCGCATGACCACCCCGAACACCGAAGAAGCGACGGCCACCGGCGGCCCCGGCCGGGTGCTGGTGCTCAACTCCGGCTCGTCCTCGGTGAAGTACCAGCTGCTCGACATGCGCGACCGTTCCCGGCTCGCGTCCGGGCTCGTCGAGCGGATCGGCGAGGAGACCTCCCGGCTCGTCCACACCCCGCTGGCCGGCGGCGGCGAGCCCCGGGAGCGCAGGGGCCGGATCTCCGACCACGACGAGGCCCTGAAGGCGGCGGCCGAGGAGCTGGCGGCGGACGGGCTCGGCCTGGACTCCCCCGAGCTGGCGGCGATCGGGCACCGGGTGGTGCACGGCGGGCTGCGGTTCACGGAGCCGACCGTGATCACCGACGAGGTGCTCAAGGAGATCGAGCGCCTGGTGCCGGTGGCGCCGCTGCACAACCCGGCCAACATCACCGGCATCCGCACCGCCCGGGCCCTGCGCCCGGACCTGCCGCAGGTGGCGGTGTTCGACACGGCGTTCCACACGACGATGCCGGAGCACGCGGCGCGGTACGCGATCGACGTGGAGACGGCCGACGCGCACCGCATCCGCCGCTACGGCTTCCACGGCACCTCGCACGCGTACGTCTCCCGCAAGGCGGCCGAGCTGCTGGGCAAGGAGCCGGAGGACGTCAACGTCATCGTGCTGCACCTGGGCAACGGGGCGTCCGCGTCGGCGGTGGCGGGCGGCCGGTGCGTGGAGACGTCGATGGGCCTCACCCCCTTGGAGGGGCTGGTCATGGGTACCCGCTCCGGGGACATCGATCCGGCCGTCACCTTCCACCTGAAGCGGGTGGCGGGGATGTCGGCGGACGAGATCGACGTCCTGCTCAACAAGAAGAGCGGCCTGGTGGGGCTGTGCGGGGACAACGACATGCGGGAGATCCGGCGCCGGATCGACGAGGGCGACGAGCGGGCCGCGCTCGCCTTCGACATCTACGTCCACCGGCTGAAGAAGTACATCGGCGCCTACGCGGCGGTCCTCGGCCGGGTGGACGCCGTGGTCTTCACGGCCGGGGTCGGGGAGAACTCGGCCCCGGTGCGGGAAGCCGCGATCGCAGGGCTGGAGGGGTTCGGCCTGGTGGTGGACAGGGACCTCAACGCCGTACGGTCCGGGGTGCCGCGGCTGATCTCACCGGATGACGCACGGGTCGCGGTCGCCGTGGTGCCTACGGACGAGGAGCTGGAGATCGCCCATCAGACCTTCGCACTGGTCGACAACTGAGCGGCCCCGCGCCCTTTTGTATCTTCCACCAGCCGGAATATTCCGCAGCGAAACAAACCGATAGGATCCGCCCCATGCGCCGTTCCAAAATCGTCTGCACCCTCGGCCCCGCCGTCGACTCCCATGAGCAGCTCGTCGCTCTGATCGAGGCCGGCATGAGCGTGGCCCGTTTCAACTTCAGTCACGGCTCCCACGCGGAACACCAGGGTCGTTACGACCGGGTCCGCAAGGCCGCCGCCGAGACCGGGCGGGCGGTCGGCGTGCTCGCCGACCTCCAGGGCCCGAAGATCCGCCTGGCGAAGTTCGCCGAGGGTCCGGTCGAGCTGGTCCGCGGGGACGAGTTCGTGATCACCGCCGAGGACGTCCCCGGGGACAAGTCGATCTGCGGCACGACCTACAAGGGCCTGCCCGGTGACGTCGCCAAGGGCGACCCGATCCTGATCAACGACGGCAACGTCGAGCTCAAGGTCGTCTCCGTGGACGGCCCCCGGGTCCACACCATCGTCATCGAGGGCGGGGTGATCTCCGACCACAAGGGGATCAACCTGCCGGGTGCCGCGGTCAACGTCCCGGCCCTGTCCGAGAAGGACGTCGAGGACCTGCGCTTCGCGCTGCGGATGGGCGCCGACATGGTCGCGCTCTCCTTCGTCCGGGACGCCAACGACGTCAAGGACGTCCACAAGGTGATGGACGAGGAGGGCCGCCGGGTCCCCGTCATCGCCAAGGTGGAGAAGCCGCAGGCCGTCGAGCACATGGAGGGCGTCGTCATGGCGTTCGACGGTGTGATGGTCGCCCGTGGCGACCTCGCCGTCGAATACCCGCTGGAGCGCGTCCCGATGGTGCAGAAGCGCCTGGTGGAGCTGTGCCGGCGCAACGCCAAGCCGGTGATCGTGGCGACCCAGATGATGGAGTCGATGATCACCAACTCCCGTCCCACCCGCGCCGAGGCGTCCGACGTCGCCAACGCGATCCTGGACGGCGCGGACGCGGTCATGCTCTCCGCGGAGTCCTCGGTCGGCGCGTACCCGATCGAGACGGTCAAGACCATGGCGAAGATCGTGGTCGCCGCCGAGCAGGAGCTGCTCTCCAAGGGCCTCCAGCCGCTGGTGCCGGGCAAGAAGCCCCGCACCCAGGGCGGTTCGGTGGCCCGCGCGGCCTGCGAGATCGCGGACTTCCTGGGCGGCGAGGCACTGGTCGCCTTCACCAAGTCCGGTGACACCGCCCGCCGGCTGTCCCGCTACCGGGCCGCGCAGCCGATCCTGGCCTTCACCACGGACGAGTCCACCCGCAACCAGCTGGCCCTCAGCTGGGGCGTCGAGGCCCACGTGGTCCCGCACGTCGACAACACGGACGCGATGGTCGACCTGGTCGACTCGGAGCTGCTGAAGCTGAACCGCTACAACGCCGGTGACACGATGGTCATCACGGCCGGCTCGCCCCCCGGGGTCCCCGGCACCACCAACATGGTCCGCGTCCACCACGTGGGCGGCCAGGACCAGGGCTGACGCCCGGCATGAGCACGGTGCCCCCGGTTCCTCCGAACCGGGGGCACCGCCCTTTTTCAGACCGGCGGCAGCAGATCGCCCGCGCTGACGGTGTGGCTCAGCTCGGGATACGCGAAGGCCGTCTCGTCGTTCTCGCGGCGCCGCAGCCCGTAGAAGGCGCGGCCCTGCTCCTCGTCCGCGAGCGTGAGCGGTACGCCCCACGGGAGGTACGGAATCCCGTCACGGAAGCGGAGGACGGTCTTCGACGTCCGGAACGTCAGGCCCAGCCACTCGTTGTCGCCGGCCCGTCCGGCCGGGTCCGCGACGATCCGATGCCTCAGCCGCCGGTTCGCCGCGACGGAGAAGGCGACGACACCGTTGTGGACGAGCGGGATCTCCAGCGTCCCGGCGCCGGGCTCCTCCTTGGATTCGAAGACCAGCGTCCGGCGCGGGTCCCCCTCGGGGTCCCGGTAGCAGGAGAAGACGGCGATGCAGGAATCACCGGCCAGGTCGAGCGCCTGGTCGCAGTGGCGGCCCATCGTGGTGTACGCGCTCGTGTAGCGCTCGGCCAGCGCGTTGTCGAAGGCGGCCGGGAGCCCCGCCCGCTCACGTACCTCCCGGGCCAGCCGCTCGTGCACCTCCCGGAAGCGCAGCGCGGGACGCGCGTACCGCGTCGTCGTCCGTACGAGCGGCACGCCGCCGTCCGCGTCCAACCTGGTGAGCACGGCACCCCTGCGGCCCTTGCCGACGTCCTCCATGGGCGTGGCCGCGCACAGCTCCGCGAAGCGGTCCGGCTCCGTCGGCAGCGAGCACCGGACGATGTCCTCAGATCCGGGGAGCACGGTAGTCCCCCGCGTTCATGCTGAACCGGAACCGGTCGCCGTAGTCGATGAACGACGTGGACCGGTTCTCATCGGCGTACATCGCGCGCAGCTCCGCCATGCCCGCCTCGGTGGGCTGCTCCAGCTCCACCGGCCCCGCGGCTCCCTTGACGTACGTACGACCGTCCCGGTGCACGGCCTCGGTGCTGGAGCAGCGCACCACGTATCCCAGGCGGGTCGGCAGGTACTCGGCGTTCAGCGTGGAGGGCCGGACCTCGTGCGTGTACAGGCGGTTGGTGGACAGCGGCATGAAGAAGACGGACCCGGGGTGGAGCGTGAGCGTGAACTGCGCGGGCCGGTCGTCGCGTTCGGCGGCCGGATCCTTGAGCCGGAAGTGGAGCCGGGTGAGCGCGCTGGCGCGCCCCACGCCGTAGTCGTAGGGGTCGTCGGCCATGGGGCTCAGCCCGTCGAGCCGGTCGTAGAAGGTGCAGAAGGCCATGATGCCGTTGCGGGGCATGTCCTTCGTCTTGTCGGCGTGCGACGAGATCCGGGCCTTGGTCTGCTTGCGCTCCGTGGTGGCGCGGGTGTTGTGGTACGTCTGCGCCAGCACGTGGTTCAGCGGCGCGTGGCCCCGGAAGAGGGTGTCGGCCTCCCGGTTCAGCGCGTCGACGATCTCCGTGTCCGTGGAGCGGAAGTTCTCGGTCGGACCGGACAGGTTCGTGGAGCACCGCAGCAGCCGGAAGTGTAGCGCGTCCCCTTCACGAGTGACCGGCGTGAGGTAGATCCCGGTGCGGTGGGCCGTACCGGCCTTGGTGGACTCCGTCAGCGACTGGAACGCGTGCTCGGCGCGGATGCGCCTGAAGTGGTCCCCGTCGGGCGCGAAGAACCGGGGGTGATAAACCCCGCCACCGAGCCCGCCTCCCGCCTCGGTACGCGCTTCTCCCGGCTGTGTGGCGTACAACGAACCCATCCGTCCCCGCTGCTGCATCGTCCGTATCCTTGTGCAGGAGAATTCCACGGTAGGGGCATCAGGTGCATCGGTCCACTGAGTTCACTTTCGGCCTCCCATGGGTGGTCAGCTTCTTCCATCAGGATTGGAGGCTGAACGCAAACTCCGAGGCCGAGGCCGTCGCCGGTCAGTTCGTGGAGGAGCTGAAACCAGAAGCGGTGCTGTTGGTGCGCCGTGACGCGCGCATGCTCCACGAGCGACTTTCCGCCGAGCGGATCACCACCCTGTGGAGTGGATGCGTGGAGAACGGCGAGCGCTTCTTCCTCAACAGTCGGCTCACCGACGGTGCCGAATGGGTGCGTCAGGTGATCGAGGTGTGCGACGCATGGCTCCTCCGCCATCCGCATGCGGCGACGCTCTCCGAGGCGGACCGTTACGAGGGCCGGGAATTGGACGGTCGGGTCCGGAACACGATCACGGAATTCGCGGACTGGTTCGACCGGGATATGGTCCAGGCGCTCGCCGAGTGCGTCGACCGCTGCACCCCTGATCTCGCCTTCCGCCTGCTCCTGCAGGCATTGCCCACGGCGAGCGTCGCGGCTTCTCCGCACTACAGGGACCTGTCGCGGGAGCAGTACGCACGGCTGGCTTCCCTGGGACGGGAGTTCCGGTACGGCGAGTATGTCGTGAGCGACGTCGAGCATCTCGCACACGCATAGTCCCGGCACGACAAGTACCACCGGAGAAAAAGGCTGTGGGCCGCACCCTCGGGGTGCGGCCCACAGCCGTTGTGCGCCTCCCGGACGCGTCAGGCGCCGTCCTTCGTGAAGTAGTTGTGCAGTCCCGGGACGGTCAGCGTGCCGCCGAACTGGCCGGCCTGGGTGACCTTCACCTTGGTGAAGAACGCGAACGGGACGTTCAGCGGGGGCGGGGTCTGGGGGCTGAAGGTGATCGGGATGAGGCCGAAGAGGTTGCCCTTCAGCTCCTCCGTGTACATCGTCACCGTGCCGTCGCGGATCGTGGAGGTGGAGCCCTTCCGCGCCTGTACGTGGCCCGTGACGCCCGGCATCGGGCCGACTGTCAGCTGGTGCAGGTCCCTGATGTCGATCGAGGACGCGGTGAACTTCAGCACCTTCTTCGTGGAGCCGTCGCCCATCCGCACCTCGACGATGCCCTTGTAGTCGAGCCCGTTCAGGGTGAGCAGCGAACTCTCCAGGATCCACGGGTCGTTGGGCAGGTTCGGGATGCCCGGCTCCAGCTTCGCGTTGGCCAGGGCCTCCGGGTCCGGGGTCGGGCACGGGAACGGCTCCTTGGCGCCGTCCGGGATGTCCTCGTCCTTCTTGGTGTCGGTGCCCTTGACGTCCTCGTCCAGCTCCTCGACCGTCCGGCCCGCCTTGCCGGCCGCCTCGCGGATGGCCTCGGCGGTCTTGTCAGCCGTGTCCTTCGCCATGTCCTTCGCCGCGTCGGTCGCCTTCTCCCCGTCGGTCGCCTTCTCCGCGGTGTCGTCCTTCGCGTCCGGGGTCGCGGACGCGGAGGGCTTCGGGGACGCCGTGGTGGGGCTCGGGGACGGGCTCGCCGTCTCCTTGTCCGGGCCGTCGAAGAGGTCCTTGAGCGCGTCGCCGAGGCCCAGCGGGTCGAGCGGGTTCGTCGTCTTCGTGGGCGAGGGCGTGGCGGCCGGGGTCTCGGCGGGGGCAGCGGCGTCGGTACTCTTCTTCGCGGTGTCGGTGCTCTTCGCGGTGTCGGCCACCGAGCCCGTGGCCCTCGGCGTCGGGGTGGCCTCGTCGCTCGTCGTCGGCGTCGGCTTCGCGCTCTCGCTCGTGGACGGGGACGGCGTCTTCGACGCGGAGGGCGACGGGTCCGCCGACTCGCTCGGCTCGTCGGAGCGGGTCACGCAGGGGCCGGGCGCGTAGGGGATGTCCGTCGTGTCGTCGGCCATCGCCAGCCTGGGCGTGAGCCCCATCCCGACGAACACCGCGGTCGGCATCGCGGCGAGCGCGAACGCCTTCTTGCCCGACGGCATGTGAAGCTTCGTCAGCAGCGACTTCTTCGGGGCGGCGTGGCGGGGGCCTCGACGTTCCTGGAACCCGCTCCCGTCCGCGCGGTTCACCTGCTTGTCGTCACCCCGCACGATGCCTCCCGCCCTCGGCTCCGGCCGTCGTGTCGTACGGGGCCTGCTGCTGTTCGGGAACGCTCACGCCGTACAGCGCGCCCTCGGGAAGCGGGGCGTCCTTCGCGAACGCGACGGTCTCCGGGGCCTCCTGGGCGGGAGCGGCCGCGACCGGCGCGGGCTCCTCCTCCGCCGGTGCCTCGCCGGGGGCCCACGAGACCGAGAGCGCGCCGCCGAGCAGGGCGAGGACGAAGCCGATCCCGAAGCCGCCGATGTTGGCGACGGGTATGGATATGAGGGCCAGCAGAAGCGTCGCGACACCGGCGAACACGCGGACGATGCTGTGGAACCACATCGTCAGGCCCAGCGTGACGAGCAGGACACCGATGATCAGCGAACCGGCGCCGGCGGTGGTGGACATCGCCAGCGTCATGTTGCCGAGGTGCATGTTCGCGTACGGGAAGTACATGATGGGCAAGCCGCCCAGCATGGTGAACAGTCCGGCCCAGAACGGCCGGTCACCCCGCCAGGTGCGGAAGCCTCGCCGGGCGACGGAGAGGTAGTGCTCGTTCTGCCCTTGGGATTCGGGGCTCATGGAAAACAGCTCCCTGGAACCGGTACTGCTGTGAGAAGGAGAAGAGTGGGCGGCCGGGGGCGCGCGAAGCACCCCCGCCCGCCCGGGCGAGTGCTTAGTAGCACTCCTTGCCGGCGCCGGAGCCCTTGTGGAGGCGCAGCTTCAGTCCGCTGAGGTTGAAGGTGCCGGCCGTGGTGGCCCACGCCTTCTGGCGGACACCGGTCAGCACGGCCTCCTCGGCACGCTGCGAGAACCCGTTGGGGTCGGCCCGGGTGCCGGGCTGGATGCCTATGCTCCCCGGCTTCTCCGTCTTCAGCGAACCGGCGGCGACACCGATGTCGATGTTCCTGAACTTGGCGTCGCCGTCGAGCTCCGAGACATCGAGGTAGAGGTCCTTGGCGTAGACACGCTCGTGTCCCGCGCCACCCGCCTCCAGCCTCAGGGTGATGTCGCCGATGCCGAACGGCAGGTCGGGCGTGACGACCGACTGGCACATGTTCGTGATGTAGGCCTCGCTGAAGCCCGACACGGCCACGGCGTGCCCCTTGCCGTTGGCGACCTTCTGGTCGGCGCCCTGCTCGGTGGCCACACTTCCGTACTGCACGAAGTCGTAGCCCTCGAGCTCACCGGCCCGGACCTTGAACTCCTGCCCCGACACGCTGAACGACGCGGCGAGCGCGCCCTGCGCCAGGCCGACGCCGACGGCGGCGGTGGCTATGACGCTCGGCACCATGACGACAGCGAAACGCTTCCATCTCGTGCCACCGCGAACCTGGGAACTCATACTTTTCCTCCTTCTCGGACGTACATCTCCGGTCCGGCGTCCTGCCCGACCTGGGAGGGGAGAAGTGCTACGTCCTCGGAAAGGAGAGCGCCCGGATACGGAGGCCTGTACCGCGTCCGCATCACCGGCGATCACCCCCGAGCGACAACCACTGGCCACGCGTTCGCGCGGCCGATCGGACAGGCCCTGCCGACCGGCAGGAACCCCCCTGTCCGGAGCCGGCGCCACTGCCGCCGGCCCGCTCGGTGGGGACCCAACGGAGCCGCCGCACCCGGCTGGCGGCCGGAACGGCGGTATTGGACCGAGCGTGGCCGATCGTGGTCCATTCCAGGCCGGGACACAAGGGGGTTCGTTACTGACTGGTAACGCCCCCATAACCGGGCCACGACCCGCTGGCACCGAGCGGCCACACAGGGTTGCCCCGGGCCAACGGACGAAAAGGAGGAAGGATGAGCGAAACGGGACAGAGCCCGAAGATCGGCTTACTGCGAGTAACAGGGCGTGCTTTTATCAAGATTTGGTAAAGCAGGGCCTGCTCTTATCGCCTGATCGCGAAAACGGCCGCGGCGCCCGGAGGCCGCCGCGGCCGTGTTGTCAGTTCAGCACAATCGGATCGGAACAACCGGCTCAGAACAGGACGCGCGCGAGCGCGGTGCGCGCGGCACCGACCCTCGGGTCCTCCGGGCCGATCACCTCGAAGAGGTCGAGCAGCCGCAGCCGGACCCGGTCGCGGTCCTCGCCGAACGTGCGGCGCACCGTCTCCACGAGCCGGCCGAAGGCGTCCTCCACATGGCCGCCCACGAGGTCGAGGTCGGCCGCCGCCAGCTGCGCGTCCACGTCGGCCGGCTTCTCGGCGGCGTCCGTACGCACCTTCTGCGGGTCCGTCGCCTGGACCCGGGCCAGCAGCTCGGCCTGGGCGAGGCCCAGCTTCGCCTCGGTGTTGGCGGGGTCGTCGGACAGGACGTTCTTGTACGCCTGGACGGCGCCCGCGAAGTCGTTGGCGTCCAGCGCCCGCGCGGCCGCTTCGAGGAGGGAGTCGTACGGGCCGGGCGGGGCCGGGGCCGCCGCCTGCGGCTCACCGGCCGCCGACGGGTCGACCGGGATGCCGGTGAGGCCGAAGCGCTCCTCGCCGACCTGGATCAGCTGGTCCAGGGTCTGGCGGATCTGGGCCTCGGGGGCCGCGCCCTGGAAGAGCGGCAGCGCCTGTCCGGCGACGACCGCGAAGACCGCCGGGATGCCCTGGATGCCGAACTGCTGCATCAGCATCTGGTTGGCGTCGACGTCGACCTTGGCCAGCACGAAACGGCCGTTGTACTCGTGGGCCAGACGCTCCAGGAGCGGACCCAGCTGCTTGCACGGCTCGCACCACTCGGCCCAGAAGTCGATGACGACGGGCACTTCGGCGGAGCGCTGGAGGACGTCGCTCTCGAAGCCCGCCTCGTTGACGTCGATCACGAGGGAGGAGGCGGGGACCGCCGCGGGGCCGCCCTGACGGGCGGACTCGGCACGCGCCTGCTCCGCCTTCGCCTTGGCCTCACCGGCCGCCTTCACCGCGGCGAGGTCGACGACGCCGCTCATGGACATGTTCCTAGGCTGCATGCGTACATCCTCTCCCCTCGGTGCGCCGTTCCGGAAAGCGATACGTGAACCGCACCCGTCCGTGACCCTCGCCGGTGTGCGGGGCGGACGGACAGACACGGCCCCGGGGCCCCGGAAGGCCCGGTTCGGCGCCCGGTCCCCACCCGGCGCCTGTGGCTGTCGTTCGTTCGTGGCGTCCGCGACGGTCCGGACCGTCGCCTTACGCTACGGGTCGTAGCGTAACTGGCCACAACCCCTCGCGCACAAGAGTGTTCGGTGATCTGTCTCACGGGGAACGGGACCGATCGGATTTACTTACCGGCGGGTATGGTCGCGGCATGCCCAGCAGCAGCCACCCCAAACCCTCACGATCCGGACGCCCGCGCAGTGCCGAGGCCGATGAGGCGATCCTCGAGGCGACCAGAGCCTCCCTCGTGGACCTCGGCTGGTCGAAGCTGACGATGGGTGACGTGGCGACGCGGGCCGGGGTCGCCAAGACGACCCTATACCGGCGCTGGGCGGGCAAGAACGAGCTGGTCGTGGACGCGGTCGCGGTGCTCTTCGACGAGCTGGAGATGCCGGACCTGGGCAGCCTGGCCGCCGATGTGGAGGCGGTGGTGCTGCAGTTCGCCGCACTGCTGGACCGGCCGGAGACACGGACCGCGCTGATGGCGGTGGTCGCGGAGTCGACACGGGACGAGGCGCTGCGGACCCGCATCCGGGATTCGATCGTCGACCGGCAGAAGCGCCTCGTGCTCCAGGGGCGCCGGCGGGCGCAGGAGCGCGGCGAGCTGCCCGTCGAACCGGACGAGGCGACGGCGGACCTGACGGCGGACCTGATCTTCGATGTGATCGCCGGTGCGGTCGTGCACCGGACGCTGGTGAGCGCCGAGCCCGTCGACGCCGACTGGGCCCGGCGCTTCACGCTGCTGCTCCTGGCGGGCCTGGGCGCGGCCGCCGCCGGTTAGTCCTGTCCGGCGGCGGCCGTACGCGTGTCAGAAGCCGGGCGGCTCCGTGTAGACGCCCCACTCGTCGCGCAGCACCCCGCAGATCTCGCCGAGGGTCGCCTCCGCGCGGACCGCGTCGAGCATCGGCGCGATCATGTTCGAGCCGTCGCGGGCGGCGGCCAGCATGGCGTCCAGGGCGCTCTTCACCCGGGCGTCGTCGCGGGCCTCCTTGCGGCCGGCGAGCACCCGGACCTGCTCGCGCTCGACCTCGTGGCTGACCCGGAGGATCTCCAGGTCGCCGGTGACCGAGCCGTGCGCCACGTTGACGCCGACGACCTTCTTCTCACCCTTCTCCAGGGCCTGCTGGTAGCGGAACGCGGATTCGGCGATCTCGCCGGTGAACCAGCCGTCCTCGATGCCGCGCAGGATGCCGGAGGTCATCGGTCCGACCGGGTGCTGCCCGTCGGGGTGGGCGCGGGTGCCGCGCTCCTTGATCTGCTCGAAGATCTTCTCGGCGTCGGCCTCGATGCGGTCGGTGAGCTGCTCCACGTACCAGGAGCCGCCCAGCGGGTCGGCCACGTTGGCGACGCCGGTCTCCTCCATCAGCACCTGCTGGGTGCGCAGCGCGATCTCGGCGGCCTGCTCGGAGGGGAGCGCCAGGGTCTCGTCGAGGGCGTTGGTGTGCAGCGAGTTGGTGCCGCCGAGGACGGCGGACAGGGCCTCGACGGCCGTCCGTACGACGTTGTTGTACGGCTGCTGGGCGGTGAGGGAGACCCCGGCGGTCTGGGTGTGGAAGCGCAGCCACTGGGCCTTGTCGGTCTTCGCGCCGTACGTCTCCTTCATCCAGCGGGCCCAGATCCGGCGGGCGGCGCGGAACTTGGCGATCTCCTCGAAGAAGTCGAGGTGCGCGTCGAAGAAGAAGGACAGGCCGGGCGCGAAGGTGTCGACGTCCAGCCCGCGGGAGAGGCCGAGCTCCACGTAGCCGAAGCCGTCGGCGAGGGTGTACGCCAGCTCCTGCGCGGCGGTCGCCCCGGCCTCGCGGATGTGGTACCCGGAGACGGAGAGCGGCTTGTAGGCGGGGATGGAGCTCGCGCAGTGCTCCATCAGGTCGCCGATGAGGCGCAGATGGGGCTCGGGCTGGAACAGCCACTCCTTCTGCGCGATGTACTCCTTGAAGATGTCCGTCTGGAGCGTGCCGTTGAGGACGGCGGGGTCGACGCCCTGGCGTTCGGCGGCGACCAGGTACATGCAGAAGACCGGGACGGCCGGGCCGCTGATCGTCATCGACGTCGTGACGTCACCGAGCGGGATGTCCTGGAACAGGACCTCCATGTCGGCGGCGGAGTCGATGGCGACGCCGCAGTGGCCGACCTCGCCGAGCGCGCGCGGGTCGTCGGAGTCGCGGCCCATCAGGGTCGGCATGTCGAAGGCCACGCTGAGCCCGCCGCCGCCGGCGGCCAGGATCATCTTGTAGCGCTCGTTGGTCTGCTCGGCGTTGCCGAAGCCCGCGAACTGGCGGATGGTCCAGGTGCGGCCCCGGTAGCCGGTCGGGTGGAGCCCCCGGGTGAAGGGGTACTCGCCGGGCCAGCCGATCCGCTCGAAGCCCTCGTACGCGTCCCCGGGGCGGGGGCCGTACACGGGCTCGACCGGGTCCCCGGAGAGCGTGGTGAAGTCCGCGTCACGCTTGCGGGCCTTGTCGTAACGGGCCTGCCAGCGGCGGCGGCCTTCCTCGATCGCTTCAGCGTCCATACCCTCCAATTTACTAGGACGTCCTAGTACATGTCGATGACAAACCGCCCGGCGCTTCGCGCGGGGCGGTCGGGGGGTGTCAGACCTTCGCGGGGGCGGCGGGCGTCGCGTCCGTGACCAGCGGCTCGATCTCGCGGACGACCTTGCGCTCGACGAAGAACGCGGCCGTCGGGATCGTGCCCGAGAGGAGCACCCAGAGCAGCTTGCCCATCGGCCACTTCGCCTTGGAGCCCAGGTCGAAGGCGAAGATCAGGTAGATGATGTACAGCACGCCGTGGATCTGGGAGACGACGAGCGTCAGGCCCTCGCCCTTGTCGAAGCCGTATTTGAAGATCATGCACACGCAGAGGATCAGCAACATGACGGCGGTGACGTAAGCCATCACCCGGTATCGGGTCAGCACACTGCGTTTCATGCCATCGAGCGTAACCGGACGTCCGGGGCGATCTTGCAGCGGGCCGGGGCCCGGAACGGCGTCGCTCAGTCCTCCTCGAAGTCCCGCGCGGCGATGCGCAGGGGCCGCAGCAGCGCGAAGATCTCGGCGCACTCCTCGGCGTCGTACGCCCCGAGCCCGAACTCCATCGCGACCAGGTCCCGGGTGGCCGACTCGACGACCTCGCGGCCCTTGTCGGTGATGGAGGCCAGCGTGCCCCGCCCGTCGTTGGGGTTCGGGCGCTTGTCGACCAGGCCGGAGCGCACCAGCCGGTCCACCGTGTTCGTCACGGACGTCGGGTGCACCATCAGCCGCTCGCCGATCTTGGACATCGGCAGCTCACCCGCCTTGGAGAAGGTGAGCAGCACCAGCGCCTCGTACCGCGCGAAGGTCAGCCCGTACGGCTTGACGACGGCGTCGACCTCGGCGAGCAGGATCTGCTGTGCCCGCATGATCGAGGTGATCGCCGCCATGGACGGCACCGGGCCCCAGCGCTGCTGCCAGAGCTCGTCGGCGCGGGCGATGGGATCGAAGGGAAGGCTGAGCGGCTTCGGCACGGCCACGACCTTACCCATGGGGAACTTGGCGGTCCTCCCCGTCTCGCACTTCGGTCCGGCGCTCGACGGCGCGTGCGGTTCCGCGGGTCCCGGCGGCCGGCGGGACCAGGCGGGGCGTGCCGGGGACGGCCGTGCCGAGAGTGCCGGGACGGGACGAGCCCCCGCCGGGACCGGCAGGGGCTCGTCGGGGGCGCGGGATCACTCCGCGAGGTACCGCTCGACCGTCTCGACCTTGGAGGTCAGTCCGTCCGTGACGCCGGGGCGGATGTCGGCCTTCAGGACGAGGGAGACCCGCCCGGCGCGTGCCTCGACGGCGGCGACGGCGCGCTTCACGACGTCCATCACTTCGTCCCACTCCCCTTCGACGGACGTGAACATCGCGTCGGTGCGGTTGGGCAGCCCGGACTCGCGGACGACCCGGACGGCGTCGGCGACGTACTCGCCGACGTCCTCGCCGACGCCGAGCGGGCTGACGGAGAACGCGACGATCATGCGCTGACCGTGCCTTCCCGGCGGGCCCGGGCGGCGATGACGCCGTCCGCCTCGTAGCGCTTGAGCACCTTGTCCCCGTACAGACCGCCGAACGGCAGGACGCACAGCAGGAAGAAGAACGCGACGCGCTTGAGCGGCCACTTGGTCTTCGTCCACACGTCGAGGAGCAGCACGACGTAGATGACGAAGAGCACGCCGTGCAGCATGCCCAGCGGCATCATCAGGAAGTCGATGTCGGAGACCCGGCTCAGCACCGAGCCGAAGATGATCAGCGCCGGGAAGGACAGCGCCTCGGGAATCGAGATGAGGCGCAGCCGGTGCAGGGCGGTAGCGGTCTTGATGTCCACGGGGGCACCTTCGGTGGGAGGGGCGTGACAGCTTGTGAACGCACGCACAAGCGGCACCCATTGTGACATCGCGGCCGGGCGCGCCCGGCGGCGGGTCCTGGCGGGGAGCCGGCCGGCCCCGGCGTTCCGGGACGCGTACGTCCCGATCGCGTCCGGGTCCCGTACCGGATGCGTACCAAGGGCGCTCGCGGGCGCCCGGTCGCATGGTCGCCCTCTGTTCCGGCAGCGGTGGCTGACGCTATTTTCGCCGGGTGGCAATGTTCCGGCTTGAGGGAAGCAAGACGCTCGCGGTCGATCTGGCCGACGATGCCGTCAAGGCGAAGAACGGCTCGATGGTCGCGTACGAGGGCCGGATGTCGTTCAAGAAGATGACGGGTGGCGGGGAGGGACTGCGCGGGATGGTGACCCGCCGGCTGACCGGCGAGTCGATGGCGGTGATGCAGGTCACCGGGCAGGGCACCTGCTACTTCGCGGACCGGGCGAGCGAGATCAACCTCGTCTCGCTGCACGGCGACAAGCTGTACGTCGAGGCGAGCAATCTGCTCTGCACCGACGCGGGGCTGCGCACCGGCACCACGTTCACCGGCCTGCGCGGCGGGGCGACGGGCAACGGCCTGTTCACCACCACCGTCGAGGGGACCGGCCAGGCGGCGATCATGTCGGACGGCACGGCCGTGGTGCTGCGGGTCTCCCCCCAGTACCCGCTGTTCGTCGACCCGGGCGCCTACATCGCCCATCAGGGCAGCCTCCAGCAGCACTTCCAGTCCGGGGTGAACTTCCGGACGCTGATCGGGGAGGGCTCGGGCGAGTCCTTCCAGATCCGTTTCGAGGGTGAGGGACTGGTCTACGTGCAGCCCAGCGAGCGGAACACGATCGGGGGGAACGTCTGATGCCGTTCCGAGAGGTCAACTCGAAGATGGTCGAGGCGACGGTGATCCCCGGCCAGAAGATGTTCAGCCAGCGCGGGGCGATGCTCGCGTACCGGGGTGAGGTGGCGTTCACGCCGAACATCCAGGGCGGCCAGGGCGGTGTGATGTCGATGATCGGCCGCCGGCTGGCGAACGAGGCGACCCCGCTGATGACGGTCGAGGGCAACGGCACGGTGATGTTCGGCCACGGCGGCCACCACATCCACGTGATCAACCTCTCGGGCGACACCCTCTACGTGGAGGCGGACCGGCTGCTCGCCTTCGACGGGTCGCTCCGGCAGGGCACGATGTTCATGGGTTCGCAGGGCGGGGTGATGGGCATGGTGCGCGGCCAGGTGACCGGGCAGGGCCTGTTCACCACGACGCTCCAGGGGCACGGCGCGGTGGCGGTGATGGCGCACGGCGGGGTCATCGAGCTGCCGATCACCCCGGGCCGTGACATACACGTCGACCCCCAGGCGTACGTCGCCCACCACGGCGACGTACGCAACAAGCTCTCCACCGCGCTCGGCTGGCGCGAGATGGTGGGACGCGGCTCGGGCGAGGGCTTCCAGCTGGAGCTGAGCGGCAACGGTGCGGTGTACGTCCAGGCGTCGGAGGAGAAGCTGTGAACGGGCCCGTGGTCTTCGACCCGATGACGCTGCCGTCGGACGACAACGTCAACGCGTACACCTTCTGCGTGGAGCTCAAGGGGAGCCAGTGGTTCCTGCAGAAGGGCAAGATGATCGCCTACTACGGGCAGATCGGCTTCGACGGCATCGGGCACGGCCGGTTCGAGGGGCTGGTCCGGGCGAGCTTCCACTCGCCGCTGCACGCGAGCGACTGGGTGGTGGCCGAGGGCAACGGCAAGATGCTGCTCGCCGACCGGGCCTTCGACGTGAACTCCTACGACCTGGACGACGGGAACCTGACGATCCGGTCCGGCAACCTGCTCGCGTACCAGCCGTCGCTGGCGCTGAAGCAGTCGATCGTGCCCGGGTTCCTGACGCTGATCGGCACGGGCAAGTTCGTCGCCGCGTCCAACGGGCCGGTGGTCTTCATGGAGCCGCCGCTGCGGGTGGACCCGCAGGCGCTGGTGGGCTGGGCGGACTGCCCGTCCCCCTGCCACCACTACGACCACGGCTACATGACCGGCGTGCTGGGCGGGCTGCGGGCGCTCACCGGGTTCGGCGGGGCCTCCGGCGAGGAGCACCAGTTCGAGTTCGTGGGCGCCGGTACGGTGCTGCTCCAGTCCTCCGAGGCGCTGATGGCCGAACAGCCGACGGGAGCGGTGCCGCAGCAGGCGGGGGTGCCGGGCGTCTCACCCCGGGGGGCCGGCCGGCCGGGGTGAGGCGCCCGGCATCGCTTCGGTTCGTAAACGATAGTCTGCGGAGCGTGACGTCGAACGCCTGCGCCCCGTCCCGGCCCGCACCGTGCCGGGCGTCACACCCCCACACTTCGTCCGGCTTTCAACTTCTTAGGTAGAATCCATACATGGAGACCGAGACGGCCACCCGCTGGCTGAGCGACGCCGAGCAGTGCGCCTGGCGCACCCACCTGGACGTCGGCAGGCTGCTGACGCACCAACTGGAGAAGGATCTCCAGCCGTTCGGCCTGACCATGAACGACTACGAGATTCTCGTCAACCTGTCGGAGTCGGACGACCGCCGGATGCGGATGAGCGACCTCGCGGGCGCCACCCTCCAGTCCAAGAGCCGTCTCTCGCACCAGATCACCCGCATGGAGAACGCGGGCCTGGTCCGCCGGGAGAACTGCGAGTCGGACCGCCGGGGCCTGTACGCGGTCCTCACCGATGAGGGAGCGGAGACCATGCGGAAGGTCGCGCCGCACCATGTGGCCTCGGTCCGCAAGCACTTCATGGACCTGCTTTCGCCCGAGGCGCTGGCCGAGCTGCACGCGGCGCTGGCGCCGGTGGCGGAGCATTTGCGGGCGCAGCGGGGCTGAGCTCCGCCGCGCGTCAGGGGGCGTAGGCGGAGAGTACCGTCCCGTTGCCGAAGCTCATGAACAGCGCGTCGCCCTGCGCGATGAGCGAGACCGTCGCCGGGTCGACCGGCTCTCCGGGATCGCCGGGCCACGCGCGGATCAGCCCGGAGCCCGTGGGCGCCGTTTCCCCCTCGGAGGCGAGGTCGATCGTTCCGGGCCCGTATCCCTCCACCACGAGGGCGCTCTCACCGACGACGAACGGCGCACCCTGCGTCTCCAGCCCGTCGCCGCACTCGCATGTCGCCCAGCGCTGCTGCCCGTCCGCCACCCCGAACGCGTACAGCCGCTCCCTGCTGCTCACCACGACGGTGCCGTCCCGCGAGAGCGCCGGGCGGTAGGCGATGTCCACACCGGGGGCGAGGGGGCGGCGGCTCGCCGGGGACGTCACGTCGACCACGGTCAGGCCGTCCGGGCCCGCGCACAGGAGTTCCCTGCCCTTCAGAACCGGGGTGCGGCAGGTCACCTCGTCCGCCGGGAGGCCCGCCGTGCGTGAACCGTCCGCCGTCTTCAGGACGGTGACCGCGTCACCGGCCGCCACGAGGCGGCCGTCGTCCAGGAGGAGTTCCGCGTCGTCGGCCGGCTCCCGCCACTCCTCGTCCCAGAGCCGGTCGTGGTCGCCCGTCAGGCGGCGGGCGGTCAGCCGGCCGGTGGCGGAGCCGGGGGCCTTCGTCGCGTAGTAGAGGACGTCGCCGGACTGTACGGAGTCGGCCACCGCGACCCCGTCCGGCAGCGGTTCGCGCCACTTCTCGCCGCCGTCGTCCAGCCCGCGCGCCACCAGGGCGCCGCCCTCGAAGGCGTAGACGGTGGTGTCGCGAACCGCCGCCACCGAGGTGGGCCCGGAGCCGGTGCGCGGGCCGCGCCACAGCCGCCTGCCGTCCGCCGCCGCCAGCGCGGTGATGCGGCGGGGGCCCGCGCACACCAGTGACGCACCGGCGAGCACGCACGTCACGGGACCGTCGTCGACCTGGGCGTGCCACGCCTTCCAGCCCGCCGGCCGCATGGAGACATCGGCCGCCGTCGTGCCGAAGTCACCGGTGCGGCCCGGGTCCGCGCCCGGGAAGACGACCCGGCCGGCTCCCCCGGCGGACACCGCCCCGGAGGCGGAGGCAGTCGGCCGCGGGTCCCCGCCGGTGTCGTCCCGCCCGTCGTCCCCGGCGAAGATCCCGGGCAGGAGGACCGCGCCCAGGGCGACGCACGCCGCCGTCGCCAACGCCGCGAACCCGAGCCGCAGCCCCCTGCCGCCCGTCCGCTCCTCCGGCACCGGCACCGGCACCGGCGCGACGGGCGTGCGGGCGAACGCCGAGTGGTGGGGCGGGAGCGGCGGGACGGCCGGCGCGGGTGCGGCCGCCCGTGCGCAGGCGTCGGCCGCCGCCGCGTGGGCGGCCAACTGCCCGCGTACCGCGTCGGTCCAGGGGAAGGCGCCGGGGGCGGGCCGCTCCGGAAGGAGCAGGTCCGCCAGCTGCCGGGGCGCGGGCCGGGCGGCGGGGCCGCTGCGCAGGCACGCCTCGACGACCGGGCGCAGAGCGGGCGGTACGCGGGAGAGTTCGGCCTCGCCCCGCGAGATCCGGAAGATCACGGCGGCCATGTCGGAGTCGTCGAACGGCCCGCGCCCCGTGGCCGCGAACGCCAGCACCGCGCCCAGGCAGAACACGTCGGACGCGGGCACCAGGGCGCGGGAGCCGTCGACGTGCTCGGGCGAGATGTAGCCGGGGCTGCCGACGACGACACCGGGGCGGGTGAGCTGGGTGGCGTCGAACGCCTGGGCGATCCCGAAGTCGATGACCTTGGGCCCGTCCGGCCCGAGGAGCACGTTGCCCGGCTTCAGGTCGCGGTGCAGGACGCGCACGGCGTGCATGTCCGCCAGGGCCAGGGCCAGCCCCGCGCCGAGGGCCCGGACCGCCGCTTCGGGAAGCGGCCCGCCCCGGGTCACCGCCTCGGCGAGCGAGGGGCCCGGGACGTATTCGGTGGCGAGCCACGGCAGCCGGCCGCTCGCGTCGCCGCCCACGAGCGCGGCGGTGTGCGGGCTGCGGACGGCCTCGGCGGCGGCGATCTCGCGGCGGAAGCGGACCCGGAAGCCGTCGTCGAGGTCCAGGTCGGGCCGAACGGTCTTCAGGGCGACGAGCCCCGGGGCTCCCACGGGCCGGGCGAGATACACCTCGCCCATGCCGCCCGCCCCGAGCAGCCCGAGCAGCTGGTACGGCCCGATCAGCCGGGCCCGCCCGGCCGGCAGCGGCTGGATCACTGTGCGCTCTCCTCGGTCGGTCCGGTCGGTGCGGGGTCACCCGGGCAGCGGTACGGAGACCGCGGTGCCGTCGTCGTAGACGATGTGGACGACCCCGCCCAGGGGCAGCACCTGGGGATCGAGCAGTTCCTTCTCCAGCTCCACGCCATCGGTGACGGAGTCGTACGTGGGTGTTCTGCTCGGTCCCGGCGCGCCCGGAATCCGGGTGCGGGCCAGGGCGCCGGTGGTGCCGTCGGGGCGGAGGGGGACGGTGTACAGCGTCGTGCTGTCGGCCCAGACGACCGTGTCGGCGACGATGAGGGGCGTGGAGACGGGGTTGCTCATTCCCGGTTCCGGCTTCGTGCCGAGCGGGAACCGCCCCCGTATCCGGCCGTTCTCCTGCCCCACCACAACGATCTCGCCGGTCCCGCTTTCCATGGATGTCCCGCCCGTGCGGAGCACGGCCACGCGGCCGTCGAGGGCGGCCAGTTCGGCGTCGGACGCGAGATCGGACCCCAGCGGCAGCCGGCCCCGGGCCTCGAGATCCCCCGCGCCGAAGCGCAGCACCGAGATCTCCTCGCTGCCCGGGTCGGACAGATCGTCGCCGGTGGGAACGATCGTCGTGCAGAACGCGAACCGGCCTCGCACCCGAAGCTCCCCGCATCCCGTGTTCCGGCCGCTGCCCTCCCCCTGCACCGCCTGACCGCCCGCCGTGCCCAGCAGTTCGCCGTCGGCCGGACGATACGCCTTCGGTGCTTCCTCACCGATGGCGTACAGGACTTCGCCATCGGTGGCGACCGGCCAGAAGTTTCCCTTCTGGGCGTTGGATATGTCCTCCGCGGCCAAGGGCTTCCGCCACTTCTCGGCGCCCGTCCTCCGGTCGTACGCGCCGAGTTCGGCACCCTCGGGCGCCGAGGTGGTGGAGGCGAAGACCAGGTCGCCGGCCACGACCGGGGCACTCTCCAGGCCGTGCGCGCCTCCGGACCTGGCCTCCCAGCGGACCTTCCCCGTGCGCGCGTCCAGCGACTGGAGCCGGTCGGCCGCGGCGAGCAGCACGGTGTCGTCATGGACCGTGGGAAGGGTGGCACCGGCCGGCATGAAGAACTGCCCGCGGGGGCCCCAGCCCGCCGAGCGGGAGGACTTCCCGGTGTCCAGCGTCCACATCCGGTGCCCGTCCGCCGCCGACAGCGCCTCGTACGTGCCGTCGACGAGCCGGCACACCAGCACGTCACGGCCCGCCGAGCAGCCGAGCGGGGGCTCGGCGAACTTCCCCCGCCAGGGCTTCTTCCAGCCGGTGGGGCGTACGTCGCGGCCGTACGGGACGGTGCCCGAGGCGTCCGGGCCGCCCTTCTCGCCCACGCCCGCCACGATGGTGGCCGCCTGCGCACTGCCGCCCGGCGCCCCCTCGGCCGGGCCGCGCTCACGCCACGCCAGGTACCCGCCGGTGGCCGCGCCCAGCAGGACCAGGGACACCAGGGCCGCCGCGAGGCCGCGTCCCGGGCGACGCGGGGGCGCGGCGAGGCCCGGGCCCTGGGTGGGTGCGAGGTGCAGGCCCGGGGCGAAGTCCGTTCCGCGCGTCGGCAGTTGGTGCGGGGCGGCCAGACTGCCGGTGGCCGCCCGGGTGGGCGTGTAGCCGGGCAGCAGGGGCCCGCCCAGTGCGGTGACGCGAGCCAACTCCCTTTCGTACTCCGCGATCTGCCCGCCGACCGAGGCGGGCCACCGGGAGGCGGCGCCGGGCGCGAGCCGTTCCGCGAGTCCGGCGGCGGTGGGGCGGGCGGCCGGGTCGGCGGTGAGGCAGTCCGCCAGGACCGCGCGCAGCGCCTCGGGCACGTCCGCGAGGTCGGCCTCGACGTACTTGACGCGGTACAGGACGGCCGCCACCGGCCCGTCGCCGAACGGGTCGCGCCCGGTGGCGGCGAAGCAGAGCACCGAGGCGAGGCAGAAGACGTCGGAGGCCGGGACGACGCGTCCGCTGCCCGCGACGTGCTCCGGTGACATGAAGGCGGGGCTGCCGACCATCCGGCTGGTGGTGGTGAGCGGGGTGGCGCCGGTGTCCCGGGCGATCCCGAAGTCGATGAGGCGGGGGCCGTCGGCGGCGAGCATGACGTTGCCCGGCTTCACGTCCCGGTGCACGATCCCCGCCGCGTGCACGGCCGCCAGGGCACGGGCGATCCCGGCGCCCAGCATCCGCACCTCCGCCTCGTCCATCGCGCCCGCTCCGCGCACGGCGGCGGACAGCGTCGGCCCGGCCACGTAGGCGGTGGCGAGCCAGGGCACCTCGGCGTCGGCGTCCCCGTCGAGCAGCGGGGCGAGGTGGTTGCCGGTGACGGACCGGGCGACGGTGATCTCGCGGCGGAACCGGCTGCGGAAGGCGGGGTCCTGCGCCACGTCGCGGCGGACGGTCTTGACGGCGACGGGGGCGGTGGAGTCGCCCCGGTCACCGAGGAAGACCTCCCCCATGCCGCCCGCGCCCAGCCGGGCCAGGATCGTGTACGGGCCGATCGTCCTGGGCGAGTCGTCCCTGAGCGGACCGAGCATGTGCCACTTCCCCCCTCGTGCGCATGACCGGCGGCCATCCTGCCACGGGGGTGCGGGAGTCGAGGCGCGTACGGGAGGCCCGGACGCGGCCCGCACGCCGCGTACGGGAGGCCCCGGCCGTCAGCTCCCGCCCGTCAGCTCCCGCCCGTCAGCCCCGCCACCAGTTCGTCCGCCGCCGCGTACGGGTCGAGGCGGCCGGCCACGATGCGTTCGGCGAGGGCGTCGAGACGGCGGTCGCCGTGCAGGGTGCCGATGCGCTCGCGGAGGCGGGTGACCGTGATCGTCTCGACCTCGCGGGCGGCACGGGCCGCGCGCCGCTCGGCGAGAACGCCGTGTTCCTCCATCCACGCCCGGTGTTTCTCCAGGGCCTCGACCACCTCGTCGACGCCCTCGCCCCGGGCGGCGACCGTCTTCACGATCGGCGGCCGCCAGTCGCCGGGGCCCCGGGACTCCCCGAGGCCCAGCATGTGGTTGAGCTCGCGGGCGGTGGCGTCCGCGCCGTCCCGGTCGGCCTTGTTCACGACGTACACGTCGCCGATCTCCAGGATCCCGGCCTTGGCGGCCTGGATGCCGTCACCCATGCCGGGGGCGAGGAGGACGACCGAGGTGTCGGCCTGGGAGGCGATCTCCACCTCCGACTGGCCGACGCCCACGGTCTCCACCAGGATCACGTCGAAGCCCGACGCGTCCAGCACCCGGATCGCCTGCGGGGCCGCCCAGGCGAGGCCGCCGAGGTGGCCGCGGGTCGCCATGGAGCGGATGTAGACGCCCGGGTCGGACGCGTGGTCCGACATCCGGACCCGGTCGCCGAGCAGCGCGCCGCCGGAGAACGGCGAGGACGGGTCGACGGCGAGGACGGCGACCCGCTTGCCCTGCTTCCGGTACGCGGAGACGAGCGCCGACGTCGACGTGGACTTGCCGACGCCCGGCGAACCGGTCAGGCCGACGACGTAGGCATTGCCCGCCAGCGGCGCAAGGGCCGCCATCACCTCGCGCAGCTGCGGCGAGGCCCCCTCCACCAGGGAGATGAGCCGGGCCACCGCCCGCGGTCCGCCCGCGCGGGCCTGCTCCACCAGGGTGGGGACGTCCACCATCACCGCTCCGTTCCGCTCGCTGTCTGTTCTCGTACCGCGTTACTTGCCCGGAACGCGCAGGATCAGCGCGTCGCCCTGGCCGCCGCCGCCGCACAGCGCCGCCGCACCGGTGCCGCCGCCGCGCCGCTTGAGCTCCAGCGCCAGGTGCAGCACCACGCGGGCGCCGGACATGCCGATGGGGTGGCCGAGCGCGATGGCGCCGCCGTTGACGTTGACCTTGTCCGAGCCGACGCCGAGGTCCTTCATGGACTGGACGGCGACGGCCGCGAACGCCTCGTTGATCTCGATGAGGTCGAGGTCCTCGACGCCGATGCCCTCCTTCTTCAGGGCGTGCCGGATGGCGCCCGAGGGCTGCGACTGGAGCGAGTTGTCCGGGCCCGCCACGTTGCCGTGGGCGCCGATCTCGGCGATCCAGTCCAGGCCCAGCTCCTCGGCCTTGGCCCTGCTCATGACGACGACCGCGGCGGCGCCGTCGGAGATCTGCGAGGAGGTGCCCGCGGTGATCGTGCCGTCCTTGGCGAAGGCCGGGCGCAGCTTGCCGAGGGACTCGACGGTGGTCTCGGGGCGGATGCCCTCGTCCTGGGAGAAGAGGACCGGGTCGCCCTTGCGCTGCGGGATCTCGACCGGGGCGATCTCCGCCTCGAACAGGCCGTTCTTCTGCGCGGCGGCGGCGCGCTGGTGGGACAGGGCGCCGATCTCGTCCTGGGCGGCGCGGTCGAGGCCGAGGCGGGTGTTGTGCCTCTCGGTGGACTCGCCCATCGGGATGTTGTCGTAGGCGTCGGTCAGACCGTCGTACGCCATCGAGTCGAGCATCTCGATCGCCCCGTACTTGTGGCCCTCGCGGGACTTCGGGAGCAGGTGCGGGGCGTTCGTCATGGACTCCTGGCCGCCCGCCACGACGACGTCGAACTCGCCGGCGCGGATGAGCTGGTCGGCCAGGGCGATGGCGTCGAGCCCGGAGAGGCACACCTTGTTGACGGTGAGCGCGGGGACGTTCATCGGGATGCCGGCCTTGACGGCGGCCTGGCGGGCGGGGATCTGGCCCGCGCCGGCCTGGAGCACCTGGCCCATGATCACGTACTCGACCTGGTCGCCGCCGATGCCGGCCCGGTCCAGCGCCGCCTTGATGGCGAAGCCGCCGAGGTCGGCCGCGGAGAAACTCTTCAGGGAGCCGAGGAGCCGGCCCATGGGCGTCCGGGCGCCCGCGACGATCACGGAGGTGGTACCGGTCGTTCCTGACATGAGGCACAGCCCCTTGGGTTGGATGTGAACGAGGGTTTACTTGAATGTACTGAGCGGTACCCGTCCAGTCATCCGGCAGCGGGTGTGATCGCGCGCACGTTGCGTAACCATCCGCAGCGCGCTGCACTGGTCCCATGCTGACGCGAATCGACCACATCGGGATCGCCTGTTTCGACCTCGACGCGACCGTCGAGTTCTACCGCTCGACCTACGGGTTCGAGGTCTTCCACTCCGAGGTCAACGAGGAGCAGGGCGTACGGGAGGCCATGCTCAAGATCAACGATACGTCCGACGGGGGCGCCTCCTACCTCCAGCTCCTGGAGCCCACCCGGGAGGACTCCGCCGTGGGCAAATGGCTGGCCAAGAACGGGGAGGGCGTGCACCACATCGCCTTCGGCACGGCCGACGTCGACGCCGACGCCGCGGACATCCGCGGGAAGGGGGTCAGGGTGCTGTACGACGAGCCCAGGACGGGGTCGATGGGGTCCCGGATCACCTTCCTCCACCCCAAGGACTGCCACGGCGTCCTCACCGAACTGGTCACGGCGAAGACGGAGCACTGACCCGAGCCGGACCGGCCCGGTAGAGTGGGCTGTTCCGGGCCGGGGCCGGGTCGGGGCCGCGCCGCGTCCTCAGCCGTTGATCTGTCACCATTCCCCGGGGGGCCGTTCACCGGCGGACGGCACTCGTGTGGAGTTTGCGACCAGGGTCGGGGTCTTCCCTGCTCAGTGGGGCATCCCCTGCTCGAACGAAGTTGAGAGCTCGGGGAAGAGTTGAGAGCTCGGGGAAGGATGGACCGCGCAGTGCGGGGCTACGAACGCCAGGAGAGCCACCGAGCTGAAGACGACCATCTCTCGCGGTTCGAGGCCGAGATGGACCGGCTCAGGACCGACCGGGAGAAGGCCGTCCAGCACGCCGAGGACCTCGGTTACCAGGTCGAGGTCTTGCGCGCCAAGCTGCACGAGGCTCGGCGCAGTCTGGCGATGCGTCCCGCGTACGACAGCGCGGACATCGGCTACCAGGCGGAGCAGTTGCTCCGTAACGCCCAGATCCAGGCCGAGCAGCTGCGCAGCGACGCCGAGCGCGAGCTGCGCGAGGCCCGCGCGCAGACGCAGCGGATCCTCCAGGAGCACGCGGAGCACCAGGCCCGGCTCCAGGCCGAGCTGCACAACGAGGCCGTGCAGCGCCGGCAGCGGCTCGACCAGGAGCTGGCGGAGCGCCGCCAGACCGTCGAGTCCCATGTCAACGAGAACGTCGCCTGGGCCGAGCAGCTGCGGGCCCGGACCGAGTCGCAGGCCCGCCGCCTCCTCGAGGAGTCCCGTGCCGAGGCCGAGCAGGCGCTGGCCGCCGCCCGGGCCGAGGCCGCCCGGCTGTCGGACGAGACGCGTCAGCGGCTCGGTTCGGAGGCGGAGTCCGCCCGCGCCGAGGCCGAGTCGATCCTGACGCGCGCCCGCAAGGACGCCGAGCGGATGCTCGGCGTCGCGGCGGAGCAGGCGCAGGAGGCCACCAGTCACGCCGAGCGGCTGCGGCTGTCGACGACCGCCGAGACCGAGCAGACCCGGCAGCAGACCACCGAACTGAACCGGGCCGCCGAGCAGCGCATGCAGGAGGCCGAGACCCGGCTGCGCGAGGCCCGTCTCGAGGCCGAGAAGGTCCTCGCCGAGGCCAAGGAGGCCGCGGTCAAGCGGCTGGCCGGCGCCGAGTCGCAGAACGAGCAGCGCACCCGTACGGCGAAGACGGAGATCGCCCGGCTGGTCGGCGAGGCGACCAAGGAGGCCGAGACCCTCAAGGCGGAGGCCGAGCAGGCGCTCGCCGACGCCCGCGCCGAGGCCGAGCGGCTGCGCGCCGAGGCGGCCGAGGCCGCGCGCACCGCCGCCGCCGAGGACGCGGCCGCCCAGCTCGCGAAGGCGGCCCGGTCCGCCGAGGAGATCCTGACCAAGGCGTCCGAGGACGCGAGGACGGCCACCCGGGCGGCGGGCGAGGAGGCCGAGCGCATCCGCCGCGAGGCGGAGGCCGAGGCGGACCGGCTGCGCGGCGAGGCCGCCGAGCAGGCCGACCAGCTCAAGGGCGCGGCCAAGGACGACACCGAGGAGTACCGGGCCAAGACGGTCGAGCTGCAGGAGGAGGCGCGCCGGCTGCGCGGCGAGGCCGAGCAGCTGCGGGCCGAGGCGGTCGCCGAGGGCGAGCGCATCCGGGGCGAGGCCCGCCGCGAGGCCCTCCAGCAGATCGAGGAGGGCGCGAAGACCGCCGAGGAGCTGCTCGCGAAGGCCAAGGCCGACGCGGAGGAGCTGCGCGGCGCCGCGAGCACCGAGAGCGAGCGGGTCCGCGGCGAGGCGGCCGAGCGGGCCGCGGCCCTGCGCAAGCAGGCCGAGGAGGCGCTCGACCGGGCCCGCGCCGAGGCCGAGCAGCTGCGCACGGAGGCCGAGGAGCACGCCGAGGCGGCGAGGACCGCGGCCGAGGAGGCCGCGGCCGGACTGCGCGCGGAGACCGAGCGCGCGGTCGCGGCCCGGCAGACGGAGGCGGCCGACGAGCTGGCCCGGCTGCACGGCGAGGCCGAGACCCGGCTGGCCGCCGCCGAGCAGGCGCTCGGTGAGGCGCGTACGGAAGCGGAGCGCATCCGGCGCGAGACGGGCGAGGAGTCCGAGCGGCTGCGCGCCGAGGCCGCCGAGCGGCTGCGGACGCTCCGGGAGCAGGCCGAGGCCGAGGCCCAGCGGCTGCGCGACGAGGCCGCGGCGGACGCCTCGCAGTCCCGTGCCGAGAGCGAGTCCGTCGCCGTACGGCTGCGCACCGAGGCCGCCACCGAGGCGGAGCGGCTGCGGACCGAGGCGCAGGAGAGCGCCGACCGGATGCGGTCGGAGGCCGCGGCCGCCGCGGAGCGGGTGGGAGCGGAGGCCGCCGAGGCGCTGGCCGCCGCCCAGGAGGAGGCGAACCGGCGCCGGCGCGAGGCCGAGGAGACGCTGGACGCGGCCCGCACCGAGGCGAACCAGGAGCGCGAGCGGGCCCGCGAGCAGAGCGAGGAGCTGCTGGCCTCCGCGCGCAAGCGGGTCGAGGAGGCGCAGGCCGAGGCGCAGCGCCTGACCGGCGAGGCGGAGAGCCGGGCGGCCGAGCTGGTCGCGGCGGCCGAGCAGACCGCCCAGCAGGTCAGGGACGCGGTCAGCGGGCTCCAGGAGCAGGCCGAGGCGGAGATCGCCGGGCTGCGTTCCACCGCGGAGCACGTCGCGGAGCGGACGAGGTCCGAGGCCCAGGAGGAGGCCGACCGGCTGCGGGCCGACGCGCACGCGGAGCGGGAGCGGGCGGGTGAGGACGCCTCCCGTATCCGCCAGGTGGCCAAGGAGGAGACGGACGCCGCGAAGGCGATGGCCGAGCGTACGGTCTCCGACGCCATCGCGGAGTCCGAGCGGCTGCGCGCCGACACCGCCGAGTACAGCCAGCGCATGCGCACCGAGGCGTCGGACGCCCTCGCGTCGGCCGAGCAGGACGCGGCGCGCAGCCGGGCGGAGGCCCGCGAGGACGCCAACCGGATGCGCACCGAGGCGGCGGCCCGGGCGGACCTGCTGGTGTCCGAGGCGACCGCCGAGGCGGAGCGGCTGCGCGCGGAGGCGGAGCGCCAGGCGGCCCGGGTCGGCGACGAGGCGGCGGGCGAGGCGGAGCGGCTGCGCGCGGAGGCGGCGGCCGCCGTGGGTTCCGCGCAGGAGCACGCGGCGCGTACCCGCGAGGAGTCGGAGCGGCTGCGGGCCGACGCGGAGGCGGCGGCCGAGCGGATGCGGGCCGAGGCGCGCCAGGAGGCGGACCGGCTGCTGGACGAGGCGCGCGAGGCGGCGTCGAAGCGCCGGGCGGACGCGGCCGAGCAGGCGGACCAGCTCATCGACAAGGCCCGGGAGGAGGCGCTGCGCGCCGCGACCGAGGCCGAGGAGCAGGCCGACACGATGGTCGGCGCGGCCCGCAAGGAGGCCGTGCGGATCACCTCCGAGGCGACCGTCGAGGGCAACTCGCTGGTGGAGCGGGCCCGGACGGACGCGGACGGGCTGCTGGTCGGCGCGCGCCGGGACGCCACCCAGATCCGGGAGCGGGCCGAGGAGTTGCGGACCCGGGTGGAGGCCGAGGTCCAGGAGCTGCACGACCGGGCGCGGCGGGAGACGGCCGAGCAGGTCAAGACGGTCGGCGAGCGTGTCGACAAGCTGATGAAGGCCGCCACCGAGCAGCGCGAGGAGGCTGCCGCGAAGGCCAAGGAGCTGCTCGCGGACGCCAACTCGGAGGCCAGCAAGGTCCGGATCGCCGCTGTGAAGCGGGCGGAGTCGCTGCTGAAGGAGGCCGAGCAGAAGAAGGCCAGCCTGGTGCGCGAGGCCGAGAAGCTGCGGGCGGACGCCGAGGCCGAGGCGAAGCGGATGGTGGACGAGGGCCGACGCGAGCTGGAGGTCCTGGTGCGTCGGCGCGAGGACATCAACACGGAGATCTCCCGTGTCCAGGACGTGCTGGAGGCGTTGGAGTCTTTCGAGACACCGGCGGCGGGCGGTAAGGGCGGGGGCGCCGCATCGGCCGGAGGTGTCAAGGCCGGGGCCTCGGCGGGCACTCGATCGGGTGGCAAGCCGTCCGATGGGTAGCCGACCGGCCGTCGTCCGTGGTTCCGCATGGCCCGTCAGCCGTCCGGGTGGCAAGGGTGAGGGTATTCAGCCACCCGAAAGGGGTGTCATTCTCCAGGCCAAACTGGCATCTACTCGATGACACGCCGTTTCGGCCCCTAGGATTCCCTCTATCACCTCACCGGTCTCACTTCGACAGGATCCCCATGAGTGACCCTTCCTCCCCCTTCGGCTTCGAACTCGTGCGGCGTGGTTACGACCGCGGTCAGGTGGATGACCGCATTACCAAGCTCGTCGCCGACCGTGATAGTGCTCTCGCCCGCATCACATCGCTGGAAAAGCGCATCGAGGAGCTGCACCTCGAAACGCAGAACGCCCAGGCCCAGGTGAACGACGCGGAGCCGTCGTACGCGGGTCTCGGCGCGCGTGTGGAGAAGATCCTCCGCCTGGCCGAGGAGGAGGCGAAGGACCTGCGCGAGGAGGCCCGCCGCGCCGCCGAGCAGCACCGCGAGCTCGCCGAGTCCGCCGCCCAGCAGGTGCGCAACGACGCCGAGACCTTCGCCGCCGAGCGCAAGGCCAAGGCCGAGGACGACGGCGTCCGCATCGTCGACAAGGCCAAGGGTGAGGCCACCGCGCTGCGCGCCGACGCGCAGAAGGACGCGGCCCAGAAGCGGGAGGAGGCCGACGCCCTCTTCGAGGAGACGCGCGCCAAGGCCGCCCAGGCCGCCGCGGACTTCGAGACCAACCTCGCCAAGCGCCGCGACCAGTCGGAGCGCGACCTCGCGTCCCGTCAGGCCAAGGCCGAGAAGCGTCTCGCCGAGATCGAGCACCGCGCCGAGCAGCTCCGCCTGGAGGCCGAGAAGCTCCGCACGGACGCCGAGCGCCGGGCCCGTCAGACGGTGGAGACCGCGCAGCGCCAGTCCGAGGACATCGTGGCCGACGCCAACGCGAAGGCGGACCGCATCCGCAGCGAGTCGGAGCGCGAGCTGGCGGCCCTCACCAACCGCCGCGACTCGATCAACGCGCAGCTGACCAACGTCCGCGAGATGCTGGCGACGCTGACCGGCGCCGCGGTGGCGGCCGCCGGCACCCCCGCCGACGAGGAGCCCGCCTCCCGCGGCGTCCCGGCCCAGCAGACCCGCTGATTCCGGGAGCAGTACCCGCGCACTCCCCCGTGTGCCCGGGCCGCCCTTGTGGTGGCGCCGGGCACGCGGTCGTTCTAGCGTGAACGCATGATCGAGCTCGATGGCCTCACGAAGCGCTTCGGGAACAAGGTCGCCGTCGACCGGTTGTCGTGCGTGATCAGACCGGGAATGGTGACGGGTTTTCTGGGCCCCAACGGGGCGGGCAAGTCCACCACGATGCGGATGATGCTCGATCTCGACAACCCCACCAGTGGTGCCGTGCGCATCGACGGCAAGCACTACCGCGACCTCTCGGAACCCCTGAAATACATCGGGGCGCTGTTGGACGCCAAGGCGATGCACGGCGGGCGCAGCGCGTACAACAATCTGCTCTGCCTGGCCCAGAGCAACCGCATTCCGAGGAGCCGGGTGTCGGAGGTGCTGGAGACCGTCGGGCTGACCGCGGTGGCGAAGAAGAAGTCCAAGGGCTTCTCGCTGGGCATGGGCCAGCGCCTCGGCATCGCGTCGGCGCTGCTCGGCGATCCCGAGATCCTGATGTTCGACGAGCCGGTCAACGGCCTCGACCCCGAGGGCATCCACTGGATCCGGAACCTGATGAAGACGCTCGCGTCGCAGGGCCGGACGATCTTCGTCTCCTCGCATCTGATGAGCGAGATGGCGCTGACCGCCGACCATCTGATCGTGATCGGTCAGGGCCGGCTGCTCGCCGACACGTCCATGGCCGACTTCATCCAGGAGAACTCCCGCAGTTACGTCCGGCTGCGCTCGCCGCAGCAGGAGCGGCTGCGCGACGTGCTGCACGAGGAGGGCGTCGTCGCGGTCGAGGCGGCGGGCGGCACGCTGGAGGTGGACGGCGCCACCACCGAGGACCTGGGTGAACTGGCCGCCCGGCACTCGATCGTGCTGCACGAGCTGAGCACCCAGCGGGCGTCGCTGGAGGAGGCGTTCATGCAGATGACGGCGGGCTCGGTCGAGTACCACGCCCACTCGGAGCCGGGCGGCGGCGCACCGCCCGGGGAGGGCCCGCGGTGGGGCGAGCCCTGGAACCAGCGGCCCGGCAGCGGAAAGGGGGCGTGACGATGGCTTCGGTCCCCGCGGTCCTGTCCTCCGAATGGACCAAGATCCGCACGGTCTCCTCCACCACCTGGACGCTGATCTCGGCGTTCCTGGTCACCGTCGCGATGGGCGCTGCCCTGTGCGCGGTGATGAACGCCCAGTTCGACGAGCTCTCCGAGGCGGAGCGGGCCACCTTCGACCCGACGTTCATCAGCTTCTCCGGGATGATCCTCGGCCAGCTGGCGATGGTGGTGTTCGGGGTGCTCGTCGTCGGTACGGAGTACAGCTCCGGCATGATCCGCACCTCGCTGGCGGCCGTGCCGCAGCGGGCGACCTTCCTGTTCGGCAAGATGCTGGTGGCCGGGGTGCTGGCTCTGGTGGTCGGCCTGGTCACCAGCTTCGCCACGTTCTTCCTCGGCCAGGCGCTGCTGGGCGGCCACCGTACGGACATCGGCGCGGACAACGTGCTGCGGGCGGTGGTCGGCGGTGGCCTCTACATGGGGCTGATCGCGGTCTTCTCCATGGGGGTGGCGGCGATGCTGCGCAGTTCCATGCTGTCGCTGGGCATCCTGATGCCGTTCTTCTTCCTGGTCTCGCAGATCCTGTCGGCGGTGCCGGGCGCCAAGAAGGTCGCCCAGTACTTCCCGGACCAGGCGGGCTCCAAGATCATGCAGGTGGTGCCGGACGCGATGAACAGCGACCCGGCGCCGTACGGGCCGTGGGCGGGGCTGCTGATCATGGTGGGCTGGGTGGCGGCCGCGGTGACCGGCGGCTTTTTCGTACTGAGGAAGCGGGACGCCTGACCGGGGCGGGGCCCCGGCCGGGCGGGACCCACCCGGGTAACGGCTTGGCCGGAACCGTCAAGGCGCGGATATCCTCCTCACTCATACGGGGGCGTACGGCCGGACGGCGTGTGCCCCGACGACAGATAAGTCGATGGGGCTGGAGCATGATCGAGGCAGTCGGCCTGACCAAGCGCTATGGCGCGAAGACGGCCGTGTACAACCTTTCCTTCCAGGTGCGGCCGGGTGCCGTCACCGGCTTCCTCGGTCCCAACGGGTCCGGCAAGTCGACGACCATGCGGATGATCCTCGGCCTGGACCGGCCGACGGCCGGCCGGGTGACCATCGGCGGCCATGAGTTCCGCGATCTGCCGAACGCGCCCCGCCAGGTGGGCGCCCTGCTCGACGCCAAGGCCGTGCACGGCGGCCGCAGCGCCCGCAACCACCTGCTCTCGCTCGCCCAGCTGGCCGGCATCCCGGAGGCGCGGGTCGACGAGGTGCTGGGTGTGGTGGGCCTCCAGGACGTGGCCCGCAAGCGCTCCAAGGGCTTCTCGCTGGGCATGGGCCAGCGCCTGGGCATCGCGGCGGCGCTGCTCGGCGACCCGCAGGTGCTGCTCTTCGACGAGCCGGTGAACGGCCTCGACCCGGAGGGCATCCTCTGGGTCCGCAACCTGATGAGGATGCTGGCGTCCGAGGGCCGTACCGTCTTCGTCTCCAGCCACCTCATGAGCGAGATGGCCCTGACCGCCGACCACCTGATCGTGATCGGCCGCGGCCAGCTGATGGCCGACATGAGCGTCACGGACTTCATCTCGGCCAACTCGGCCGACTTCGCCCGGGTCCGCGTCCCGGACGAGACGCCCGACCAGCGCGAGAAGCTCACCGCCACGCTGACCGAGGCGGGCGGCCGGGTCCTGTCCGAGCCGGACGGGGCCCTGCGGGTCACCGGCCTGGCCCTCCCCCGGATCAGCGACCTGGCCCACGAGTCGGACGTCCGGCTGTGGGAGCTGTCGCCGCACCAGGCGTCCCTGGAGGAGGCGTACATGCGGATGACGCAGGGCGCCGTGGACTACCGCTCGACGGTCGACCAGAAGGCCCACCTCCAGCAGCCGCCGCCGTACGCCGGCTACGGGCAGCCGCCGGGATACGCCCCGCCGCCACCGCAGCCCGTCCCGGACGTGCCGCAGCAGGGCTGGTACGCCCCGCCGCCGCCCGGACAGAACCCGTACGCGGCCGCCCCGGCGCCCGCCGCCCCGGCGCAGGCGCCCACGCCCCCGGCCCAGGCCCCCGCACCGGCTCCCACCGCTCCCGCCCCGGCGAAGACCGCCGCGGCCCCCGCAGACCTGACCGAGCGCGACACCAGCGAGGACCCCCGATGACCACGCCGCCGGCGCCGCAGACGCCGTACCAGCAGGCCCCACCCCAGCAGCAGGCGTACCAGCAGGCGTTCCAGCAGCCTCAGGGCTCCTACACCTCGCCGATCCCGGTGCGGCCCGCGACGCTCGGTGACGCGATCGCCTCCGAGTGGACCAAGATCCGGTCCGTGCGCTCGACCATGTGGACGCTCGGCGTCATGACCGCGCTGCTGCTGGTCATCGGGGTGCTCGCGGCCGTCGCCGTCTCCGCGTCCGATTCGAACATGGACGGGACCCCGGTACTGAGCCTCGGCTTCTTCGGGGTGCTGCTGGGCACGATCTGCGTGATCACGCTCGGCGTGATGACGATCGCCTCGGAGTACGGCACCGGCATGATCCGTACGACGCTGACGGCCTGCCCGAGCCGGGGCCGGGTGCTCGGCGCCAAGGCGCTCGTCTTCTTCCTGCTCACCTTCGTCCTCACCACGGTGATGACGTCGCTGGTCGCCCTGATCCAGTCGTCCATGCTGGACGCGCCCTCGCCCACCGGTGAGGAGTGGCTGCGCGCCACGGTCGGCGTCAGTCTCTACGTGGCGACGCTGGGGCTGCTCGCCCTCGCGGTCGGTACGCTGATCCGGCACTCCGCCGGGGCGATCACCCTCATGATCGGGGTGGTGCTGCTGCCGCTCGTGCTGGCGCTCTTCATGTTCGCCGAGTCGCTGTCGACGCTCCAGGAGAAGCTCCTGGAGTACTCGGTCCCCAACCAGCTGAGCGTCTTCTACGACAACTCGGTCACCTCGTCCGGCGGCCCGTCCGGCTGGGACCCGCTGTGGATCATCCTCGGCGTGACCGCGGTGGCCCTGGGCGGGGCGTACCTGTCGATGAACCAGCGCGACGTCTGAGCCGGGCCGGGGCCTCCCGGCCGGTCAGTACCGAGGCGCGTTCCTGGACCGCTGCACCCGTGTGGTGCGGCGGTCCTTCGCGTTCCAGCAGGCCTTGTGCCAGTGCCTGCGGTCGTCGATCCCGCCGTACTCGGACCAGGCCACCAGGTGCGGGACGCCGGACGGGATCTCCTGGTCGCAGCCGGGGCAGCGGTAGCGCTTGCCGGCCGCGCTCGCGCCGCTGACCGGGCGTACGGACCACTCCTCGCCCTGCCACTCCTCCGTGCGCCCGCCCCCGCCGTACCGGTCCCCCGCCGCGCTCGCGCTGTCGTTGCGGCTCTCGCCGCCTCGGGGGCGGTTGCGGCGCGGGGACACGTTTCACCTCACGTAACGGGCTGGGCGGGACCCGTCCAGCGTAGGGCCATTCGGGCGGGGCACCCGTCATTCAGGGCCTCACGGGGCTGCGGGTTACCGGAAAATCGCAACAACTCCGCGCCGGACCGTGCCTTTGGCACGTGTCAGACGTTGTTGCCAGCAGGGGAGAGCCGCGTCGGCCGCAAGGAGGAAATCGACGATGCGTGTCGGAACGTTCGTACTGGCGGCCCAGTTTCCGGGCCAGGGGCCGGGGGAAGCGCTGCACCGCGCGATCCGGTCCGCCGAGGTCGCCGAGGAGTCCGGGCTCGACTCGGTCTGGCTGGCCGAACATCATTTCGTGCCGTACGGGGTGTGCCCGTCGGCCGTGACACTGGCCGCGCAGCTGCTCGGCCGCACCCGCCGCATCCGCGTGGGTACGGCGGTGAGCGTGCTGCCCACACAGCACCCGGTGGCGCTCGGCGAGCAGGCCGCGCTGCTCCACCTCACCAGCGGAGGCCGGTTCAGCCTCGGGGTGGGCCGGGGCGGTCCGTGGGTGGACCTGGAGGTGTTCGGCGGCGGCCTGGAGGCGTACGAGAAGGGCTTCCCGGAGGCCCTGGGGCTCCTGCTCGACTGGCTGCGCGAGCCGCGCGTGGCGGGCCGGGGCGAGCGGTACGGCTTCCGCGAGGTGGCGGTCGTCCCCCGGGCCGACGAACTGCTCGACGCGGACGGCGAGAGCGGCTCCGGCGGGCCCGAGGTGATCGTCGCGTGCACCTCCCGCAAGACCGTGGAGCTCGCCGCCGAGAAGGGCCTGCCGATGCTGCTCGGCATGCACTGCGGCGACGAGGAGAAGGCGGAGATGGTGGCGCTCTGGCGGTCCCGCGCGCTGGCGGCCGGCCATGCGCCGGAGCGGGTGCGCGGGGCGGGACACGTCTCGGCGGGCGTGGCCCAGATCGCCGACCGCACCGAGGACGCCGTCGAGACGCTGGTGAAGGCGATGCCCGGCTGGCTGCGCCAGGGGCTCGACGCGCATGTGACGGTCGACGGCCGGCACCGCGTGATGCGGGACCCGGTCGGTTACGCGGAGCTGCTGTGCGGTCTTCATCCGGTGGGCACACCGAAGCTGGCGGCCGACCGCCTCGCGGCCACCGCCGAGCGCACGGGCATCACCCGCTTCGCGCTCCTGGTGGAGGGTTCCGGAGATCTCATGGCCACGGAGGAGAACGTAGCGCGGCTGGGCACGGAGGTACGGCCACTCCTCGAATGACCTCCGCGCACGGACGGACGGGTGTACGGCGGTGTGCGTACGGAGCCGCCGCCCCGGACCAGTTGCACCTCCCGCGGCCCGGAACGGCGACGGAAGCGTTCAGCAGTCCCGTAGTTCGGGCGACTGGTTGAGCAACTGGCCCCTCACCGAGGTGAACTTGGCCAGTCGTTCGTCGACCGAGGCGTCCAGCGGGAACACCGCGACGCGGTGGCAGTTCTGGAATGCGAGACGCACCCCGAAGTGCCGCTGCAGCGCGCCGCGTATCGCATCACTCGCGAGCGCACGCAGCAGCTGACCACGTGCCTGCTCGTTGGGCGGCGGCGTCTGGTTGTCGGCGAACTCCCCACCGTCGACCTTCAGCTGAGCCACCAACGAGCTGATCATCTCCCATGCATAGGGCAGGGAGGTCCGGACGCAGTCGACGAAGTCGGCTTCGTCGACCTCGCCTCGCTCGGCCTGTTCCAACAGAGCCGGTGAGACGTCGAGCGACATGGGTTCTCCTCTCGCGGCCCCGGCGGGCTGCCGAAGCCTTACGGGCAGGGAAGGAGGGCGGCGACGCAGCGTGCACATACGGCGACCTCCTGCATCCACGGTAAGGGCGCAGTCCTGGCCGCACCAGGAGATTGGGAACACAACCGGCCAATAACGAAGGGGTTCAAAGAGGGGCAAGACAGAAAGCGTCAACTCCGGAAGGGGCGGGAGTTGCAGATGGGTGAATCGCGCCGGGCCCCCGTCGTCGAGTAGCGTTGCCGACCATGCGTCTCGTCATCGCCCGCTGCTCCGTGGACTACGCGGGCCGGCTCACGGCCCACCTGCCCTCCGCTCCCCGCCTCATCCTGGTGAAGGCGGACGGGAGCGTGTCGATTCACGCCGACGACAGGGCGTACAAACCGCTCAACTGGATGTCGCCGCCCTGCACCCTGAAGGAGGGCAGCGGCGACGCCGAGGGCGTCTGGACCGTGGTGAACAAGGCGGGCGAAAAACTGATCATCACCATGGAGGAAATCCTCCATGACTCGTCCCACGAGCTGGGCGTCGATCCGGGCCTGATCAAGGACGGCGTGGAAGCGCACCTCCAGGAACTGCTCGCGGACCGCATCGAGATCCTGGGCGAGGGCTACACGCTGATCCGCCGCGAGTACTTCACGGCCATCGGCCCGGTCGACATCCTGTGCCGCGACGCGGACGGGCAGACGGTGGCCGTCGAGCTGAAGCGCCGCGGCGACATCGACGGCGTCGAGCAGCTGACCCGCTACCTGGAACTGCTCAACCGCGACCCGCACCTGGCCCCGGTGAAGGGGATCTTCGCCGCCCAGGAGATCAAGCCCCAGGCCCGCGTCCTGGCCACGGACCGCGGCATCGGCTGTGTGGTCCTGGACTACGACGCGATGCGAGGCATCGAGGACGACAAGCTCCGCCTGTTCTGAGCCCCGGCCCGGGCGGCCCGTTCCCCCGGCCGGACCGCTTCCGGCCCGGCGGCCCTCCCCGGCCCGTCCCGCGACCGAGGGCGGAACCCCCGGGCCGGGGAGCGGAACCCCGTCGGGCAGGTCAGTCCCCCGAGGGGCCCCCGCCGGCCGCCATCGAGGACCCGCCCGCCGCCTCGGGCGTATCCGGCTTCGTCGGCGGCTCCTCCGGGTCCGGCTGTTCCGGACTCGGGGACTCGGTCTCCGCCGGCGTCGGCGTGGTGGCGGTCTTCGTGGGCGTCGGCTTCGGCGACGTCGTCGGCGTCCCGGACGATCCGGTCGACCCGGTCGACGACGAGGACGACGAGGACGAGGAAGGCGACGACGCCCCCGAGGGCTTCCCGGTCTCCTCCGGCTTCGCCGACGACGAGGGCGAGACCGTCTCGCCCCCACCGGCCGGCGCCGATCCGCTCCCGGTCGGCCCGGGTGTCACCGACACCGACGCGACCCCCGGGCCCGAGGGCACGGCCGTCGTGGGCGGGGCGTCCGCCGGTTCGCCGATCGTCACCTCGGCGTCGTGGATGCTGTCGTCCTCCGGCACCTCCTGCTCGGTCGACGTACCGGCGCCGCCCTGCGGGTCACTGCTCGACGTCAGCCCGAGCGTCACCACCGTGCCGAGGACTCCGGCCAGCAGGACTCCCGCCCCGACGGCGACCAGGTTGCGCCGGGCCCCGCCGATGAGGGCCGCCGGGCCGCCCCGCCGGGCCCCCTCGCCGGCCGCCGCCGGCACCCGCGGCACCACGGCGGTGTCGTCCAGCGCGCGCTGCATCGAGACCGGGATGACGGCCGGTGCCCCCAGCGGCGGCGTCGCCTCGAACGCCCCGGCCGCACTCCCGTCACCCGGCACCGGGCTCGCGGCCGGTCCGCCGGACCGGTCCTCGACCAGGGCGAGGGCCCGCCGCCCGGCCACCGCACCGCTCTTGTCGGCGAGCGCGCCGCGCATGCTGATGGAGGTCTCCAGCTCGGCCCTGGCCCGGTCGGGATGGCCGGTGCAGAGCGCGAGGACGCCCAACTCGTGGTGGAAGTAGGCCTCCTCCGC
This sequence comes from Streptomyces sp. NPDC019224, assembly GCF_040632605.1. NCBI lineage: Bacteria > Bacillati > Actinomycetota > Actinomycetes > Kitasatosporales > Streptomycetaceae > Streptomyces > Streptomyces sp. NPDC019224. The sequence goes on along the minus strand of NZ_JBEYCF010000018.1, from coordinate 5,678 downwards.
GACCTCCCCGGCGAGCCGGCCGGCCTCCTGGCCGATCCGCAGGGCCCGCTCCCAGGCACCCCAGTGCAGCCCGGCCGCGAAGGCGGGCGCCGCGCTGCGGGCGAGGAGCACGGCGGCGCTCGTCCGGCCCGCCCCCTCCCCCGGCACGAGCTGGGTCATGGCGGCGATGATCGCGTCGGCCTCGGCGGCCGCCCGTGCGGGGGTGACGGAGGGGTGCCCGGTCCACCAGGCGTAGTGCTGGGCGGCCGTGCGGGCCCGGTCGACGGCGTCGTCGCCGTAACCGGCGGCCAGCAGCTGGGCCGGCACCCCGGCGGCCAGCCGGTAGCGGGAGCCGGCCGGGGAGAGCAGCCCGCAGCCGGCCAGCTCGCCGAGCGCGGCGTCGGCGTGGGTGTCCCCGACGAGCGCCGGCAGATGCGCCTGGTGCGGCACCTCGCCGCCGAGCGCCACCGCGAAGCGGAGCGTCTCGCGTGCGGCGTCGCTCAGCCGGGAGGCGAGCAGCGCCGCGGGCGCCGCGCCCTCGCCGAGGCTGGGCAGCGGCACCTCGTCCTCCCCGGCCCTTTCCGGCGCCGACGGCGCATCGGCGGGCCGGTTCTCCCGGTAGCCGTACGCGTCGTACGCGGTCGGGTCGGTGCGCAGCTGGTCGCGCTGGCGCAGCAGCGCGCCGGCCTGGACGAACCGTAGGGGCAGGCCCTCGGACTCGAACCAGAGGTCTCCGGCCCAGTTGGCCTCCTCCTCGGTGAGCCGCCGTTCGACGACCCGTGCCAGCAGGTCGAGGGAGGTGGCGCGGTCGAGGCCGGTGAGGAAGACCTCGTCGAGGTGGGAGTCGGTGCCCGGCGCGGCGACGTCGGGCGTCGCGGCGAGCAGGAAGGCGCACTCGGGGGTCGCGTCGAGCAGCTCGTCCAGGGCCGCGCCGCCGAACTCCAGGTCGTCCAGGACGACGACGGCGCCGGTGGTCCGCAGCGCCTCCAGGAGGAGGGTCCGGTCCGGGCGGTACAGGGGCGCGTCGTGGACGGCGTCGAAGAGCGCGTACAGCAGGTCGGTGGCCGTGCGCTTGTGGCCGCTGAGGCGGACGACCCCGTCGGGCGCGAAATCCGCACAGTCGGCGGCGACGGCGTCGAGCAGGGCGGTACGGCCGGAACCCGCCGGTCCGGTCAGCCGGACGGAGCGGCCGCGAGCGAGCAGCCGGGTCAGCCGCTCACGTTCGGTGTCGCGCCGCAGCAGGGGCAGTTCGGGGACGGGCGGGCCGGGCGGCACGGGGGGCGCCGCGGCGCGGGCGCGGTCGGCGCGCTCGGCGGGGGTGCGGCGCACGGGGGTGGCCGGCCGCTCGCCGGGCGGGCAGAGCTCGACCTCGCTGCCGTCGACCGGGTTGACGGTGAGCAGCAGATCGCCGGCGACGAGGGTGACCACCCGGGCCTGTTGCGGTGTTTGCTGACCGAAATCCGGAGTCAGCGGGTCGCGGGAGGGCCGGCGCCGGCCGGCCTCCTCTCCGAAGCCCTTGCTGTCGCGGCCGAACTCTTCCGGCCCCCGGTGTATCGGGTCCATCGCCAAAGCCCCCAAGACGCGTCGAGCGCGGTTGTCCCTCCCGGCCTCGCACGTCCAGATGCCGCCCACGGTCCGGTGTCCGCCGGGTGGGTCCGTCAATCGGCAGACGGCCGAACCCTAAACCTCCGCACAGTATCCATGAACACCCGGGGTGGCACGCCGCCCCACAGATCACGGTCTCGTGAGGATTGTGCGCCCCGCCCCCGACCGGCAGGACGCCCCCTCGGACCGTACGGTCACCGACGGTCCGTACGGGGACACGGCGCGTGCCGGCCGGGTCCGCTCAGACGCGCGGCAGGGACTCCGCGGCGATTCCGCCCTCGATGGCGAGGATGCGGTGCAGCCGGGTGGCCACCAGGAGGCGTTGCATCTGCGGAGGCACACCGCGCAGCACGAGGCGTCGTCCGGCGCGGCCGGCCCTGCGGTGCGCGCCCATGATGACGCCGAGTCCGGTGGCGTCCCACGAATCCAGCTCGGTCAGGTCGAGCACCAGATCCCCGGCGCCGCCGTCGAGGGCCGAGTGCAGGACCGTACGGGCGTCCGCCGCGCTTCGGACGTCGAGGCGGCCCCCGACGACCAGCTCGGCGTGGTCGCCCCTGATGTGCATATGCGCTCCCCTGGAATGCTCCGTGGCCCGGTCCGTCTGTCCGAAACTGTCTCTGCCCCAACTGACTGCGGCAGCGACAGGCTAGTTGCCGTCTGTAAGCGAACCGATACCGAATTCACTCCGAGGAGTGATGTGGGACGGCCGCGGACCCGGGTGGATCCGCTGGTTCGGGACGGTGTTCCCCGAACGGCACCCGGCCTGATTGACAGCAGATCAGCCGGACCGGACCGAAAATGATCAGTAGGTGTAGAAGCCCTGCCCGCTCTTGCGCCCGATGTCACCTGCATCGACCATCCGGCGCATCAGCTCCGGGGCGGCGAACTTCTCGTCCTGCGACTCGGTGTAGATGTTGCTCGTGGCGTGCAGCAGGATGTCGACCCCGGTCAGGTCGGCGGTCGCGAGGGGGCCCATCGCGTGGCCGAAACCGAGCTTGCAGGCGACATCGATGTCCTCGGCCGTGGCGACGCCCGACTCGTACAGCTTGGCGGCCTCGACGACGAGCGCCGAGATCAGCCGGGTGGTGACGAAGCCGGCCACGTCACGGTTGACGACGATGCAGGTCTTGCCGACGGACTCGGCGAACTCCCGCGCGGTGGCGAGGGTTTCGTCGCTGGTCTTGTAGCCGCGTACGAGTTCGCAGAGCTGCATCATCGGGACCGGCGAGAAGAAGTGCACGCCGACGACGCGCTCCGGGCGCTCCGTCACCGCCGCGATCTTGGTGATCGGGATGGCGGAGGTGTTGGAGGCGAGCACGGCGTCGTCCCGGACGATCTTGTCGAGGGACCGGAAGATCTCGTGCTTCACCTCCAGCTTCTCGAAGACGGCCTCGACGACGACGTCCGCGTCGGCGACGGCGTCCAGGTCGGTGGTCGTGGTGATCCGGCCGAGTGCGGCCTCGGCGTCGGCGGCGTCCAGCTTGCCCTTGGCGACGAACCTGTCGTAGGAGGCCTTGATGCCGTCACGGCCTCGGGCCAGAGCCTCGTCGGTCACGTCGCGCAGCACCACGTCCCAGCCCGCCTGGGCGGAGACCTGCGCGATGCCGGACCCCATGAGTCCGGCTCCGATGACGGCAAGCTTCCTGGCCACGTTGGCACCCCTCTGTATGTGTTCGGCGGTTCTCGTCCACGCCCTCCGGCGGAGGTTAGTACCCGTGGCGGGCGCTGGGGCCGCGAAGAGATGCGCGTCACGTCTCAAATGACGGACATCACACCGGGAGGTGTCATTCGGCGGGGCGCCGGGCGTAGTTGAGCACCTTTTCGCCCAGCAGGTCCTCGATGTCGTCCAGCAGTACGAGGGCGTCCCGGGACACCTCGGCGGGCTTGCGGCCGGCCACCATCTCCTGCCCGATGTACCCCATGAGGGTGCCGTGGACCCAGGAGAGCTGACCGGCCACCAGGACCGGCGCGCGGTCCCCCGCCCCGGCGCCGCTCACCTCCACGAGGGTGGCCTCCAGGTGCTGCGCGGCCTCCTGCTGGATGTGCCAGAGGCGGGCCTTGAGGCTGTCGGCCTCCTCGATGACCCGCATGAAGCGCGCGTACCCCTCCATCAGGCCGACGGTGGGCGACACGCTCTCGACCTGGACGCGCAGCTCCCGCAGCACGGCGTCGGCCGCGGACTCGCCCTGGTCGCGGCCCCTGACGTACCGCGAGAGGCGCTCCACGACGCCCTTGCCGCGGTCGAGGAACAGGTCCTCCTTGGCGGGGAAGTAGTTGTACACGGTGTTGACCGAGACGTCGGCGGCGTGCGCGATCTCGGCGACCGTCACCGCGTCGAAGCCCCGCTCCAGGAAGAGGCCGGTGGCCACGTCCGAGAGGTGCTGCCTGGTCTGCCGCTTCTTGCGCTCCCTGAGTCCCTCAGCCATGGGTCCATGGTAGATCGTCTGGTGTCCCTACGAATTTGGTGTCATTGCATTTTTTCAGTGACTCTGTTTTCGTGGGGCACATGACCGTCATCAGTACGTCCGGGCTCGCCCGGACCTTCATGGGCGACTCCGGCCCGGTCGAGGCCGTCCGCTGCCTCGACCTGACCGTCGCGGCCGGCGAGATCGTCGGCCTGCTCGGCCCCAACGGCGCGGGCAAGACGACCACCCTGCGCATGCTCACCACGCTGCTCTCCCCCACCGGCGGCGCGGCCACCGTCGCCGGCCGCGACCTGGTCGCCGACCCGGCGGGCGTACGCGCACAGTGCGGTTACGTCGCCCAGTCGGGCGGGGTGGACCCGCACACCACCGTGCGGGAGGAACTGGTCACCCAGGGCCGGATGTACCGGCTCGGCAAGGCGGCCGCGGTCGCCCGGGCCGCTGAACTCGCGGGAGAACTCGGCCTGTCGGACCTGCTCGACCGGCGGACCGCGGCCCTCTCCGGCGGTCAGCGCCGCCGCCTCGACATCGCCATGGGGCTCACCCACCGCCCCGCCGTGCTCTTCCTGGACGAGCCGACCACCGGGCTCGACCCGGGCAGCCGCGCCGACCTCTGGAACCTGGTGCGCCGGCTCCGCGACGCGCACGGCACCACCGTCGTGCTCACCACGCACTACCTGGACGAGGCGGACGCGCTCGCCGACCGGCTCGTCGTCATCGACGACGGCCTGGTGGCGGCGGAGGGCACCCCGGCCGCCCTCAAGACCCGGTACGCGGGCTCACCCGACGGCACGCTCCAGGACGCCTTCCTGGCCCTCACCGGACGCGCCCCCGCCGCCGACATCGCTCCCCTCTCGGTCTGACCTCCCTCAGGAACGCCATGCTGCTGCACGACACCGCGCTGATCTTCGGGCGTTACGCCCGCCAGACCCTGCGCTCCAGGTTCCAGATCCTCTTCGGCATCCTGATGCCCCTGCTCCACCTGCTCTTCTTCGGCCCGCTGCTCACCGAGTTGCCGCTCGGCGGGGCCGCCGGTTCCTGGCAGATCCTGGTGCCCGGACTGCTGCTCCAGCTCGCCCTGTTCGGCGCCTCGTTCGCCGGCTTCGGCCTCATCATCGACAAGTCGACCGGGGTGGTCGAGCGGATGCGGGTGACCCCGGTGAGCCGGGCGGCGCTGCTGCTCGGGCGGGTGCTGCGGGACGCGCTGCTGTTCGTGTTCCAGGCGGTGCTGCTGGTGCTCGTCGCCGTACTGATGGGGCTGCGCGCGCCGCTGGCCGGGGTGCTGATCGGCTTCGTCTTCGTCGGCCTGCTGACGGTCTCGCTGGCCTCGCTCTCGTACGCACTCGCGATGCGGGTCTCGACGCCGCAGGAGTTCGGGCCCGTCATCAACTCGCTCACCATGCCGGCCATGCTGCTGTCCGGCCTGATGCTGCCGATGACGCTCGGCCCGAAATGGCTGGACGTCCTCTCGCGCTTCACGCCGTTCCGCTACCTGGTGGACGCGGTCCGGGACGCGTACGTGGGCTCGTACGCCACCGGGCACATGCTGTACGGAGTCCTGGTCGCCCTGGGCTTCGCGGCGTCGGCCGTGACGGTGGGCACACGTGTCTTCCGGAAGGCCGGGGCATGAGTAGTGCCGCGGCAGCCGGGGTTCGCCCCGGCTACCGCGGC